>NZ_NVAP01000059.1 GCF_002567495.1 Bacillus cereus | reverse complement strand
AGGTTCTTTTATTTTTAGTTTTTAAACGGATCCTTCATAAAAAAGACCACCTTAAGGCGCCTTCCTCCGACTTTCTAATTAATGAGTTAGATGAGCAAAACAAATTTTATTACATTATAATTTCTATTTGTTTCCAAAAATATTACCTCTATATATAATGATATTACGTAATTAAGGAGGTTAGGAATGCATCGTGATTTACTAAATCAAAATACGAATTCGGTCGTTACTGGACTATTAGAGAACACACCGCATCTTGTTGTTAATAAATTGGGTGAACTGCTAAAAGAAAGGGGGAATGTCGCAAGGAGATTTAAGTTGTTTGACTGGTATTCGGGTAGCAACAATAAATGATTTTGTAAACATGAAGAAAACAAATGTGAACATGCTTCACCTTGTTCCAATTATGATTGCATTAAGAATTACAGATATGACTGAAATCTTTTATGTTGAGTTTCCTGACGAAGTGAAGGAAAGGTTTGCTGAAGATATGGAAGGCTACGAGGGTGGACTAACGGAAAAGATGATAAAAGAAGTCGAAGAGAATTCAAAAGAAATGTATGTACAAGAGAAATAACGGAATACCCAATCCGTTATTTTTTTATCTATTTTTTAATGCAAAAAGAAAAGACACCCCAAGGTGCCTTTTTTCAATTTAT
>NZ_NVAP01000058.1:3458-41610 GCF_002567495.1 Bacillus cereus | reverse complement strand
TTTCGGGGTTCACTTCATTTTTCAAGTTAGTCTTTTTATCTTAATTAGAGTTAAGTTCTACTTTCTCTAATCCTTCAGCCAATTGTTTCTTATCTAGTCCTTCTCCTATTACTACCAAGTTTGTTGGGAAACCGAAATCTTGTTCCAATAAAGTTGGTACTCCGAACGAATATTGGAATAGGTGAGGGTATTTATCTCCATGGAATTTCACAAAACCTTTCACACGATAAATACTATCTGGTAAATTCGAAAGCCATTCATATAATTTGTCTTGATCAATCGGTTTCGTAAATTGATATGTCATCGTTTGTATATGTAAATGCTGTTTGACATGTAATGTCTCATGTTCCTCATCATTTGTAAATTCAGCTTCTTCAATATCTTTTAAAGATATATTACAATACTTTGTTTCATACAATTTCGCATGATCATTTATTGCCTTTACTTCTTCAAGTACTATGTTCTTATCTTCATCTGTTAGTAAATCTGCTTTATTAACAAGAATGTGACTACCAAATTTCAGTTGCTCATGCAGTAGCTGTTGTACATTTGCACTTAATATACTTCGGTTTAACCATCTTACTGCATCTAAAACGACTACAATGGATTTCACTTCCAGGAAAGGTGCTAAAATTGGTGAAACACACGCATCTAACACTTCAATTGGATGCGCAACACCTGTCGTTTCTATATAAATTACATCTGGTCTTTCTTGTTGATATAACGAATGTAATTGTATTTCAAGCTCTTCTTTTAACGTACAACAAATACAGCCTTTAAGAAGTTCTCTTAAAACATTCTCTTTTCCAATAATATCTGTATCTACCGAGTATTCACCAATTTCATTCATTAATACTGCAACTTTTCTATTCTTCTGTTTCTCTGCTAACAATAAATTTTGTAATAATGTTGATTTTCCACTACCTAAAAAACCACCTAATATATGAATCTCCACTTTATTCATTTAATCGACCATCCATTTCTTTACTTCAAATGTATTCAAAGCGTAATAATTACGATTTATATTTATCATTTTATTAAAAGAATGCCCATTTGTAAATATAACAGATTCACTGTTCATTTACTTCATGGGCAACTCTAACTCCAGATTCAATCGCTCCTTGCATCCATCCATGTGTTAACGTTGTATGCTCACCAGCAAAATGGACTTTTCCTGCCGGTGATGTCATATATGGAAATAACTCTAGCTCTTGCCCTGGTTCAAAAGCTGTAAATGCTCCGCAAGAATACGGATTCTTACTCCAACTAAATGATGTACCAGTAACAAATTCGCTATAAACTACATTTCCATATATTTGTGCTAGATTATTTAATGCATACCGAACACGTTCCCTATTAGGTAAACTATCCCAAGTTAAAGCCTCATCCGCCCACGTATAACTTGCTATAACGATAGCTGCCCCTGGTGACTGAATACCATAGCTCGGATAATATGTAAAACGTATCGGTAAATCCGTAATAGATTTCCCACCACACTGCCCCACTCTTTCCCAAAATCTACTTTTAAACTCTATCGCAATTTTAGTTGCAGCAATATAATTTAATTCACGAATTGCTCGTCTCTTAAAATAGGAAAATAAGTGATACGGCTGGATTTCTACGAATCGAAAAGCGGAGAATGGGATAGTTACAATCGCACTGTCCCCCGTTATCATAAACCCCTTTAGCGTTTCTCCGTTGTTTACTTGCATCATTACTTTATTATCTTCTTGTATGATTTTTTCAACCTTATACGGCATTAAAATATGTTCCTTTAATTGTGGTAAGAATGAATTCGATAACTTATCCATTCCACCAGTTATTTCATAATATTTCGTTGTTGAAGTAAAAAAAATCATTTCACGCAATACTTCGATTAAGGACATTCCCATATACGCTTCCATATCAAGAAGTACCCCGATCATATCAATTGCACCATCTGAGTAATACTCTGTTAAAAATGAGCTAAGCGAGTATGCCTTATACTTTTTTTCAACGATAATCCAGTTTGTATTAGGATCTTTTTTAATAAAATTAAGTATTGGTTCTAATACTGCTAACATTAACTCTTCTGCCGTTTTTCCTTTTTCTTTCTCTACAACTGGATAGTTAAGTACACTTGGATTGTTTTCAAACACATTCAATCTCGTTCTAATATGATTCGTATAAATGATATCTAAAGAGGTTTTATTAATAAAAAGATTTAACGGTAGTTTAAATTTACGAATGTAAGCTAAAGTCAACTTGTGAGTTTCAGGAATTCTCATTGGCCCTGCATTAAAATATAAACCTTCGCTAAACGGTTCACGAATCGTATATATTCTTCCGCCTATTCGATTATTCGCTTCTATAATTGTTATTTTATGACCTGCTTCTTTTAATAACGATGCTGCAACTAGCCCTGAAATTCCTGCGCCAGCAATAATAATCTGCTTTGGATTATTCGTTTTCACGAGCCCCACATTAATAATATGAAGCATTCTTTCCATCGTTAATGGCTGCTCCATGTCCTTTTCCCCTTTTATAAAGGATTTTACTGCATTATATTCGGTTACCTTCATTCCTATGTTTTGGGCAAGGAATTATACGGATACATTTTCAAATACTTGAATATCTTTTATAAAATGTAATAAACTAGATATGACTCTATAGAAGTAAGACGTATTATCTTACATAATAAAATCAATGAAATTGCGAGGAATTTTGAAATGAAAAAAGGGATTAACCGTGTTGTATTAGTAGGAACAGGAGCAGTTGGATGTAGTTATGCTTACTGCATGATTAACCAAGCTGTAGCTGAAGAATTTGTTTTAGTCGATGTAAATGAAGCAAAAGCTGAAGGAGAAGCAATGGATTTAAGTCATGCTGTTCCATTCGCACCAGCTCCAACTAGAGTATGGAAAGGTAGCTATGAAGATTGTAAAGATGCTGACCTTGTAGTCATTACAGCTGGTTTACCACAAAAGCCAGGTGAAACACGTTTAGATTTAGTTGAAAAAAACGCTAAAATCTTTAAACAAATCGTTCGCAGTATTATGGATAGTGGATTTGATGGCATCTTCTTAATCGCAACAAACCCTGTTGATATTTTAACTTACGTAACTTGGAAAGAATCTGGTTTACCGAAAGAACGAGTAATCGGTTCTGGTACAACGCTTGATTCTGCTCGTTTCCGCTATATGTTAGGTGAGTACTTCAATATTGGTCCACACAACATTCATGCTTATATTATTGGAGAACATGGCGATACAGAACTTCCTGTTTGGAGTCACGTATCAGTTGGTATCCAAAAACTACAAACGCTTCTTGACAAAGACAACACATATAACCAAAAAGATTTAGATGAAATCTTCATAAACGTTCGTGACGCTGCGTACCATATTATCGAGCGTAAAGGAGCAACTTACTACGGTATCGGTATGTCACTACTGCGTGTAACGAAAGCAATCTTGAATAATGAAAACAGTGTATTAACAGTATCAGCATACCTTGAAGGTCAGTACGGTCAAAAAGATGTTTATATCGGGGTACCTGCTGTTTTAAATCGCGGCGGTGTTCGTGAAATTTTAGAAGTTGAACTAAGTGAAGAAGAAGAATTAAAATTCGATCACTCTGTTCAAGTATTGAAAGAAACAATGGCTCCAGTTCTTTAATCGAAATAAAAAGGCAATCNNGATTGCCTTTTTATTTCGATCATCCCCTATGAATTAAGGTTTTTAGTGATTTTCTATCATTTCTTATCTTTCAGTCGTGTCCTCATTATTTATATCAAACACATCTAATAAAAAGATAAAGATTGGTATGCCGATAATAAGTCCCCATATTCCGAGGAAATGCTCTGAGAAGATGAGAATCATAAATGTATAAAAGATTGGTAAATTTGTTTTTGCAGACATAAACTTCGGATTTAAAAAATAACTTTCAAGAGCATGGATGACTGTTATGAACACGATTATGTATAGTACATACATAACCCCGCCTACGTTGTAAGCAATGATACAAAGTGGAAACAAAGAAATAATCACACCTGCAACAGGAATCAACCCTAGTAAGAAAATCATAACAGCTAATACGAGTAACTGCGGAAATCCTAAAACGATTAATGCAATGACAGTAAGAATACAATTTACAACGGCAATTAAAAACTGAGCTTCAATTACCTTTCCGAACGATCTTGCAAATCTTTCACCAAAATATGCAATTTCCTTATAAAAGATCTTTAGCTTACTATCTTTAAACTTAGATGTAAATGTAATAATACGCTCTTTTTCTAATAAGAAAAACAAGCTTAAAATTAGAGATAATAATATTTGTAAACTTACCTTCCCTATATTTGCTATTGATTGATATATGACGTCTACACCTTGTTCTATATATTTTGATACTTCCATCCCATTAATTGTCGAAAGTGCATATTTAACGATTTCATTATCAGGTGGATTTTGAAAAAATAGTTTAAATTGATAAATTAATTGTGAAATTTGTATCGTCAGCACAGGTAAATATTTATATAACGTTGTGCCTATAAAGGAAACTAGTATTATATATAAACATGCAATAACAATTTTCCGGTTTACTTTCAATTTTCTTGAAATAAAACGTTGAAATCGATCCATTAAAAACGTCAGTATAAACGTAATTAATATTAAATTAATCATACTTTTTAATGCGTATAATACAAGCGCTACTATTATTAAAACGAGAAACCGTTGAAACCCTCTACTTCGAAAAAAACTCTTTACTTCATTCATTAAGAATTAACCTCCCCCTTCAATGGATGGAAATTGAATATATTACATTTTATGAACTCCTATAGACAATCTTTCTTACTAATTGAGAAGAATCCTTTTTTTCTTTTCATATTGTTAGATTCGTTTAACTGGAATCCCCCAACATAATTTCGGTGGATTCCAGTTATTTTTCATATAATCTTTTATAAACTAGGTGATTTTCTATTTTTAGACTGCTGTTCATACGCATATCCAATATTGAAAAGCTCTTTTTCACCAAACTGTTTCCCTACAAACACTACACCGATTGGTTCTCCATTTTTATCATATCCAGCAGGAACCGCTAATTCCGGATAACCAGCTACAGCTGATAGAAGGACTTCATCGTTATTAATCATAACTAGAGCATCCAAACCTTTTTCTACTAAATACCTATCTAGCTCTTTTCTTGCATTTTCTTGACTCGTTTGCACTACGTTTTCAAACTCTTCTTTCGTTATAGCAGATTTTTCAGACCCTTCAATTAATGTTTGTCCGTATTTTATTCGTCTTTTACTATCCTTTTTATTAAACGCTATAATCTCTTCTAACGATTTTACCGGTACATTCTTTTGCTGTGAAAGATAGTCGTTTACATTATGCTTGAACTCATATTCTAATGTTTGCAAATTATCTACACCCTCAGCACTTAACTGGATATTATCAGTTAATATCGCACCTGCATCTTGAAGGTCTTTTCTAATTTTTTCTGCTACTACTTTTCTATTTTCATCTTGTTGGTCTACAGAAAAAAGAAGCCCTATCTTTTTCCCTTTTAATCCATCTATTGATAAATCCTTTGTATAATCAATTCTTTCTTTATCTTTCATTTTTTCTGTCATAGCATCTTTTTCATCATAACCTATCATTGCATTAAATAACGTTGCTGCATCTTTTACTGTTCTTGCCATAGGTCCTGCTGTATCAAGAGTTTCAGCTAATGGAATAATTCCTGTTCTACTTACCATACCTAAAGATGGACGTAACCCAACTACTGATTGCTGCGCCGCTGGTGCAACAATCGATCCCGTCGTTTCTGTTCCAATTGCAAGCGGCGCAAAATCTGCTGCAACTACTGTAGCAGATCCTGAACTTGATCCTGAAGTATCGAATGTAATCGGACCGTACGGGTTTAAATTTTGTCCTTTCTTCCCGCTATACCCGCTTGGCATTGTAAAAGATAAATAGTTCGCCCACTCAGACATATTCGCTTTTCCTAAAACAAATGCTCCTTCTTCTTTCAACTGCTTCACAATTGTTGCGTCTTGATCTGCAATCCAATCTTTTAATACATAAGTTCCTGCACTAGTCGGCATCACTTTTTCCGTCTGTACATTATCTTTTACAACGACAGGAATACCATATAAATTCGAATTTTTGTTTCTACCCCGCTCTTGATCTAACTTTCTTGCTTCTTCCATCGCATTAGGATTTATCTCTGTAACAGAATTTAATGTTATTCCATTTTGATCATGTTCTTGTATTCTAAAGAGATAAATACTCGTTAATTCTTCATATGACAACTTTCCATCATCAATCATTTTTTGAAGCTCATCTACAGTCGCATTTACGACTTCTTTTTCTTTTATCTTTACATTTTCTATATTGATTCCTTTAAGCTGATTATGTATCGGTTGTAGCACTCTTTCTTTATCATACACAATACGCTCAGGTTCCTTTGGAAAATAATTTTTATACACGTAATATCCGCCGGCACACGCTAATAAGACAATGCCTCCAGTGATAGACAGCGTTACCTTTACCCATTTCTTCATGTTGCTTCCTCCACTCTATAAGATGCTTAGCTATACAAAAAAGAGAGTTACCTTTTACTTAACTCTCTCCAATCAAAATGCTAAATGAAAAAATGAAAGATTTCAATCTAATTACTTCTTTTTTTGCATTTGCTTTGCTAACATTTCTTTCACTTGATTATACGTTAATCCTGAATTTTTATTTAAACGCTTTACTTCCTCAACATCAGTACCTACCACTGTATATTTTTTCTCATCATTCATTTTTCTAATTCCCTTCTCACCGTATTATTTCTTATATTTCTTCCCTAAATGCGCATAAATTAACACCACTACAAAAAAGGAAGCTGTTTTTAAGCACAGCTTCCTTCTCGTTACATATTGTATTTCTTAATAAAATTTCACTACATCTTCAGTAGGCAAGAACGTTCTTTCTGCTGGTTGTTCGTTTGGTTCACCAAATGGCATTTGACCTACTAAGCTCCACTCTGCTGGAATGTTCCAAGTTTCTTTCACTTCAGCATCTACGATTGGGTTGTAATGTTGTAATGACGCTCCAATTCCTTCAGCAGATAATAGCATCCACACAGTATGTTGTAACATCGCATTTCCTTGATGAGACCAGAATGGGAACTGATCTTTATATAATGGCGCATTTTCTTGCATTTTTTCTACAGTTGCTTGATCTTCAAAGAATAGAACTGTTCCTACACCTGCACGGAAGCCTTTTAGTCTTTCTACAGTCGCTTCAAAGTTTTCTGCCGGTACGCGGGCTCTTAATGTTTCTTTAACAATATCCCAAAACTTTTCATGCTCCCCATCCATTAATACAACCATACGACCACTTTGCATATTAAAAGATGTTGGTGCGTGTAAAGCTGTTTTTAACACTTCTTCAATTCTTTCTTTCGTAATTGTATCGTTTTTTGTTACTTTACGAATTGAACGGCGGTTCACGATTGCTTCTTTTAAGTTTGTTGTAGTTGCTGACATTTTAATTCCTCCAAATATATGTTTTATAATTTTTTTGTTATTTCATGAAAAATGAATTAGCAATATCCATCCGTATTACATTGCATACCTTCAAATGAATTTGTTTTATCCTTTTCAATTTCTTTATCAATGACTCTTTCTAATGTTTCTTTACTAGCTAACCCTTGAATGACTTCATCTCCAATCATGACAGTTGGAACAGCCATAATATTCGCTTCATCATATGCGTGCTGAATTGCTTCTTGATGTTTTTCTTTATATTTACGAGTTACTAAAGCATCTTTAAATTCTGCTTCAGGAAGTCCTACTTCTACCGCTAATGTTGTTAACACATCAATATCTTCAATATTTTGTTCCTCTTGGAAAAATGCTGTGAATACGCGGTGATGATACTCATTTCCTAGTCCACGTTCTTTCGCAAATTGACATCCTTCGAAAGCTAAATGTGTATATGGATGCGGAGAAACACGTGGCAAGCGCATATCGATTCCTAATTTCTTCGCAGTTGGAAGAATGAAAGCATCCCATGAACCTAATTTTTCTGGCTCATTCCATGGATCTATTTTTGAATATGGACTTGGACGCAACTCAAATGGCATCCATTCGATTTCTACATCTTTCTCTTTCGCTACTTCATCTAATGGACCTTTTGCTAAAAAACAAAACGGACATATAAAATCTGAGTATACTTTCATTTTTACAGTCATAACTTTTACACCTTACCTTCATTGTTGTAATTAAGTTAGTTACATTAATGGTAAAAAAATATAAATATTATTTAAGTATTCATTTTTTCTTGCAAAGTTTCAAACAACTGCCCCATCGTAATATTTCTCAAAACTTCTTCCATCGCGGATTGCGCTTGAATTAAAATAATTTCTAACACCGCTTGAATATTCGCCCCAATTGGACAATCTGGATTTGGTTGCTCGTGAATGTGAAATAGCTTGTCTTCTTCTACTACATTCACTGCATGATACACATCTAATAATGTGATTTCATGTAAATCCTTTAGTAATCCCGCACCACCTGGACCTCTATTTACGTAAACAAATCCAGCTTGTTTCAAGTACGACATGATTTTACGAATAACTACTGGATTTGTATTCACACTCTCAGCCATATAGTCTGAAGTGCAAAGTGAAGATGGATTATTTTTTAAAATAGATAAAATATGAACAGCTATAGAAAAGCGGCTACTAATTTTCATCGTAATCACCACCTCGATGTAATCATTATAGTTACAACCAAAAAATAAGTCAATCCTTTTCATAAATTTTTTTAGTAAATAAAAAAGATGTCTCATTACATTATATGAGACATCCCTTTTTATTCTGCAAATAGCGCTTGAAATTCTTCAATAAATAGCTGCACAGCGATTGAAGAATCCTTTAATGAAGGAACAGCTAAAGCAATCTCTCTCCATACTTGCGGTTCCAATTCTCTCGTATGCACATTTTCAGGTAAATTTGTTAAAGATAATTCAGCTAATATTGCAATACCTAATCCTTCTTGAATCATATTTAAAGCTGTAGTAACTGTCGAAATTATATACTCAGCCCTAAGTGGTACGTTTGCTTGTTTAAACATATCAATAATGGGTGGTTCGTATCCGCCCTTACATAATATGATCGGTTCATTCTCTAAATCACTAATTGCAATAGATTCCTTCTTACAAAGAGGATGATCCTCTCTTAAGATAACAACCATTTTCCCCTTCGTTAATGGGACAATCTCCATCTCTTTATTAGGCAAAATAACAATTCCTATATCAATAACCCTCGATACTAACCAATCTTCAACTTCTTTAATCGTTCCTTCACAAAGAACAACTTCTAAGTTCGGGTACTTCTCCTTAAAAAGGTTTATCATTTTGGGTAAGAAATGTGCAGAAGCACTCGGAAAACTTCCAATTCGAATCGTCCCAACTTCGTGTCCTTTCTCCATCGCAACTTCTTGTTCAATCTTCTCTACACCGTTCAGGATCTCTCTAATATGTATCAGAATTCTGTTTCCTACATCCGTAACGAGTAGCCCTTTTCGTTTATCACGTATAAGAATCGTAACTCCTAACTCTGACTCAATACTTGAAATCGCATGACTAACAGCTGGCTGCGTCATATTTAACACCCGAGCAGCCTTCGTAAAACTACCTAACTCAACAGTTTTTATTAATACTTGCAGTTGTGTAATGGTCATAACTAATCACTTATACTCCTCATAAAAAAGATTCATTTTATTTATTACAGTCGATATCATATCATAGTGAAATGAATAACAACAAGGAGGTCTTTCAGTGACACAGCTTTCTCGAACTAAGACGGCCATAATCCTTACCTTTCTCGTTTTCATGTGGGGAATCAATTGGCCTTTATCAAAATTTGCCCTGCATTACACACCACCTGTTTTATTTGCAGGCGTTCGAACTTTAATTGGAGGATTCATTTTACTCCTGTTCGCATTACCGAAATACAAAGAGTTACATTTAAAAGAAACCTGGCATTTATACGTTATTTCTTCTTTACTTAACATCATTATATTTTACGGATTACAAACTGTCGGCCTTCAATATATGCCTGCTGGGTTATTTTCCGCCATTGTATTTCTACAACCCGTGTTACTCGGTATTTTCTCGTGGATATGGCTTGAAGAATCAATGTACGGTTTAAAAATTTTCGGGCTTGTTCTCGGATTTATTGGTGTAGGTGTTATTAGCTCTAGCAGTTTAACAGGACATATTTCTATTATTGGAATCCTCCTCGCATTAGGATGCGCTATTGGCTGGGCACTTGGCACAGTATTTATTAAGAAAACTGGCCACCGTGTTAATGCCATTTGGATGGTAACACTTCAGCTTCTTATTGGTGGACTTTGTTTAATTGGATTTGGTTCGGAGTTTGAAAGTTGGTCTAGTATCGCTTGGAGTATGCCATTTGTTAGTGTACTACTCTTTATTTCATTCTTTGTAATTGCAATGGGATGGCTCGCTTATTTCACACTTGTTGGAGCAGGTGAAGCTAGTAAAGTTGGGGCTTATACATTCCTTATCCCTCTTATCGCTATTATTGTAAGTTCAATTTTCTTACATGAGGCCATTACAATTAGTTTATTTATTGGGCTATTATTTATTATTGTGAGCATTTGTTTTGTAAATATAAAACCGAAAGCACTTGCTGTTAGGCAGCAGGTTGAAGTGAAATAAAAATGAGAAAGAGCCTACTATTTGCAGGCTCTTTTTTATACCTCACTTTTTACGGCGTACGACAAACACACACGCAATCACCGACGATACTATCGCTAAAATAGATAAGACAATCGCTATTACTTGCACATTACTAGTACCTTCATTCTTTTCTACACTAGACACTTCACCATGTTCTCCTGTTAATGACGTACCTTTTACAATTGTAGTAAGTGAATGTGGATTCTCAGCTTTCTCATCGCCTGTCCATTCAACAATTTCTCCGTCTTTATATTGTTGATATGCATCCCAAGCTATTTTTTGTTCTTTATCTGGATTTTTAGCGACAAAAGTAAATCGCTGGAACTGACCGGATAAAATCCCTTCTCCTGTCGCTTCCCATACTACAGTTTTCACTTTTCCAGCACTATCTTTTTGCGCTTCCACTTTCCACCCTGGCACTGGTTCATACTGTTGAAACTCAACGCCAGACGGTATTTTTAGTGTGACTTTTGTTGTTGCTACATTTTTTTCAACTGGTACCTTTATTGTGTAAGTCTCCCATGAGTTAACATCAGAAGTTTCTGGCTTTACCGTCACATGAGCACTAACAGGTAACGAAAAGATTCCCATTGCAATTATTGTTGCGATCATTGTTGTTCCTAATTTTTTTATACGTTTCATTTTCTATTAACTCCCTTTCATCTATAACGCCTCTTTATCTGCCACCTACAATAAATTTATAATCTGTATCGAAGCTATCCAGCGATTTTGTTAATCCATGAACATGTATATTCCAGTTTCCTGTCATGTTAATATACATACCTTCTGCTTCATATTCTCCCGGTGAAACTGCTGAAACTTTAAATGAACCTTTTCCCATGTTCATATCTAACGATTGAGTCGTCAATATCATTTGTTCCATATCAGTAACAGGCTGTCCCTTTTCATCCTTTAGTGTAATATGGAATTTATTTTGTCCTACCTTATTAGGACTTACATTTAGCGTAAGTTCATATCCATTTTCTAATTGTTTACTCTCTGTAAATGGTCCAGTAGGAGGCATCGGAGGTGTTTGTACGTTTGTCATAAAAGCTACGATTACGAAAACGACAATTCCAATGGTAAACTCTACTTTTGCCGTAGCTCCTAACCCTTGCTGCGCTCGCATTCTCCCTTTCACATAATGAATAATTCCCAATATCCCCATAAAAATGAATAATAATATCTTTGTTAATAAAGCCAAGCCATACTTCGTATCAAATAAGGAATGGATCGTAGGGATAAAAAACGTACTATTAAAAAGACCCGTTAATACAATCACTATGACAGCACCTGTTGCCCATGGTGAAAAACGCTTAATCGCATCCCAATACATGGTCCACTTATCACCTTCTTTACGTAAAAGAAGAATAATTGATGATAGCCCTCCAACCCATAACGAAGCCGCAAATAAATGTAGAAAGTCCATAACGACTGCAATCTCTTTAAACTTTAAACCATATGCATGACTATTAAATGCTTTCATAACAAGTAACCCTATAAACAATAGTATTGGAATACTCCATACTTTAAACGATGAAACTTTCTCACGCTTCACCGCAAAATACGTAACAAGTATAAGCATACTAATAAGAGCCATTTGAGTGATCCATATATAACCAAAAACAGAAAGCTGCAATGTTTCTTTTAATAGTAAAGGATTGAATGCTTCTAGCCACGAAACATCAGCATTTATTTTCGCTTGCAGTGGTAGATTAAATAACAAGCTAATAAATATCCCAAATAAGGACATCCATATTATGTTCTTACTCCTTGATCGAACCGAGGGTGTATTCCCTTTATACATAATAAGATTAAAGAAGAGAACTCCTAAAAATAGAGAGAAACCCGTATATAGAATCCCACGTTCCATAATCATATCGATTTGCGGGACATACCCCATCTCTTCTACTTGTACATCGTCTGTTCCCGCTTCTGCTAATCCAATATGGAACGGAATAACCCCTTGAATTGGATGTCCATCAGCTGAAATCACTTTCCACTGAATAGAGTAGAGACCATTTTTGAGATTGTCTTTTAATCCGGCTTCTAATAGTTTTTTATTTTTTTTATCAATATGAGCATCTTTTAAATCGACCCTTTTACCTGATGTATCTCTCACATACAATGTATTAAAACTTGAAACTTGTATGTCCTCATCGAATTCAATTTTCACAACAGACGGTGCTTTCTTCAACGTTTCATTTTCCGTAGGGTTTGATTTCACAACATACGCATGAGCAGATGCACTTTGCGGTATCAATATGATAAGCACACACACAAGTAATAACCATGTCCCTAATCTTCTCATTACTTTCACACTCATTTCACTTCTTTCTTCCTCATCGCTCTATTTTCATTACTTTAACTTCCGAAGTTTGATTCTCGGACGAAATATTAACCTGATTAAATATAAACTTCTATAAAGTATAACTCTTTATTTCTCTTCCACCTCTAAACTTCTAATTTGATAGTAACTATCCTGATAGATACAACTTACATTTTTAAAGTCGATTGTAATTATATCATAAAATATATTTATATAAGTTTCAAAAAAGGAAAAGTTATCGTGAATCATTTGTGAAAAAAATGTGAAATACATAAAATGAAACATTAATCATCCTCCCCAATCGGCTTTTACGGGCAGTTGATCTCCCGCCTCACTCCCTTGCATTAGCGACTTTTGAGGTTGGGGGCTTACTGGCCGGAAAATAGTGGGATAAATAAAAAAAGTATTACGTAATAACGTAATACCTTTCCTCCAATAATCATTTTCTCTATATCCGCTTGGTTAAAATCAATTAATCTTCTACCTTGTTTATTCATTCGAAATGTGTGCTCTAACGTTTGAATGCCTTGTATTTTTTATTTGGTATGCTTCAACATAACCTTTCACTCTTTTTAAATTTCATTTTCTTTTTTAGGATGAATCCTAATTATTCCCAATAAATCTTTTACCCTTTTATCATATGTATGGTCAATTAGTGTTCTTTTAAATCCTTCCATCGCAATTTTCTTTCTTTGTGCTGGATTTGCTAAATATCTTTCTGCTTTCTCTATAAAATCAATCGGTGAAGTAAATGTCTCAATTTGCACCCCTGGAATATAGCACTTTTCCAAGTCCGAGCGAATATCCGTCATTTGAAAAGCACCTGTACTAGCTATTTCGAATGTACGATTATTAATGGAATAAGCATTTATTTTTACCTTGTTTTTATTAAATATTACATCCTCAATCGAACGATGTATATTCATGTTAATTTTACTTCTTTTATAATATTCTATACTATTTTCATAAACCAAAAATGGTAAAAGTATAATTTTATCCTTCAATAATTCATACCTTTTTAGTCTATCCCAATTACTCCCTATAATTAGAGTATTTTTAGTCACTAAGTACTCTGCAATTGAATCAATAAACGCAAGTCGATTATCAAAAGCGGTCCCTATGAAACTAATATCAAATATGTATTCCTCTTCCGTAAGTATCGGTGTATATGCAGGAGGTTCCGCCGCTAATGGTACGTAATATACATGATCACAGCCTAAATCTTTATAAAAATCAATACATCCTGTATCTTGTGTAAAAACATAATCATAATCAAGCACTAAGTTTTTCGTAACATCTGTAAAGTAAGGATCGTCTGTAAGCCAAAGTGCGGTCGTAAAGTTATATTGTTTTAACTCTTGAATTCCCTTACTTATTCCTTCTTCAAAGCCATGGAATACAATAATAAGAGACGGTTGTATCTTTAAAGCTGTTTTCACCAAGTTTTCGTATGTTACCACCGCTACATTACCAATTACCTTTTTCAAACTATTACATATAGATTCCTCTAGCACCGGAAAATATACAGGAACACTTGATTTAACAAACAATACGTTAAAATTTTCAGCACTATATGAAATCGTCACAAATAGTCACGCTCCAATACATGAAATTAACGATTTATATTATTTGTATTGCCTATACATATATAGTTGGTTACAAATTAGTCTCCCCTTTAACATATTGCTGTGGAAGAGGAGCATATTCAGCTCATTTTACATCTTTATATAAGATATGACTTTCTTATACAATGTATAACTTATTTGTCACTTCACACAAATACATACATAAAAAGAAAAGACACCCTAAGGTGCCTTCCTCCGACTTGAACCATCTTAATTTTTATACTATGTACTGGACTCCCATCCAAACATTATTTTACCACGTTAAGTTATATTGTTCATTGAGGGTATCACCACACTACCATCAACTTAAGAATTTTATAAGGCCCCCAAAAAAAAGGTACATTTCTCTCTTGAGATATCAATTTTTTCGTTTTGGGGTATTTGCTTTTCTTAGCTTGATTGGCCTACAACGAGACCTCTGTTAAAAAGAACAGTGACATCACAAAGTGCTTTTTTTCGAGCAATTAATAAGCAGCAACTTGAAGAAACACAGAAGTGAAAAATCTCTATGTTTTTACTTTGCGGGCTATGACAACAACCTGACACTTCCCCTACTAGGCCTATATCATATATTTTACCCCCTGTGCACAATACCCTTTTAAAAAATATATTTTATTCATATATCATTACCCAATATTTTTCTTCTAGCTCACCTTCTTCAATAACTTTTTTCCAGCCCATATTCTCATAAAATTTTAGTGCTTTTTGATTTTTAGAAACACACTTTAATCTTAATGGTGTATTCATCTTTTCTATGGAAGCATGAAGTAACTGTCTTCCAGCCCCCTTACCAAAGAACTCAGGATGTACAAATAAATTGTGTATAAAGTTTTCAGGTAAATATAAAGAAGCAAATCCGAGGATATGATTATCTTCCTCTGCTAGTATTATATGTTCCCCTTCAGTATGTTTATCAAAATCTTCTATAGTCATTTCGTTTCTATCTAGCCAATGAAAACTTTCACGCCGCGACTCTAAATATATCCTTCTTAAATTAGGGTAGTCTAATGCACTTGCTACTCTAATATCCATTTTCTCACTCTCTCTTCCTTTATTCACTCGTATCTCTTTAAAACAATGGCTGCATTATGACCTCCGAAACCAAATGAGTTAGATAGACCTATATTTATTTTCACTTGGCGAGCAACAGATGGTACATAATCCAGATCACATAATGGATCAAGATTTTCTAAGTTAATTGTTGGAGGAACTGTCCCTTCCTTTAAGCTCATTGCTAAAGCAATTGCTTCAACCCCACCAGCTGCCCCTAACATATGACCAAGCATAGATTTATTAGCTGTTACCGGAATCTCATAAGCTTGTTTTCCAAACAGCTGTTTAATAGCCATCGTTTCAGAGATGTCCCCCACTTTTGTACTTGTTGCATGGGCACTAATAACATCAACTTCTTTAGGCGATATATTGGCATTTTTTAAAGCTGATCTCATTGCAAGATAAGCACCTTTACCTTCCGGATGTGTAGCTACGATATGGTATGCGTCTGAACTTGCACCATATCCAATGACTTCTGCATAAATCTTTGCCTCTCTACGTAAAGCATGAGATAAAGATTCTAAGATTAGAATTCCAGCTCCTTCTGACATGACAAATCCATCTCGATTTCCATCAAATGGACGACTAGCTTTCGTGGGATTATCGTTTCTTGTTGATAATGCTGTAGCGTTACCAAAGCTTGCTATTGATAAGTCTGTTATAGCTGACTCTGTTCCACCCGCAAATATAACGTCAGCTTCTCCAGAACGAATTAGTCTAAAGGCTTCCCCGATAGATGTATTTCCAATTGCACAGGCAGAAACAGGTGACATAGAAGGTCCCATCGCATTCCACTTGATACTAATTTGTGCTGCAGCGGCATTAGACATTATAGCAGGTACTAGAGTTGGGCTGACCCTTCTTGGCCCCTTCTGCCTAAGCGCATCAACATTTTCAATCAAGGTTTCAATTCCTCCGATACCTGAACCTACGTATACCCCTAACCTTTCTACATCTATACAATCGAGGTCTAACTTAGAATCTGACCAAGCTTGTTCAGCTGCAGCCAAAGCAAATTGAGAAAAACGATCTAAACGTCTTGCTTCTTTCTTTCCTAAAACTTCATCTGCATCAAAATCTTGGACGATACCCGCAATTTTTGTTTTATGATTGGTAACATCGAAAGTATCGATATTAGCTATACCAGATTCCCCTTTAATTAGATTGTTCCAAAATGTCTTGATGTCGTTTCCTATAGGAGAAACTACTCCCATACCAGTAATCACAACTCTTTCCACTTTGCATTCCCTCCAATCAATAATATACTTGTATTTTACAGTCAATTTATCCTATTACAAGGGGGGATTTATCCTAGTATAAATACTACTAGGATAAATTGATAAGATAAGGGGTTTTAAAAATGAATAATAAAACAAGGCTGGAAGCTCTGTCGGCATTCTTAAAAGCTAAGCGCGCCCAAATTAGTCCAGAGTCTGTTGGTTTGTCTGCCGGAAACCGGAGAAGAACACCTGGATTACGAAGAGAAGAGGTTGCACAGTTAGCAGGTGTAAGCACCACTTGGTATACATGGCTAGAGCAAGGAAGAGATATAAAGGTTTCTACAATCGTACTTGATTGTATTTCTAAAGCTTTGCAATTAAATAATGATGAAACAGACTACTTATATGACCTGGCATTCGAAACAAATTCAGAAATTACAAGTCCAAAAAAGGATCAATCAAAGCTTAGTCCTTCTTTAATACGAATACTAGATGAATTAACATATTGTCCCACTATCATTACGGATCGACATTGCCATATTGTAGGCTGGAATTCTGCAGCTGCTTATGTTTTTTTAGATTTTGAACAAATACCGAATGATCAAAGAAATTTAATTCGTTTAGTATTCACTAGAAAAGAATTAAAAGCATTGGCCGTCAATTGGGAACATTTTGCGAAAGGTTTTCTTGCTATTTTCCGTACCTATTATGGACGCTATTTAGACGATGAATGGTACAGCCAGTTTATTAAAGAAATGAGTCATTCCCATTCAGAATTCCAAGATTTATGGCAAGAAAGCCAAGTGAGTAAGGCTCCAGACATGATAATTGAATTCAGACATGCTAAAGCAGGCAAAATGTTGTTTAATTTAACTTCTCTTCAAGTTCAAGGTGATATGGATTTACGGTGCAGTATCTATACGCCAGTAGGGGAAACAGATACAGAAAATAAATTAAAGCGATTAATGAAGAGGGTTTCCAGTGAAAATTAATAAAGTAAGTTCATTACATCAGCAAAATGATACTGATTATTGAAGAAAGTCAATATTCCTTATGAAAAAAAAAGAGTTAACTTTACTATTTCCTTTTTATTCCACGGGTGGATGACATTAGTTGAAGGTGTATAAGCTAATTTGCATTCGGATTCCTATGATTCTTCTTCCATTATAGGGTGGCTTTAATGGAAGAGGGATCATAGAAATGAACAGACTTTTTTATACAATTAAATAAAGTAAGAGCGTTTTTCGAACAATTTCATAAGACATAGGTCATTTATCTCTTTGTTCTGTACCCATCAAAGATTTCCACAATACGAGGTCAATCTATCTTGTTTCTCGTACAGAAAAGGTTGTCCCCAAACGATAAAAATGAACTTCGGCGCTGTAAAAAATACAAAATTATCGTTTAGAGGGTACTTTAAAGTCTTAGCTTGATAGCGATGTGGTATCACCAGCAAGCTGAAAAAACCACGCTAAACGAAAAATACAATGAGCTGCCCATATGGACAGCTCATTTACATAATTAGTGTTATCGAAAGTAAATAAATAGAAAAATTTACTAAACATACGGTTTTCATTAGTTTAATAAAATTTTTTCATAATTTATCAAAGTCTGTTGAACAGGTTATGTCCTTCCATTTATCAAACTCTTTTTGTAAGGTAACTACTTTTTCCGAAGCCACATGATAAGCATCTGAACCTAGTAATAAATGAACGGGAGGATCTGTTTCTGCCTCTGTGTGTATAATAGCTAAAGCAGCTCCTTCGGGATTACCTTCTTGTTTCCCATCCATAACATTATCAAGAAAATCCTTTACCTCATGGACTGCTTTATAATCTTCAATTTGTTTTTTACTGTACATAACGGAACCACTGCTTAAGAAATTAGTTCTAAAATATCCAGGTGCTACCATTGTAACTTTAATGCCAAATAGTTTTGCTTCCTCTGCCAGAGACTCAGATAAGCCAACCACTGCAAACTTTGTAGCACTATAGCTACCAAAACCCATACTGCCTACGTATCCTGCAAGTGAAGCTATATTAAAAATATGTCCTGATTTTTGTTTCCTTAAATAAGGCATTGTTTTCCTAATTACATTTAATGTACCAAATACATTCACATCAAAGTTTTGACGAATTTCTTCGTCTGTTAGTTCCTCGAGACTCCCACCTAAACCGTAACCAGCATTATTTACAACGACATCAATCTTACCAAAAGTTTCAATGATTTTCTCAATTGCGTTCTGTACGCTAGCCTCATTAGTCAAGTCAACAGTCAATGGTAGAAATCGTTTTGTATTATCATTAACTACCTTTATTAAATCATTTATTGTTCTTGAAGTTGCAGCAACTTGGTTACCATTCTTTAATAATTGTTTTACCAGTACAAGTCCCAAACCTTTTGAGGCTCCAGTTACAAACCATACTTTATTTTCACTCATAGCGAATGTTCCTTCCTTTCTTTTCAAACCTATATTTTCACAAATAAAAAACAATTTTCGCCACTTATACTATTATGAGAATAAGAGTAGTGATAAGTCTTCTTTTGGTATATCGTATTCATGTGAAATTAACATAACGTTCTATAATACGTAGTAAACAAAGAGGCTATTCCCATTTTTCGCAAGGGCTAAATCTTTTTTATTAAGAATGACTTCCCTGGATTATCTATATTTTTTGTATAAAAATCACATATTCTCTATTTGGTCTAACATATTTTTTAATGGAACTTAATGCCTAGCATTACACGAAAAATGCTAACACAACAGTTAGGTGAACTATAAGAAGACAGTATCATTCACAGAAAAACATGTGATCAAGTACCGCCCAAAATAGAATATTCTTTAACTAATTACGTTTGTTCTTTAAATTTCATACTAGACTCCCTTTGTACTTGGAGCGAATATCCCCTCGAAAAGAATAGAAATACGTCCATGCTTATTACAGCAGGTGAATAATAAAAAGGAGTTACATTATTATGTAACTCCTTACTTAAGATTGAACTTTACTTCTCTTCCGGATAATCACAATACTCAATGATCGTTCCCTCTGTATCTGCTGGGTTAAGATATATTAATCTTCTACCGTGCTTATTCATTCGAAGTGTATGCTCTAACGTTCGAATACCTTGTTCTTTTAACTCCTCTAGAGCTACATCTAAATCATCGACACGATAGGCAACGTGATGAACACCTTTACCTTTTTGTTTAATAAATCTCGCTATCGGAGATGTCGTATTATTTGTAGGTGCAAGTAATTCAATTCTATCACCATCTACTTCCAAAATAGCTACTTCGCTTTCTACACCAGGTGCCTCACTTATGTAACGATCTATTAGGGTTCCTGACAAAACCGTTTCATAAAAACGTATCGTGCTATCTATATCACGAACTGCGATTCCAATATGATCAATTGTTTTTTTCATTTTATTTCCCCTACTACTTTATTTTTTCTAATTATTAATAGTAACAAAAAAAGTTATAGAAGCAAGTTCTATAACTTTTTTTATTTAACCTATTTTCTTATCCGCTCTAGTTGCTGGTTGAACTTGATTTTTCATTTTTACAACGCTAATGCCATATCCAATAAATCCACCGATAATCGCTGGGAAGATCCAGCCTAATCCTACTTCCTGCATCGGAAGGAATTTAGTGAACACTTGGCTTACTACTTTAATGTTGACTCCAGCTGCACTTAATCCATCGAATAAGCTGATGATAAATGTTACGATTAAGCTCACTTGATAAACTTCAGCTCTTCCTTTGAATAATGAATGGAAGAATGTTAAGAAAATCAATACGATTGCTAGTGGATAAATTGCTGTTAATACTGGAACAGAAACTGCAATTAATTGTGTTAATCCTACGTTTGCAACAATTGCACTAAATACACATAGCGTGATTGCAATTGCTTTGTAAGGAACATTTGGGAATAACTTATGGAAGAATGAAGAACATGCTGATACAAGTCCCACACTAGTTGTTAAACAAGCTACTGTAATCATTAATCCTAATAATACTCCGCCATATGACCCAAAATAGTAGTTAGAAACTTTCGCTAATACTTCTCCGCCATTCTCTAAATGTCCAAGCTTTGCAACACTTGAAGCACCCATATAAGAAAGAGCTGTATAGATAATTGCTAAAATAGATGCTGCAATAATTGTCGCTTTTGCACAAACGACCATAATTTGTGTTTTCGTTTTTGCACCTTTTTCTTTAATAGCATTGATGATGATAATCCCGAATACGAATGATGCAAGCGTATCCATCGTTAAGTATCCTTCTTGGAATCCTTTAAAGAATGCATGTGATGTATAAGCTTCCACTGGTGCCTGCATATCTCCAATCGGATGAATAAAAGCAACGATTACTAAAATACCAATGAAAGTCAACTTAATTGGCGTTAAGATTTTTCCAACAATATCGACAATTTTCGCGGGATTTAGCGAAAAAAAACAAGTGATGCAAAAGAATATAATTGTGAAAAGAATTAAAGGTGTAGAACCTACTCCTTCTGGCATAAACGGCTTAAGACCAATTTCATAAGAAACATTTCCTGTTCTTGGTATTGCAAATAACGGACCAATCGCTAAGTATAAAACTGTTGTAAACACAATCCCAAACACTGGGTGAGCACGACTTGCTAATGACTGCAAATCATCTTTACCCGAAAAACCAAATGCTAGTACACCTAGTAATGGTAAACCTACTCCTGTTACTAAAAATCCAGCGTTAGCAATCCATACATTCTCTCCTGCCGATTGACCAAGCATCGCTGGGAATATTAAATTTCCTGCTCCAAAAAATAGTGCGAATAACATTAAACCAATAACTACTATGAACGAAAACGGTACTTTATTCGTCATAATATAACCTCCATTCCAAATAACCTATGTCATTTCCAATTTTAACTAATTGAATTTTCTGAATATTTAATTTAAGTATCAACTATTCTTGAACTCATTATAGTTTGATATATAATATTTTGCAATACTATTTTCAAACTTTTCATTTATTTTATAAATATACATTTTTTAACATGAAAACAGACTAAAAACCAACATGGTCATCCATGTTGGTTTTTCCATTTACTATCATGAATTAAAATTTTGCAGCTACTTTTTTAACGTTCTCTAATCCTTCTTCAACAATTTGTTGTGAACGATCTGGATATTGATTGTGTCCTTCAATTACAACAGTTTCTGGATTTGTAATTCCCCAGAACCCAAGCACGGTTGTTACATAATTAACTGCCATTTCCATAGGAGCCATTTGTTCTGAAGAATAATCTGAACCACGAGCACCTAACACAACAACTTTCTTATCACCAGCTAAACCTTCTGGACCATTTGCTGTATATTTAAATGTTTTTCCAGCTTGAGAAAGATATGAAATATAAGTAACTAATGGTGCTGGCACTGTGAAGTTCCATAATGGGAACGCAAATACAACCTTATCAGCTTCTAAAAACTGATTTAAATATTGATCTACTGCCGCTACAGCCTTTTCTTCTTCTGCTGTTAGCTCCATTCCTTGACTACGTTTGTATCCACCTGAAATAGCGATATTTCCGTAATAAGGAAGGTCTAAAGCAAATAAATCTAACTCTGTAATTTCTGTATTTGGATTTGCTTCTTTATAAGTACTTACAAATGTTTCATACATTTTTGAACTAACTGCTTGCTCCGCTGGACGATCGTTTGCTTTTACAAATAATACTTTTGACATTTTTTTATTCCCCTCTACATTCGTGTTTTCTTCTTTTTTACCAAATAATGAGCTAAATAGTCCCATTTTCTTCACCTAATCTTTCTTTTCATATTCATTATTCATCATCATAAAAATTCTTATTCTAAGAAAAAGTTCCAATAGATACCTTAAGTTAAGTCATTAAAACTTTTCGTTATTTAATTACCTTATGTAAGTGATTGTAATATAGCCACTTACTTTAGTCAAGTAACTTTTAATAAAAAATAAAATCTCGAATTAAAAACATTAACTAAAATACAATTGAACACCAAATACATCTTTATTACTTGTATAATAAACTTAGAGAGGAAAATTCATATTTAGAAAGGATTTATTCATGAGCACTATAGAAAAGATTCAAACTTTTATTATTCTTTTTGCTGTTACATGTGGCATTGCACTCGGACAATTTAATATCATACATATGTATTCAGACAAATTCATTGTCCCCTTCTTATTTTTCATGCTATATGGATTATTCCTCAGCATCCCATTGAAAGAAATAAAAAATGGATTTCGTAATTTAAAATTTGCCGGAACAAGCCTTACCATTAACTTTTTATGGACGCCTTTCCTTGCTTGGGGATTAGGTGCATTATTTCTTTCAGATCACCCAGCACTTTGGGTTGGATTTATAATGTTGATGGTTACTCCATGTACAGATTGGTACTTAATATTTACTGAAATAGCGAAAGGAAATGTAGCACTTGCTACAGCAATTTTACCCGTAAATTTAATTTTACAAGTATTACTGCTTCCAATTTATTTATTTTTATTTGCTGGTGTAATGAAGACTGTAGCAGTTTCCGTTTTAGTAGAAAGTATTGTTATTGTAATCGTCTTACCATTTTTACTTGCACACGCTACAAAATTCATTATGAATAAACTGAAAAAAGCTGAAACGCTCGAGAATAAACTCATTCCGTTTTTCAGCTCTGCCCAAATTGTATTTTTAAGTTTAGCAATTGTAGCGATGTTTGCATCACAAGGTAAATATTTATTACAAAATATGAATGTCGTTTTATTATTACTCGTTCCTGTTCTATTGTTCTTCATCATTAATTTTTTACTAGGACAATTTATCGGGCGCATCATGCATTTATCTTATAAAGATACAGTAAGTCTAAACTTAACAACATTAGCAAGAAACTCGCCTGTTGCACTTGCTATCGCTGTAACTGCTTTTCCAGATGAGCCCCTTATCGCACTTGCACTCGTTATTGGACCATTGATTGAGTTGCCAGTACTTGCTTGTGTTTCACAAGTTTTGTTGCTTATTAAGAAAAAACGGCAATATGCGTAATAAAAAACGTCCCATAATGGGATGTTTTTTATTACGGAAAAATTACATACAACACTTATTTCTTATTTATCAATACAAATGAAATAACCGAAACTACAAACGTAATAATACCAATTATTATAAATAGGATAGAAGCTGAAAAGGATGACATCAAGCTACCACCCTCTTTTAACAAATGTATCATTACATTAACAGAGCCTTTCTAATTAAAAATGATAGGAAACGTAAATATAATGAAAGCTGCCCAAAGTCCGTATATTGGCAAATACTTCGTAACGGCATCTTGGATAGGTAAAGGACCGGATTTGTTTTGTAGAAAACGCATATAAGAGAGCATAATCCACATTAGATTTGCCCAAATAAGTATGTTGACTCCTAAAACAGCAAGTCTATTAGGCGTAATACCATAGGAAGAAAGTCTGAACACGATAGCTGACAAAGCCACACTATCAATAATAAGCGCAAGAACAATTAAGACAAAGTTTATATAATCTGAAATATTCTTTTTCTCATCTGAGTCACTCTCAACAATGGAAAATATAGTAACAGCCAATACAACAAGAAGTATTCCGTTGAAGACCATCAAGAAATTGCGGTCCAAAAATGGATTTTTCCCAACCCATATAACCGTTATAAGATAGATTAACAATGTGACCAGGACAAGCGGACTAAAAATTTTAGCTATATATGGTGTAATATTTTTAGCAAACTTAAGATTCATTGATACTAAGTATGCAGCCACAATAGCGAGAGCGGCAGCACCAAATAAAACAACATTACTAAAATAGAACTCTCCTATATCCAAGTCAACAAAACTAAATAACCTCATGGTGAATACTGCTAGCACCATTCCGCTAACTGCCATGCTGGCGTAGAGAATACAATATTCCAAATTAAATTTAATATAAGCCAATCTTGTACTTCCTTTTGAATATTCATTTCCTGTAAACGCAAGCCCTACTAATACCCATAAAAATATAGGAAGGTGCAAATAAACAAGGATTATACTGTCTTTATAATTTAATGGCAGCATATTAAGATAAAACCCGGAAATTAGGAACAACGCTGCAAGGGAATAAATAATACTTTTTTTCGGAGTATTATTGTAAACAAAATAAGCAGCAATAAAAGGGATTATACCAAAAGCTAAGTTAATCGGAGCAATTGATCCCTGTTCGACAAAATGAAAAATGATTCTGGTACTTAACCCGGCTAGAATAGCTAGAATGCCCATGAATAAGAAACCTTTTTGAAACAAAGATTTTTTTTCTGTATTTGCCATCTCCTTAAAATACAACCTTTCATACCAAGCACCTAGAACCTGAGAATCAGGGTTTTGGTCCCATGCTTGTGAGAATGATTTTTTAAAAGCTTTTGAGTCTTTTCTATACATTCTCTCCAACTCATGGGGATTATCCATATTTTCAATGATCAAATTGTGAATGTCCATATTTATATCTCCTCTAGTTTAAAAAATAAGGTTATTACCTTTTCTATAAAAAGCACCTCACTAATTTATTCTGATATTGATTTTAATACATTATTTATTGTTTTTCAATAAATAATTATCAATTAAAAAGAATTTTTTATTGTTTTTTTCATTTTACCCAAAACAAAAAGTATTCCTTATTCAAAGAAATACTCTACAACTTTTTATAAACATCGGCGTAAACTACTTTCAGATGTTCTCTTAATTGCTTATTTTTCCTTTATATAAAAGAAATACCCTATAGAATAGATTTTTTAGTGTCTACTCTATAAGGTACAGTTTAATTGTCATGCTTTTTTATTTTCTATCAATAGCTTTTCGAACCTAACCTGTTACAGAACCAATAGTTTAGGTAAGTGGTCTTTATGTGTTGAAACCACTTAATTCTCGAACACAAAATTAATCTTATTATCTTTCCACTCCAGCTTCGCATCAAATGTTTTCTCGCCCTTTGTAAAGCCTTTAATTAAATCGGTCTTTTCACCTTTTAAGAGCTTTGTCATATTCTTTTGCGAAATTGTTTTACTTAATATCTTCTTTGAGATGGTAAAATCACATTGTGTCGTGTTGTAGTTAGAACAACCGTAAAACGTTGACTTATCAATTACATCACCATCACATTTTTTACAGCTTCCAACCTTTTTACCCGTTGTAAACTTCGATCCTTTTCGTTCAATCGATTCAACATGTAAACCAGTGAAATCCCACTTCTCAGACATTTCCACTGCATCTTCAATAATTTTCGCTGATAACTTTTTCGTTTGTTCCATAAATGTAGCAGGAGAAGCTGTACCTTCCCCGATTTCCGCAAGACGTTGTTCCCATTTCGCAGTCATTTCCGGTGAAGCTAGTATTTTGTCGCCGATTGCTGTAATTAATACTTTTCCCTTATCGGTCGCATACACTTGGTTTTTCTGCACATCTATATACTTACGGTCTTTTAGCATCGTAATAATTCCAGCGCGAGTTGCCTCTGTACCTAAACCTTCTGTTTTCTTTAATACTTTCTCCAGCTCTTCATTCTCTAAATACTTACCTGCCGTTTTCATTAACGTAATAAGTTGTCCTTCTGTATAACGCTTCGGTGGCTGTGTTTTTCCTTCTTTCACTTTCACCTTTACAACTTTCCCTTGTTCACCTTCTGCGACAATTGGAAGAATTGTTTCGTCATCTTTATCATCTTGGAAAATAACTTTACGCCAACCTTCTTGAATTTGCTGTTTTCCTTTTGAAATGAATGCAGCACGTTCATCTACAAGAGTTGTAATCGTTGTGTAGTCAAAGATTGCTACTTCATAATGCGCCGCAATCAGTCTTCTTACGATCATATCGTAAATTTTCTTTTCATCACCTGATAGTTTGCTTGGATTTGTAACTTGCTCTGTCGGAATAATAGCATAGTGATCTGTCACTTTCTTTTCATTTACATAACGCTTGTTGTTCATAATGGATTCAATTGGTGCTGGCAATAACCCTTTATATTCATCAAACTGACTTAACTTCTGTAAAATATCAGGGAACGTCGCTGCTTCTCCTTGTGTAACATAGTTAGAATCCGAACGCGGATAAGAAACTATCCCTTTTTGATATAGTGCTTGTGTTATATCAAGCGTCTTTTTCGGTGAAAATTTAAAAGCTTTATTAGCTGTCGCTTGCAATGCTGATAAATTAAATAAAAACGGCGGCTGAAACTCTTTACGCTCCGTTTTCATTTCTTTTACTACAGCCGGTTTCCCTTGGCAAAATGCCGCAATTTTATTCGCCATATCAGGGTCTTTTAAGCGGGATTCATTATCCTTTTCCCATTTCCCGTCATATTTCTTTCCTTCTATATTAAAGGTTGCGAACACTTCCCAAAACGGCTCCGACTTAAAGTTTTCAATTTCTTTCTCACGCTTTACGATTAATGCGAGTGTTGGAGTTTGTACACGACCGGCGGAAAATACATCGTTCATTCCTTTTTTCTTTAGCAAAATACTAAAGACACGCGATGCATTCATACCAACAACCCAGTCAGCGCAAGATCTTGTGTATGCTTCGTAATACGTATTAATTGTATCTGCTTCATCGAGTAAATTTTTAAACCCTTGATAAATAGCTTGCTTTGTTAAAGATGAAATCCAAAGACGTTTCATCGGCTTTTGTACATTACAAAGATTAATAATATTTCGTACAATCAGTTCCCCTTCACGCCCAGCATCGCCTGCGTGAATAATTTCTGTTACCTGTGGATTATGTAACAGCTGTTTCACAACATTAAATTGCTTATACTTCGACTTTGTTACTTCAAATTGAAAACGCTCTGGAATCATCGGTAACGTATTAAGTGACCATTTTTTCCACTCAGCGTGATAATGTTCTGGATTACATAACTGCGTCAAATGACCAATTGCCCATGTACAGTACGCTCCATTTGGAAATAACTCATTTGCTTCAACTTCTAAATATCCATCTTTCCGGCGATATTTAAATTGTGAAACAAGAGCCAAACCTTGATCTGGTTTCTCGGCAATAATTAATTTCATTTTATAACTCCCTATCTGTATTCCAGTGTTACTTTCGTTGTATATATGTTTAGAAACGATGATAAAACAACAATCTTATTTATCATTCGCGAGTTACTCCAAGTAATGGGATAACTATAATATTATACGCTTATTCTTTATGGCTTCACAATAGAAACTCATAATATAACAATTTCTTTCACATGCTTACAATTAAAAAGACGCCCTAAAAAATCAAGCGTTCCTTTGCTTACATCTATGAAATTGTGCAGATAATTTGCAGATATATATTAGCATAAGTACGCCCCATATAAACATATGATGAAATGAACGATAGGACAGGGAGGTATCATAATGTTTGCTTATACGTTAACTATCTTAACACTTTGCTGTACCTCGATTCTTATTACATCCTATGTTTCTAAACGTAAGGGTACCCTAATGGAGTATATGGTATTTATTATATCTTTTAGTATGAGTATCGGTTTAAGTATTGGTTTTTATTTAGGCATTCTCTTTAAAGGAGAATTACTATATTCTACTTTGCTTGCTATTTTAATTAGTGGATTTATCGGCTTTTTAGTCGGTCTACGTTTTCACCTGTATACTGCTTTAGAAGGTATGTTCTCTGGATTAATGGCAAGTATGATGGGAGCAATGATTATAGAAATGTTAAACACTCAACAAGCCCATAGTATACTTTTTATTAGTCTTTTACTTACTATAACTATTACCATGTCATGTATAATTCAATTGTTATCAGAAAACTTTTCTACTTTTATCCAACGGCGTTTTTTGTTATTACTTTCAATTAGTGTGGTAATTATCGTTGCCGTATTCGTGACATTCCCAGATCATACTCCCCCACCTTCATCCGGGCATGACCAACATATACATTAACACTTGCAGCAAAAATGAATAAGCAGCTATCCATTGGATAACTGCTTCATATTATTCTGGCTTATTAGGAACGTTTCGGTTTGGAACATAATCAGATTTATAATCTGTATATTTCACTTCTGTTACCATCCCCGCTGAAGCATGGTGTAGATCATGACAGTGGAACATCCACTCACCCGGATTGTCTGCCGCAAAGGCTACTTCATATTCTTCTCCTGGTTTCAAGTTCAATGTATCTTTAACAATTGGAGAACCTTCTATCGGCTTTCCATCTTTACTTAATACTTGGAAGAAATGACCGTGTAAATGCATCGGGTGATCGTCTCTTTTAGAGCGATTTACTAATTTCACTTTTACTAAATCACCCTTTTTCACTTGGATTGGGTCAATATCCGGAAATACCTTTCCGTTAATTGTATATACCATTTCATTTCCATTCATTTGCGTATTTAAGTCCATATTATATGTGGCAGTATACGCTTGATTTAACGTGAAACTACCTAATTTTTTAGCACCATATTTCGTTATATCTAATTTCGGTAATTTTTCTTTTTCGTCTGCTTTATCTTTCATCTCTTTGCTGCCATCATATTCAATAACAGCTTTCATTCCTTTTGCACCTTTATTTTCTGAATGGTCTTCAACATACCATTTCCCAGGATTATTAGCAGTAAATTCAACATCATAACGTTCACCCGGTGCAATTGAAATTACTTTATCCTTTATAACTTTTGGATCATTAATTGCTTGGCCATCTGATGTAATTACTTTTATATCATGACCGTGAACATGAATATTATGTGATAGATAACCAGCATTAACGAGTCGAAGTCGAACTTTGTCTCCCTTGTTCACTTTTAATGGCTCTACTAAATCACCGCTTTTACCATTGATTGTGAATAAGTCATACATACTCATATTATGACCTTCCATCTTCATATTCCCATGGTCCATTCCTTCCATATTGCCAGAGTCTTTTTGATCACTACCCATGTTCATATCAGAATGGTCCATGCCCTTCATATCATCATTCTTTTTCGTATTGTCATTATCCATACTAGTTTTTTTACCGTCCACTTTTTCTTTTTTCCCTTTTGTCATTTCTTTTACTTGCTTATTAATTTCTTCTTTATCTGTAACCCATTCATCCAACATTAATGTGTAATCTTTATCATATTTTTCCTTTGTATCTTCTACAATGAGCGCTCCATACAAACCTCTATCTAATTGATTTACAGAATCTTGATGCGAGTGATACCAATATGTTCCTGGTACGTTCGCTTCAAATTCATAGGTGAAACTCTTTCCAGGCTCAACCGCATCTTGCGTCACGCCTGGAATTCCATCCATGTTATTTGGAACAGGATACCCATGCCAGTGAAAAGATACTGGTGCAGATAGTTCATTTTTTAATATCACTTTAACCTTTTCACCTTTTTCCACCCGAATTTCCGGACCAGGAGATGAACCATTAAATGTCCAAACCGGAACAATAACACCGTTACTTAACTTTTGTTTCTCTTCTTTCGCTATTAAAGTAACTTCTGGCCCCTTAACAATTTCCAATGGTTTTGTAGCCGTTTCAATTTGTGCGTTTTTTTTATCATTCATATTTTTATGATCATTTGTTGTATTTATGGTCGTAGAACATGCAGAAATTAAAGATATTACAGAGACTGTAACTGCGGTTAATACAAATCTCTTCATGGAAAATCCCTCCTTTTTCTTTTTCAAAATCATTATAGAAATTGATTTTCAAGAAAATAAGGAGATGTGATTAGATCTTACGTAACTTAATTGGAAAATTACTAAAAGCGGAGATTTTACTAGAGGCTAATATTTGAGGAATACAAAATGCTTTCCTTGTAACGACTGTATTAGCCGTTCTCTTATTTGTTATGACGTTATTTCTTAAGAAACAATAACACTACTAGTATTAAATAAAAAAAAGGTAGCCAAAATGCTCTTCACAAAAGAACTTACATTTGTGTATAATGAGAACTAATGTTCCTTATAGAAAGACAATAGACCTAAATTACACAAATATATCAAATGGAAGAGGATCGATATACTATGAAAATTGATAGACCAAAAATTTCACCAGAGTTATCTTCAAAGAATTTTCAAGATATTTTTTATGAAGAAGATCCAACATTAGAAGTGTGCGAAATTATAGACTCCACTTTCGAAAATGAATCTGTAGATAGAGTGCGATTATATGATGCAGTGATAAAGAATTGTAAATTCACTAATACAGACTTTAGCAATATTGATATTACAGATGTTTGTTTTGAAAACTGCGATTTATCAAATGTTAATTTAAGCAATTCTTCTGTTCACAGAGTTGAATTTAAAAATAGTAAATTAATTGGAGTAAATTTCACAGAATCTAGCTTAGGAAATGTTAAATTTGAGAATTCAATTTTGAATTTAGCGACATTCGGAAATTCAAAACTAGAAAAAATTATATTTAATGAAACCTCATTAAATAATGCAGATTTTTTTGATTGTAAACTAAAAAAAGTTGAATTCCAATTATGTAGTCTTAACGAGGCTAATTTTGACCAGACATCACTGAAGGGGATAGATATTAGTTCTTCTAACTTTGATACACTTACAGTTTCAGTGAACGATTTAAGAGGATGTAAAGTATCAACATATCAAGCTGTTCAGTTTGCAACTTTATTAGGATTAATAATTAAAGATTAGTAATTCGAAGATAAACAGAACCCTATCCCGAATCATGGACTTTTTTAAGTGTCCACGATTCGAGATAAAGTTCAAATAAATTAGTGATGACTTTTTTATTATTTAACTACAGCTGGATTTCCTTTTACATGTTCATTATTTTCACTCATAAATTCTTCAATCTCTTCAACTTCTCTAATGATATCTTTTGATAAGTTTTCATATCCATCTTTCGTTACAAGAATATCATCTTCTATTCGAATACCGATCGACTCTTCCTCAATATAAAGACCTGGTTCTATCGTAATAACCATACCTGCTTCTAATACTCTATCTTTGTATGTACCTACATCATGAGTATCTAAACCAAGGAAATGGCTGACACCATGATAATAATATTTAGACAGTTCCTCATCTTCTTGAATTAAACCAATTGCTTTACATCCTTCTGCGAGTACTTTTTTAGCATGCTCATTTAATGCAGCGAACTTTAAGCCCGGCTTAATAATCTCTGTTGTTTCTTTTAATGCTTTTAATACGATATTATAAAATTGTTTCTGGCGATTAGAGAATGTTCCACTAACCGGGAATGTATAACTAATATCAGCGTTGTAATAGTCTTTTTGAGCACCTAAATCGAGCAATACTAAATCACCATTTTGAATTTGTGCATCATTGTCTTCATAATGAAGGACTGTAGCATTTTTACCACTTGCCAAAATTGTATTGAACGCATGATGCTTAATGCCAGATGATTTCAGTGTAAAATCAAATTGAGCTTCTAATTCATACTCCATCATGCCTGCTTTTGCATGCTTAAGTACGTTGTAAATACCGTCTTTCGTTATAGCAATTGCTTCTTTAATAATTTCAATTTCTTCCTCTGTTTTAAATACTCGTAATTCACAAATGTTCGGATATACATTACCAATTGTTACGTGTGGGTATTGTTCTCTTACATGTTTAGCAAATGCTAATGTTTTTGTCTCCGTACCATTCCACTCGCGACGTTCTATATCTAAATATAGATGCTTCGCATTTTCTGTAAAAAGTATATTTGACATTGTCTTTTCAAAGCTATCTAAATATACAACTTTCTTTATACCTGAAATTCCCTCTGCTTCTTCGCTAGAAACTGTTTTCCCAACCCATTTTTCCATTACTGGATCTGATTTTTCAATAAAAAGTGTCTCTTCTACACTATTCCCAAACTTTTTTAGCATAAAAATAACATTTGGTTCATCGATTCCTGTTAAGTAGTAAAAATTACGATTCGGTACAAATTTATAATGTGCATCAGCTGACATATGTGGTGCTTGTCCCGCAAATAAAATCGTAATGGATTCATCAGGTAATGTTTTCGTTAGTCTTTCTCTATTTTGAGCAAAAAATGTTGATTTCATAATAATCCCCCTAGCGTTTTATGTATAATTGTGAAACTAATTATTCAATACACTTTATTCTATTATTGTTATAATTTTTCGTCAATTTTTAACATATTTTTAGATAGTATTGACACAAACAACTAAACAAGTTACAATAACTATAAATTAGTAAGCTACTAATTTAATTTAAAACAAGAGGTGAACAAAATGCAAAATATTTTATTCCGTATTAATGAATTATCAAAAAAAGAAAGAACATCTGGATTAACAGTTGATGAAAAACAAGAACAACAAATGTTACGTCAAAACTATACAGAAACATTTCGTGGAAGCCTAGATTCCATTTTATTAAATACAAAAATTGTTGATTCGAATGGTCTTAACGTTACACCAGTTGCATTACAAGATGCTCAAATACGTTTAAAATTAAGCAAATGAGTTCCGTGCTAAAGAATTTCAATAAAACATAAACAGAGCTGGATTTCCTATATAGAAATTCCAGCTCTGTTTATTGTCTTTTCTAATTTAGTAAACGCGCGATACATCGCAATTCTCCACGATATAATCATCGCAAATGCGAGTAAGAAAAACATTCCGCTTAACTCTGCTAAATCAAGTGATTGGCTTAAATATGACTTTAATGCTATTCGTACAACTAATAATCCTACTAAAATGAATATGAATGCTTTTGACGGTTTCATAAATATATGTTCGCCTCTTATCTCGAACTTAGTTGTTTTAATAAGAAGAATGGAGAAAATAAGCCCTATACTAATTGCCTCGACTATTTCTAGCGATGTTAATCGAAACTCTGGTAAGAAGTACATCATCGCGCCTGTACTCATAAAAATTGGCGGCAATATAATTTTCTTTTTCGTTACCGGCTTTTTCGCTGCTTTAAAACGCAGAAACATTACCCCAACAGCCATACAAACCGCTATGACACTTGATAAAAGTGCTATCATACTTTCCACTCCTATCTATTTAAATAACTTTTTGAATAAAATCATAAACTAATAAGGAGATACATACCGCATTATAGAATTTCTTCATTATATTCCTACTGCTGTAAACTTTCCATATTCGCTGCAATCATTTTACGCAAAGTTTATGAACGGAATATGAACAAAAAAGCCATTTTGCAATTAATAATTGCAAAATGGCTTTTTAATTTATTTTAAATCGTTAATTGTGAAAGCACCTGGAAGTAACTGTTCAACAGTCACTTCTTTTTCATCACCTTTTACATTCGTTAGTAATACAGGCATTTTCGGATCACAAAATTCAGCAATAACTTGTCTACAAGCACCACACGGTGAAATAGGTCCGTCAGTTTCTCCTGTAATAACTAAGTAACTAAAATCGCGCTCACCTTCTGATACTGCTTTAAATATTGCTGTTCTTTCTGCACAGTTACATAAACCGTAAGAAGCATTTTCTATATTACAACCAGTATAGATTTTCCCTTCTTTCGTAACTAACGCTGCGCCAACAGGAAATTTAGAATACGGAATATACGCTTTCGATAACATCTTGTTTGCTTCTTCAATATATTTTTTCTTACCCATATTATTTCCCCCTCAAAGTAAACGAAATGATGATTAGTCAGTAATAACTGTATGAACTAATTTAGGAGCCACTGCTGTTTCAGCGATAGAGATGTTCTCATAAATTTTTGCTTTTACATCTTCTACATTTTCACGATTTGCGTAGATTGTTACGAACGGCTCGCCTTCTTTTACTGCATCGCCAACTTTTTTGCGTAACATTAAACCTACTGCTAAATCAATTTCATCTTCTTTTGTTGCGCGGCCAGCACCAAGTAACATAGCTGCGATACCGATTTCATCTGCAACAATGTTAGAAATAACACCTGAAGTTTTTGCAGGTACATCAATTACATACTTCGCTTGTGGCATTTTTTCTGGATTGTCTACAATTGAGCTATCTCCGCCTTGATTGCTTAAGAACTCTTTAAATTTCTCAGTTGCTTTTCCGTTTTTCATCACTTCAATTAGCATTTCACGAGCTTCTTCTAACGTATTTGCTTTTTTCGCAAGTACGACCATTTGACTTCCTAATACAAGTACTAATTCTGTTAAATCTTCTGGACCTTCACCTTTTAACGTATCAATTGCTTCTTTCACTTCTAGAGCATTACCAATCGCAAATCCAAGAGGTTGTGACATATCTGAAATAACTGCCATTGTTTGACGTCCTACGTTATTTCCGATACGTACCATTGCATGTGCTAATTCTTTTGCATCTTCTTCTGTTTTCATAAATGCACCAGCACCTGTTTTTACATCAAGTACGATTGCGTCAGCACCAGCTGCAATTTTTTTACTCATAATTGAACTTGCGATTAAAGGAATTGAGTTAACAGTTCCTGTTACGTCGCGTAATGCATAAATCTTTTTATCTGCAGGTGTTAAGTTTCCTGTTTGTCCAATAACAGCTACTTTGTCACGGTTTACAATATCAATGAATTGTTCTTTCGTAATTTCAACGTGGAATCCTTCTACCGCTTCTAATTTATCAATTGTTCCGCCTGTATGCCCTAAACCACGACCAGACATTTTTGCTACTGGTACATCTAAAGCAGCTACTAATGGTCCTAATACTAATGTTGTTGTATCACCAACACCGCCAGTTGAATGTTTGTCTACTTTAATTCCTTCAATTGCTGATAAGTCGATCGTTTCTCCAGACTCAACCATCGCCATCGTTAAATCTGCACGTTCGCGATCTGTCATATTTTTAAAGAAGATTGCCATTGCAAGTGCACTCACTTGATAATCAGGAATACTTCCGTCTGTATATCCATTAATAAAGAATTTGATTTCTTCAGTCGTTAATTCTTTGCCGTCACGTTTTTTTGCGATAATATCTACCATTCTCATTACAATCACCATTCCTTTTTATATTATATAAATCTATTAAAATAATAAACCAACGATTGTTGCTGATAAGAAACTTACTAATGTTGCACCGAATAGTAATTTCAAACCAAATCTTGCGACTACATTCCCTTGCTTTTCATTTAAGCTCTTAACTGCCCCTGCAATAATCCCAATTGAAGAGAAGTTTGCAAATGAAACTAAGAATACAGAGATAATCGCTGTCGTTCTATCTGAGAAATTAAAGTTTCCTTGTGCTAAATCTGTCATAGCGACAAATTCATTTGATACTAATTTTGTTGCCATAATATTTCCGGCATTAACTGCTTCATGCCAAGGTACACCCATAATAAATGCAAATGGTGCAAATGCATAACCAAGAATTTCTTGGAATGAAATACCGATTACACCTTTAAATACTGCATTAATGAATGCGATAAGAGCTACGAAACCAATTAACATAGCTGCTACTGTAATCGCAACTTTAAATCCATCAATAATGTATTCCCCTAATACTTCAAAGAAGGTCTTCTTCTCTTCTTCTTGTACTTCTAACATATCTTCTTCCTCAGTAACTTCATACGGGTTAATGATAGAAGCAATGATGAAGCCACCGAATAAGTTAAGCACTAAAGCGGTTACAACATATTGTGGTTTTAATAAAACCATATATGATCCAACGATAGACATAGAAACTGTAGACATTGCTGATGCACATAATGTATACATTCTTTTCTCTGGCAATAACCCTAGTTGTTTCTTAACCGAAATAAATACTTCCGATTGTCCTAAAATCGCCGATGCCACAGCGTTATATGATTCTAGTTTCCCCATTCCATTTACTTTACTTAATGCTAGACCAATAGATTTCACAATAATAGGTAATACTTTAATATGTTGCAAAATACCTATTAAGGCTGATATAAATACGATTGGCATTAATACACTTAAAAAGAACGAAAACTCTTTTTGATTTACTAATCCACCAAATACGAAATTCACACCGTCAGCGGCATATTTTAATAGCTCTCCAAAACCATCTGCTATTCCGCTAATTAATATATTCCCTACACTTGTATTTAATAATAGAAACCCCAAAATGAATTGTAATATAACCATCGTTATGATTGGACGATATTTGACTTTCTTTCTATCATTACTAGCAAGCCAAGCGATACCTAAAATCAATACGAGGCCAAAAACACCGATTAAGTATTTCATAAGCCGTTTCCTCCCATTCGTATCCGCTTACATTTTTTTCAATTATTAAAGCAATAGATATACTTTAAACGTATATCTATTGCTTTAAGCTTTTATCGATTAGTAGTTATCTGTAGCACCTTTTGCATCATTTAATACGATTGCAACACTAGCACTTGCTCCAACGCGAGAAGCTCCAGCAGCTACCATTTTGTCTGCATCTTCACGTGTACGAACACCGCCAGATGCTTTTACACCAACGTTTGGTCCTACTGTTTTACGCATTAATGCGATATCTTCAGCAGTTGCTCCGCCAGTTGAGAATCCAGTTGAAGTTTTTACGAAATCAGCACCAGCTTTTACTGATAATTCACAAGCACGTACTTTCTCTTCATCTGTTAATAGGCAAGTTTCAATGATTACTTTTACAAGAGCTTTTCCTTTTGCTGCTTGTACTACTTCATAAATGTCTTTTTCAACAAATTCGTTATCGCCATCTTTTAAAGCGCCTACGTTGATTACCATATCAACTTCAGTTGCACCTTTTGCGATAGCATCTTTTGTTTCAAATGCTTTTGTTTCAGTAGTGCTTGCTCCTAATGGGAAACCGATTACAGTACAAACGTCTACATCATGTCCAGCTAGTTCATCAGCCGCTAATTTTACCCATGTTGGGTTAATACAAACAGAAGCGAATTTATATTCCTTTGCTTCTTCGATTACTTTCATAACATCTTCTTTAGTAGTATTAGCTTTTAAAATTGTATGGTCAATTAACTTTGCAATGTTCATTATCTTCACTCCTCATATCTTTTAACAACTTCATTCTAACTCTTAGTTGAACAAATGTAAATACACTTTTGAAATTTTGTTCATTCTTTTTTAAAAGGCATTTTCTTGTAGTAAATAAAGTGCATTCTAACAAAGAACACTTCATATATAATCAAATTTTCTATGTTAACAATGGTAGTATGTATCTCCATATCCATAATTATTTTTAAAAAGGCAATTTGTGTTCAAAAAAGACTCCTATCATTCATACATAACAAAATAAAAGGAGTTCTCAAA
>NZ_NVAP01000058.1:0-3419 GCF_002567495.1 Bacillus cereus | reverse complement strand
TTTGAGAACTCCTTTTATTTCTAACCTTTTTCATAATGTAACAGTTCTTTTGCTGTATGCTGATCGATAATTAATACATTTGCATACCCGCCACGTAACGCACCATCAATTGCTTTTATTTTTCTATTACCACCTGCAACTAAAATAGAGCGTTTCTTTAATTTCAGTTCCTCTAACTCAATTCCAATTGTACGCTGATTAATCTCTTCGCTACTAATATTTCCGTCTCCATCAAAGAAACGTGAACAAATGTCACCGACTGATTGTTTTTTGAGTAAACTTGTTTCATCCTTATCGAAATAACCTAATCGGAATAACAGCGCTTCGTCTCGCACTGTTCCTACAGTGAAAACTGCAATATTCGCTTGTTTCCCCATTTCGATAATGTGATGAATATGTCGATCCTGCTCTACTAATTCTTTTGTCACTGCATTATCAAATATAACTGGAAGAGGTAGATTTCTTGGCGTCGTTTGAAAAGCATCTGCAAATAAAGCTATCGTCTCATTCGCATATGTATTTACACTCGAATGACTAATGCCACCTTTTAGCTGGACAACCTCTACCCCTTTTACATGTTGCGGTACGATTTTTCTAGCAATTTCATACATCGTCATTCCCCAGCTTACACCAACAATATCACCGTTTTTAACCGTCTTTTCCATATACTCAGCAGCATATTTACTTATATACTCTGTAATCGTTGCATATTCCGGTACTGGAGAAAACACAACATGTGCCTCTAACAAGTTGTACTTTTCTTTCAGTAAATTCCCAACGTTATCTAAATCCGCAAATGGATCGGCGATGCTAATTTGAACAAACCCTTTTTCTTTCGCGTACTTTAACAATCTAGAAATCGTCGGTCTTGAAATATTTAATTTGTTAGCAATTTCTTGCTGACTATAATCTGATTGATAATATAATCTTGCAACTTCAACGCTTAATTGTTGTTTATCTTTTTCCATAGTAACTCATTACAAATCCCTTCCTGTATTTCCCTTTCGTTACAAGCATTATACAGCTTTATGCAAAAAAATTCGACTACCGAATTTTATCTAACTGAACTTCTATTCTACGTATTATATATAATGAAACCTTATTGTGTAGATTTACAAACTCAATATAGATACATTTGAAACATATAAATCGATTTATATGTAATTCATTCTTTTTTACTTTTTCTGTAGTAACGATAATAAAGCCGTTCAATAAGAAACATCGTCTAAAATGATCCCTTTGCTAAAAACTATTCAAACACCCCTCATAAACAGAAGATACTGTTTATGAGGGGTGTTTATTCAATTTAATTCTATAAAGGTTGAATGAAAGCACTGCAAGTTCTCACTTATTTAGAATAAGAGAAAAGATGATGTTTTATTTGTTCAATAAAATAATGATGGTGTATATTATCGTTAGACACTCGACTTGCCATAATAGCTCCCTCCATTGAAGATGAAAGAAAAGAAGCGAGCGATATAATATCTATATCTTCTTTAAGTTCTTGTTTCTCTACTCCTTCTTTTATGAGAGAAGCCATTAACATTACTGTATTATCATAACCTTTTGCTGCTGCTTTTTGTAATTCTGGAAATACTCCAGTACTTTCAATTGCGCTATTAAGTAATGGACAGCCTCCAGCAATAGGGGGGTTATTAGCTGCATCTTGATATACAAGGAATATTGCAAGGATTTTATCGATTGCGGTCTTTTTATTTTCCATTGCTTTATGAAAATGACTCCACATAATCTCACCACTTTTGTCGTAGGCAGCAAGGACAATTTCTTCTTTATTTTTGAATCTACGATAAATAGATCCTTTAGGTAGTTCCGTAGCTGTCATTATATCCTGGATGGATGTGCGAGTTATCCCATTAGTATTAAATAAATATAAAGATGTTTCAATAATTTTTTCTTTTACCTTATCAACTTTAGTCATGCTATGTAATCCTCCTAATAAAAACGAGCTTAACATTACAGGTAATGTTCTCCATATATTTTCTTGAATTTTTTTGTAAGTATAAATAAGTTTGGAGCGAAAATATCTTATCAATCCCCATTTTATGTGAACTTCAAACAATACAATTTGAAAAGAGGGTAACCAAATTGTATTATCCATATCATTCGAATGAATTTTCTGTTAAAAATAACATGACCAATTGTTTCAGTCATGTTATACAACTAATTTTACCTAAAATCGTAGAAGATGTAAAAATATATATTTTAGTGTATAGACATATGATTATTATATATAATCTTTATTAAGTTGTTTAGCTAAAGTGTTTGAACTACTCCCACTTTCACTTCGTATATTAAAATATCTCCCGCAGTCCTTGCGGTTAAAAGCCTTATCACTTCATTCTATAAAAGGGTAATCGGTAATGATTAATGAGTACTAAAATTTGATTGTAAATAAGAAACTGAGATATAAGTATTTTGTATTTTTGCCATTTTGATTTTGTTAATACTTTGTAAAAAGGGTTTAAAAAACTAGAAACTTATAGTATTATTAGTTTTCGGACCGAACCGTTCGGTTTAGAATCTTGTATAAATATATTTGGAAGGAGAACCTAATGCAGAAAAAAATTCAAAGGTTCTAAGTAATTTAATTATGGAGGTAATGAATTGAACTTTATTAAAATGAATCAAAAAGAACTTATTATGTTAATAATTTATACACTGTTTGTACCATTTCAAATTGGCTTGTTCATATTATTTGGCATATCACTTTTAACTAACAGCAATTTAGTTGAATCAGAATTTGCTCTTAGTGCCATCGGTTTGACTATACCTGCTATTGTGGGAATAATTTTCTTTAGGAAAGAAATTATTGAAAGTTTTACTTATTTTAAAGAGAAGACAATTTTGAAAATAGTAAGTATTCCTATGGTGGTTTTATTTACGGTAATTGTGGAACAGATTGTTATGCGTTTTCTAGCAACTGGTCAGCCAGAGAACCAAGAACAGCTCCTTGAAACGGGCGCGGAGATACCTCTTATATTTACATTGCTTGTATTTGGTATTCTAGGTCCAATACTTGAAGAAATTATATTTCGTCATATAATATTAAATCGTTTTTCACATTATATTGGTACTGCTATTGCATCTATCATTTCGATTATAATTTTTACACTTCTTCATACGAACCAGCTTTCGGATATTGCTCTTTATTTACCTGGCGCGGTGATACTTACTGCGGCTTATCTTATTTCTAACAGATCCCTTGCATATGTTATGGCGATACATATGTTAAATAATTCTATTACTTTTATTCAATTGCATATGTCATAGCAATACATATGCAATTGCACGTTTTAATGCAAAAATACTCTATGTTTCTATCGAGTATTTTTGGCACCAGAATCATTTTTTCTATGGCAAAATAAAGCCATAAGAAAGCTAATCAAAAATTATAAGAT
>NZ_NVAP01000057.1 GCF_002567495.1 Bacillus cereus | reverse complement strand
GAGCCATTAGCTCAGTTGGTAGAGCATCTGACTTTTAATCAGAGGGTCGAAGGTTCGAATCCTTCATGGCTCACCATTTTCGCGGAAGTAGTTCAGTGGTAGAATACAACCTTGCCAAGGTTGGGGTCGCGGGTTCGAATCCCGTCTTCCGCTTTATTACTAAGGGGCCTTAGCTCAGCTGGGAGAGCGCCTGCCTTGCACGCAGGAGGTCAGCGGTTCGATCCCGCTAGGCTCCATCTAAATAAAAAAAGCTTACATCATACGATGTAAGTTTTTTTTGTGTTTAAAAAGGAAACTTTTATATTTATCATTTAAAATGAAGAAAACGTAAAAATAAGGGATGGGGGATAATTGTGAAAGTTGTTATTGCATCTGATTCATATAAAGAAAGCCTAAAAGCTATAGAAGTATGTGAAGCTATTGAAAGAGGTTTTAGAGCGATTTTACCTAATGCAAAGTATATGAAAATACCAATTGGAGATGGAGGAGAAGGGACGGTTGAATCGCTTGTTGATGCTACAGGGGGGAGAATTATATCAATTAGTGTGATAGGACCGCTTAGAGAAGGTGTACAAGCTTTTTATGGCATTTCTAAAGATAAAAAGACAGCGTTTATTGAAATGGCAGCAGCGTCAGGATTACAACACGTTCCAGTTGAAAAGCGAAATCCACTTATTACAACGACAAAAGGAACAGGAGAACTTATATTACATGCGCTAGATCAAGGAGTGGAGTACATAATTTTAGGACTTGGAGGAAGTGCTACAAATGATGGTGGGGCAGGTATGTTAGCAGCTTTAGGAGTAAGATTTCTAAATGACAAAGATGAAGTAATAGATCCGTCTGGAGGCACGTTACATTCGATTGTTGCTATTGATTTTTCACAAATGGATCCACGCTTAAAGGGGATAAAAATAGAAGCGGCATGTGATGTGGATAATCCATTAGTCGGAATGCAGGGAGCATCTTTCGTATTTGGGAGACAAAAGGGTGCGAATATAGAGATGATGAAAGAGCTAGATGAGAATTTAAAACATTATGCGACCATTCTTAAACGATATGTATCTTTTGATGTATCTGAAATACCTGGTGCAGGGGCAGCGGGAGGGATGGGAGCTGCTGTTATTTCAGTGTTAAAGGGAGACTTGCGGAGAGGCATTGAAATTGTATTGGATTATACAAATTTCGATAAACATATAGAAGATGCAAACCTCATTATAACTGGTGAAGGTAGAATAGATGAACAAACTGCATATGGAAAGGCTCCTGTTGGTGTTGCAGGGCATGCGAAACGGTTTTCTGTGCCTGTAATTGCTATTGGAGGATCTGTATCATGTGATTATTCAGCTGTGTACGAAAAAGGAATAGATGCAGTATTTAGTATTACAACGAGTCCGATGACACTAGAAGAAGCATATAAAGTAGCAGAAGAGAATATTGAAATGACAGCGAAAAATATTGCAGCAGTGTGGAAAATGGCGTCAGGAAAACACTTCTAAATGTAGGAGTGTTTTTTATTATTATTTAATAATAGTGATTGAAGTTATTTCATTAAGTTAACTTTATACATAGAACAGTTTTAAAATTTGGATTTTAACGTGGATATAAGTGAATAAATTGTATATCCATACAGAAAAATGTCGAGTTGAGTCAGACTATATAAAAGATTTAAAATATTTAGTGAAGGCATAAAAGGGGGATACTATCTATGAAAAAAGAAATCTCAGTTATTGGAGTTCCAATGGATTTAGGACAGATGCGTCGTGGAGTTGATATGGGACCGAGCGCGATTCGTTATGCAGGGGTAATTGAAAGAATTGAAGAAATTGGATATGACGTTAAAGATATGGGAGATATATGTATAGAGAGAGAAAAAGAAGTAGATGCGAATACAAAATTAAGAAACCTTACACAAGTTGCAACTGTATGTAATGAATTAGCAAGTAAGGTGGATCATATTATAGAAGAAGGTCGTTTTCCACTTGTATTAGGTGGTGACCATAGTATTGCTATCGGTACATTAGCTGGTGTAGCAAAACATTATAAAAACTTGGGTGTTATTTGGTATGATGCACACGGTGATTTAAATACAGAGGAAACTTCACCATCTGGAAATATTCACGGTATGTCACTTGCAGCAAGTTTAGGTTATGGACATTCTTCACTTGTAGATTTATACGGAGCATACCCAAAGGTGAAAAAAGAGAATGTTGTAATTATCGGTGCACGTGCGTTGGATGAAGGAGAAAAAGACTTCATTCGCAATGAAGGTATTAAAGTATTCTCAATGCATGAGATTGATCGTATAGGGATGACGGCTGTTATGGAAGAAACAATCGCATATTTATCTCATACTGATGGTGTACACTTGTCATTAGATTTAGATGGTCTTGATCCTCATGATGCACCAGGTGTTGGAACACCTGTAATTGGTGGTCTATCTTATCGTGAAAGCCACTTAGCGATGGAAATGTTAGCAGAAGCTGATATTATCACATCTGCTGAATTTGTTGAGGTAAATACGATTTTAGATGAGAGAAATAGAACAGCAACAACAGCAGTTGCTTTAATGGGTTCTTTATTCGGTGAAAAACTAAAATAAATGTAAGAAAAGCAACTGAGAAGTTGCTTTTTTTATTTGAAAATAGGCGTATAATAATGACTTATATTATACTGTACGATAATAATGTTTGACATCTTACCAATTTAAGCTAAAGGGGGGTTGTTTGTAATTGTTGTTTGTTTCATGTATGGTATAATTAACTAGTTGTTGGAAATACATACAGATAGAGCATAAAACAATATTTCAATATATGGATAGAATTGCTCGTAAGTAGGAGGAAGGGTTAGCATGCCTTTTGAAGATACGACCATTTTGAAATATCTTAGTACGGTATTAGATATTGCCGTTGTATGGTTTATTATATATAAGCTAATTCTCATAATCCGAGGGACGAAGGCTGTTCAACTTTTAAAAGGGATTACAGTTATTATTGTCGTTCGGATGATCAGTATTTTCCTTGAATTGCATACGCTATATTGGCTAACTGAACAAGTATTAACGTGGGGATTTTTAGCCGTTATTATTATCTTTCAGCCAGAATTGCGAAGAGCACTTGAGCAGCTAGGACGCGGGAGTTTATTTTCGCGTGTTGGAACTCATGAGGATGATGAACCTGAGATGGTTGCAACAGCGATAGCAAAAGCAACCGAATATATGGGAAAACGTAGAATTGGTGCATTAATTACTTTGTCAAAAGAGACCGGTATGGGTGATTATGTGGAAACAGGTATTCCGTTGAATGCAAACGTATCATCGGAACTACTTATTAATATTTTTATTCCAAATACACCTCTTCATGACGGAGCAGTAATTATGCAAGGAAGTACAATTAAAGCAGCAGCATGCTATCTTCCATTATCAGAAAGTCCGTTTATTTCTAAAGAATTAGGAACTAGACATCGTGCTGCAATGGGAGTTAGTGAAGTCACTGATAGTATTACAGTAGTTGTGTCGGAAGAAACTGGTCAAATTTCTTTAACGAAAAATGGCAAGTTGCATCGTGACTTGAAGACAGAACAACTGAAGGATATGCTGTTAGCTGAATTTAGTGGAAACGAAAAAACGACTTCTTCGTCTTTATGGAATTGGAGGAGAAAGCGTCATGGATAAGTTAATGGAGAATCATTGGTTTTTAAAAGGGATCTCATTACTATTGGCGTGTATGCTTTTTATGTCAGCGACGTTAACTGAAAAAAATACGACATCAGGTATAGTACCTTTCGCGAATGATGCGAAAGAAACATTAACTAATTATGGTATTAAGGTTAAGTATGATGAAGAGAAATATATTGTAAGTGGTATTCCGTCAGAGGGCGTTAAAGTGAAGTTAGAAGGCCCAAAAGCAGCAGTTGCTACAGCAAAAGCAAAAAAACAATTTGACATAACAATTGATTTACGAGATAGTGCAAAAGGAACTTATGAAGTTTCTTTAAAAACGAACGGGCTTCCAGATGATGTGAAAGGAACAGTTCAGCCGTCAACAATTAAAGTTACTCTCCATGAAAAGGCGAGAAAATATGTTCATGTAGATCTGAAATTATCAAATGAGGATCAGATGCCAGCGGGAGCTACTCTTGAAAAATCAAATCTTAAACCGGATACTGTTGAGGTAGTTGGGACGAAAGAAGAAATTGAAAGTATTTCATCTGCCAAAGCGTATGTTGATTTAAAAGGTGTTAATAAAACTGTTACAAAAACGCCCGAAGTTACATTATACAATAAAGAAGGAAAACGTTTAAATGTAAGAACAAGTCCATCTAAGATTAGTGTAACGTTGAATGTGGCAACGCAAACTACAGCCAATAATACTGAAAAAACTGTTCCTGTAACGTATACGAAAAAGGGGAGTTTAGCAGAAGGATTGGCAGTTACAAATATTAGTGTTGAACCGAGAGAAGTAACGATAGCTGGTCCAAAAGATATTTTGGATAATATACAATCGATAGAGGGGGTCGAAGTAGATCTTAGTCAATTGACAGAGTCTACAACATTCGATGCCTCTGTTTTATTACCCAAGGGTGTAACAAGTGCAAAGCCGAATCAAGTGAAAGTTTCGGTGGGAGTGCAAAAAACAAAACAAACGAAAACAAGAACGATTGATGGTATCCCAATCCAAAAAAATGGACTTTCTAAAGATGTTACTGCTCAGTTACTTTCGCCACAGGATGGAAAGATAAGTGTTGATATTTCAGGAGAAGCAAGTATAGTAGATAAAATAACAGCTGCTCAAATAGCAGCGGTAATTAATCTGCAAAATGTATCTCCAGGGACGAAAGATATTTCCATTCAAGTGAGTGGTCCTGGTAATATTTCGATAGAGTCAAAGCAAAAAAGTGCTAAAATTACTATTGTGAAGAAAGAAAAACCAGATAAAGAAGTACAGGGTAACGGTCAACAACCGGATTCAAACACCAATCAAGAAAATCAAACTGAGAAACCAAAAAATCCTGAACCTGATTCAGAAAAGGAACAGGAAAAGAATCAAAACCAAAATCAAAATCAAGATAAAGATAAAGAAACTAGTCAAGAACCAACAGTAGATAACCATAATCAAAAAGAGCAAGAAAAAGGAGCGAATCATAATGGGTAAATATTTTGGTACAGATGGAGTACGCGGAGTTGCAAATAAGGAGTTAACACCTGAATTAGCTTTCAAAATCGGACGTTTTGGTGGTTATGTATTAACAAAAGATACAGATCGTCCAAAAGTAATTATCGGTCGTGATACACGTGTATCTGGCCATATGTTAGAAGGAGCTTTAGTAGCAGGTCTATTATCAACTGGAGCAGAAGTAATGCGCCTTGGCGTTATTTCTACACCGGGAGTTGCTTATTTAACAAAAGCACTAGACGCACAAGCGGGTGTTATGATTTCTGCATCTCATAATCCAGTACAAGATAACGGTATTAAATTCTTTGGTTCAGACGGTTTTAAATTAACAGATGAGCAAGAAGCTGAAATTGAAGCTTTATTAGACAAAGAAGTTGATGAACTACCACGTCCAACAGGTACTAACCTTGGACAAGTGAGCGATTACTTTGAAGGTGGACAAAAATATTTACAATACATTAAACAAACTGTTGAAGAAGATTTCTCTGGCCTACATATCGCTTTAGATTGTGCACATGGTGCTACGTCTTCTTTAGCTCCATACTTATTTGCAGATTTAGAAGCTGACATTTCAACAATGGGGACTTCACCGAACGGTATGAATATTAACGAAGGTGTAGGATCTACACATCCAGAAGTATTAGCTGAATTAGTAAAAGAAAAAGGCGCTGACATCGGACTTGCTTTTGATGGCGATGGCGACCGTTTAATTGCTGTAGACGAAAAAGGAAACATCGTTGACGGTGATCAAATTATGTTCATTTGTGCGAAGTACATGAAAGAAACTGGTCAATTAAAACATAATACAGTTGTTTCAACTGTTATGAGTAACTTAGGTTTCTACAAAGCACTTGAAGCAAACAATATTACAAGTGATAAAACAGCAGTTGGTGACCGCTATGTAATGGAAGAGATGAAACGCGGTGGTTACAACTTAGGTGGAGAACAATCAGGCCATATTATCTTACTTGATTACATTACAACTGGTGACGGAATGTTAAGTGCACTTCAACTTGTAAACATCATGAAAATGACGAAAAAACCATTATCTGAGCTTGCAGGAGAAATGACGAAATTCCCACAATTGCTAGTGAACGTTCGTGTAACAGATAAAAAATTAGCATTAGAAAATGAAAAAATTAAAGAAATTATTCGTGTTGTAGAGGAAGAAATGAACGGTGATGGCCGTATTCTTGTTCGTCCATCTGGAACAGAGCCACTTATTCGTGTAATGGCAGAAGCACCAACACAAGAAGTTTGTGATGCATTTGTACATCGCATTGTAGAAGTTGTGAAAGCTGAAGTTGGCGCTGAATAATTAGCTGAATTTATATGAAAAAGGAGCACAATAAGTGCTCCTTTTTCATATGTTTTATAGACAATGAAAAAAATTTCATTGACGGTTTATCCATGTTTGTTATAAGATGGTCTTGTTCTTTTTCTCAAAGGAAATAATGTAAATTATAAAAGCGCCAGAACTACAAATAGTGTAGTTGACGAGGTGGGGTTTATCGAGATTTCGGCGGATGACTCCCGGTTGTTCATCACAACCGCAAACTGTTACTTAAATCATTAAGGTGACTTAGTGGACAAAGGTGAAAGTGTGATGAGAGAAGAGGAACGGATGAAAACTAGCTGTATAAGTATATACGGACTTAAACCCAATCGAGAGGAAGGTGAAAGCCGTTACAAGCTTACAGGGCTAGCAATATGTAATCCGTTTTTTAGTATAAATAAAAATGGTATCGGACTATGTCGTTACATGTTCGCAGAGCAGTGTAAGCATTTGTAACGGCGACTAAACATGTGTGGAATCGTAGGATTTATTGGAGAGCAAGATGCAAAGGAAATTTTATTAAAAGGTTTAGAAAAGCTAGAATATCGTGGATATGATTCAGCAGGTATTGCAGTACAAGCAGAGAACGGTGTTGTTGTATACAAAGAAAAAGGCCGTATCGCAAAACTTCGTGAAATCGTAGATGAGAACGTAGCAGCAAGCGTAGGTATCGGACACACACGCTGGGCTACACACGGTGTTCCAAGTAAAGTAAACGCGCATCCGCATCAAAGTACATCAAAACGCTTTACACTAGTTCATAACGGTGTAATTGAAAACTATGAATTAGTGAAAAAGGAATATTTACAAGATGTAACGTTCGTAAGTGAAACAGATACAGAGGTTATCGTACAGCTTATGGAACAACAAGTGAGCACAGGATTAAGTGTAGAAGAAGCGTTCCGTAATACGCTATCTCTTTTACATGGCTCTTATGCAATCGGATTACTTGATGCTGAAAATCCAAACATGATTTATGTTGCTAAAAACAAAAGCCCGCTATTAGTAGGTGTTGGTGACAACTTTAATGTTGTGGCAAGCGACGCTATGGCGATGTTACAAGTTACAGATCAATTTATTGAATTAATGGATAAAGAAATCGTAATCGTAACGAAAGAAAGTATTACAATTAAAAACTTACAAGGTGAAACGATTGAACGTGCACCGTTTACAGCGGAATTAGACGCAAGTGATATTGAAAAAGGAACATATCCTCATTTCATGCTTAAAGAAATCGATGAGCAACCACTTGTAATCCGTAATATAATTCAAAAGTATCAAGATGAAAATGGCGAAATTGAATTAAATCAAGACATCCGCAATGCGATTTTAGATAGCGATCGTATTTACATTATTGCATGTGGAACGAGTTATCATGCAGGTCTTGTTGGAAAACAATTTATCGAGAAGTTTGCAAAAATGCCAGTTGAAGTACACGTAGCAAGTGAATTCTCGTACAACATGCCATTATTAACAGAAAGACCATTCTTCATTTACATTTCACAAAGTGGTGAAACAGCTGATAGCCGTGCAGTACTTGTGCAAACAAATGAAATGGGCCATAAAGCATTAACGATTACAAACGTGCCTGGTTCTACGCTTTCTCGTGAAGCTGATTATACACTTCCGTTATACGCTGGACCAGAAATTGCGGTTGCATCAACGAAAGCTTACACAGCACAGCTTGCAGTGCTTTCAATCTTAGCAGCTGATATTGCTAAAGCAAAAGGTGAAGTTCTTGATTTCGACTTAACACATGAACTAGGACTTGTAGCAAATGCAATGATAGAACTTTGTGATCAAAAAGAAGAAATGGACGCATTAGCAAAACAATTTTTAGCAACAACGCGTAACTGTTTCTTCATCGGACGTAGCGTAGACTTCTACGTAGGACTAGAAGGTGCGTTAAAACTAAAAGAAATCTCTTACATCCAAGCAGAAGGATTTGCTGGAGGAGAATTAAAACACGGTACAATCGCTTTAATCGAAAATGGTACACCAGTTATCGCACTTGCTACACAAGAGCACGTAAACCTTGGAATTCGCGGTAACGTGAAAGAAGTAGTAGCACGCGGGGCTAACCCATGTATCATCTCAATGAAAGGCTTAGAAATGGAAGGTGACAGCTTCGTATTACCAGCTGTACACGAAGCATTAGCACCGCTAGTAGCAGTTATTCCATTCCAACTTATCTCATACTACGCAGCACTTCACCGCGAGTGTGACGTTGATAAGCCACGTAACTTAGCTAAGTCTGTTACGGTTGAGTAGGAGATTGGTAGATTAATCAATATAGTTGTAGCTTTAAAATAAATTTACGAATTTGTACCCCTTTAGATATTATATCTAAAGGGGTATTTTTATGTCGAAAAAGAATATCTAAAATTGATAAGTGGATAGTGGGAGATGGAAAGAACCTGACTAATGAAAGTTTTATTTTATCTGATTTGGAATAGAACTACTTTTGTTTATCTGAATTTTCCGTTATCATTTTAAGTATTCGTGACCGGTTTTCTTTATTATGACAAGAAGAGACGATAGATTCATGGACATTACAAGGGGGTATATTGATGAAAGTGAATGAAAAAACATATTTAAGTATAGAAGAGATTATTTCATTACCGGCCTTAACAAGTACAAATATAAGTGATGATGGCAACAACGTAGCGTTTGTTAAGAAGACGGCTAACTGGAAAGGCAATACATATAGGAATCATGTATGGATATATGAAAAAGAAAAGGGACAGAGTTATCTATTAACAAATGGAGATATAGAAAGTACATGCCCATTATGGTCTCCAAATTCTAGGGATATAGCATACCTTAGCCCTGTTGGTAATGGGAAAAATCAAATCTTTATTAAGTCACTAGATGGTTATGAAGGGGTGCAAATTACTGATGAGGAAGAAGGGATCAGTACATTCAAATGGGAGCCTACTGGTAAAGGTTTTTATTATGTTGCACAATCAAAAGAATGTGAGGAAATAAAGAAACGTAAGGAACAATATGGAGATTTTCAACATGTAGGCAAGGAACATCAGAATAATTGTTTATATTACATTGAAATAGAAAAAGTGATACAAAATGATAAAGAGGAACAAGAGGTTAGTGGTGTTTATCAATTAACTGATGGTAAGGATTTTTATATCCATGGATTTGATATTTCAGATGATGGGGAAAAGGTTGTATGTATGGCTACACCAAGCCTAAACGATCATATGAATGGTGATCTATACATATTAGATGTTGAAGCTAGGGAACTACAACAGATGAATGTAGATAAGTTGTTGGGCGGGAGCGTTTGTTTTTCTCCAGAGGGCAGCAAAATCTGTTACTCAGCAAGTATAAGAGAGAGGAATTACTATAAGAACCATATACAAGACAGTACATTAGAGATATATGATATGAATACGGGAGAGGTAATTCAACCTTTAATAAATTTTGATAGTACGGTTATGCCATTACAGTGGACGGCTAAAGGGATTTTAATTAGATGGCAGGATAAAACGAATTACCGTATTGGATTGCTATGTGAGAATGGCACTGTGGAAATGCTAAACGAACCAGTAGATGGGTTTATAATGGATGCCGCTATAACAAGGGATGGCAATCATATAACATATACTAAGGCTATAACAAATGAAACCTTTGAAATCTATTTTGATGATAAAAAAATAACGAATGAAAATAGCTTTTTCGAAGGAAGGCTTAAAAGTAACAGAGAAATCATCTCATGGCAAAGTAGTGATGGTCTTGAAATAGAGGGTGTTCTATCAACTCCAGTAGAGTTTGAGGCAAATAAAAAATATCCCTTATTAGTAGTAATCCATGGTGGTCCGAATTGGGCGTCCTTTCCGATATTTTCAGACTGTTTTAATGAGAAATATCCGATTGAACAGTTTATCGAAAAAGGCTTTATAGTTTTAGAACCAAACTACAGAGGAAGTTCAGGTTATGGTAATGAATTTTTAAAAGCAAACTATAGAAAACAGGGGATTGCTGACTACGACGATGTTATATCAGGAGTTGATAAATTAGTTGATCAAGGGATTGTAGATAAAGAGAGAGTAGGAGTTATAGGATGGAGTAACGGGGGATATATATCAGCTTTCTGTTCTACATTTAGTAGTAGATTTAAAGCTATTTCAGTTGGAGGCGGAATTACGAACTGGGGTACCCATTATGTAAATACAGATATCCCTTATTTTATTAGCATGTATTTAGGAAATACCCCATGGAATGATCCAGATATATATAAGAAGACATCACCAATGACATATATTAAATCAGCCTGTACGCCTACCTTAATCCAACATGGCGAAAAGGATGCAAGAATTCCAATTACAAATGCACATGATCTATATCAAGGATTAATGGATATGGAAGTTGATACAGAATTAATTATATTTAAAGGAATGGCATATAGTCCTAATCAGCCGGGAATGAATGAAGCTATTATGAAACAGAATTTGATGTGGTTCTCACACTATATTCTTGGAGAGAGTATGGAGGGTTTTAGGACTTTATAATGGATGTTTGTACAAGACATAAGGTTGAAACAGTCTTCATATTGAGATGATTTATTATAAAATATATACTTAAACTACTATCAGTACACACATCAGGGAGGACTAATATGACAGGAAATAAAAATGACTTACTAGTAGAAAAACGTGAAGAGTTATTGAAAGTATTGCAAGCTCGTTTTGAGAAAAACATGAACCGCCATGAAGGCCTTGAATGGGCTAAAGTTGAAACGAAGCTGACTACTAATAATGAAAAATTGTGGTCACTTAACGAAATGGAAGTAACTGGCGGTGAGCCGGATGTTGTCGGTTATGATGAAGAAAAGGACGAATATACTTTCTATGATTGTTCAAAGGAGAGCCCTAAAGGTCGTAGAAGTCTTTGTTATGATCGTGAAGCGTTAGAATCAAGAAAAAAACATAAACCAGAAAATAACGTTATTGATGTTGCAAATGCTATGGGCATTGAACTATTAACAGAAGAACAATATCGGGAATTGCAAAAACTTGGGGATTTTGATATGAAATCATCAAGTTGGGTACAAACACCTTCAGATATTAGAGAACTCGGTGGTGCTCTATTTTGCGATTATCGCTTCGGACATGTTTTCGTGTACCACAATGGAGCAGACTCTTATTATGCTGCCAGAGGTTTTCGTGGCTCGTTAAAAGTTTAAATTAGGATAAATAAGAAAAGAGCCTATACTGGTCTTATCCCTGTCAAGT
>NZ_NVAP01000056.1 GCF_002567495.1 Bacillus cereus | reverse complement strand
GTTAACGCCCCAATTAATGCTAATTTTCCTAATTTCATTATTGTTTCCCCCTATCTATTTTCTTAATTTTCGAAACTATAAATCATACATATATAATAATATAATTTTCTGTATTATATTTCGAATATTTTCTAAAAAAATCCATAAAAGAAAAGACACCCTAATGTACCTTCCTCCGATTTGAACTATTTTAATAATATGTATTGGACTTCCATCCGAATATTATTTTACTATGTTAAGTAATTTTATACATTGAGAAATACGGTATACCTCTTTATTTAAACGTAAAAAGTCCTAGGGGGCTAGGACTTTTTGACTGAATGAATATGATTCAAAAAAAGGATTTATATAACGTAACATAGGAATGTTTCGTAAATTTTTCGAAAAATTAAAAAAGTTATTTGAATAAAAAATACTAGCTAAAAGGCCAAAGGCTCATCAGCTGGTAATGAAGTAGTTGTTAAATCTTATTAATGAGTTATATAATTATTTATTTTTAAATTTTAATTGCACACGGTATAGAGTATTTAAAATTATTATTTCTAATAAAGTCAAAGCTGTGAATATTGTAATGAAAATCAATGACATTTTCTAAAATTGCTCTGTTGTTTGGGGAATCCTCTAGTGTAAATTGAGCCCAATAAATCGATAAAGAAATTTGTTGAAATTGTTTTTGAGCTGATTAATAGAATTTCTTTTTTCTTTATAAAATAGCACTCCTAATAAATAGTGATTATGATTAAGGTAAATTTAAACAAAATCCTTATTTGAGAGAAAGGGAGAGTGAAAGATGGTCAAGCTAGACTTCGATAAAGTCTTGATTGTTTTTAATATGGGTTGGCAATTGTGGACGAACAGTGATAAATACTTAATCTTTTCAAAACGACTAATACTGAATCATATGTATCAGCAATTAGATCACGATGAAAAAGAATCTGTGAAAAATGAGTATCCAGAGTTTGTTGCTTACTTAATCGCTACAAATTGAACAAAAACGCTATTTTAGATGAGGGAGGAATTACACATTAAAAAATAAATATGCCCTAGTACGTAAGGCTAGGGAAAAAAAGTTAGTTGGTAAATATCTTCATAATAATATTACATTTATTTTTTGTATGTATAGAATTATAGATATTCGGATGGTTTTTAGTTTGTATTTTTACCCTTTTTAGAAGAAATTGTACCAAAGATTGCTCCGGACATCAGTCCGATTAAAGTCATAAAAATTGCACTCCATGCTGCAAATGACATAACTACACCTCCTAGAAATAAATTATTGTAACTATTTAAAGCTATTGTTTCTTAGTCTTTTTAATAGAAATGATGATTGCAACTACTGTTAAGAAAATAAGAGGAGACCACGAAAAGAAAGACATTTAGTATTCTCCTTTCAATATTAATTTTTAATATCTTATAAACCAATTATTACATGTTTATAAATTGAAGATACAGAATATGTAATATTGCATATCAAATTGTAGGACGTGAAGAAGTGAAGACGAAGGGGAACAAGAAGAAAATCTAATGTCATATAAAGAATTGACGGAATAGTGAGTTTTATTCATGAGAGATTATATTCTAAAATTCGGATTATAATAGTCGATATTCTCCATATTGACCAGAAAAGAACTAAAAGTTCTAGTGAAATTCCAAGGGTTCTTTTCTTAGTTTTTTGAGATTCTTTTATCAAATAGCCAACAGCACCAATTGCTATAAGAATAAGTTCTAGTGTAACTGGCATTTTATCTGCTCTTAAACAAATTATTTCATATATAAAAATTATAGGATATTTATTGATCATTAGTAGTAAACATTTGAAAAAAATAATCCTTTTGTCATAAACAAAAAGGCAGTTGTTTCCGCAACCACCTTTCAGTAAAATAAAGCACTTTTTCAAGAATAAAATATGGATGATTCCTGAAAAGGTTATAGGATTTAATCCCATTTTTATAATTTAAGTGACGAACTTAATTTTAAGAAAGGCATGACTACATTATATGAAAGCTTGTCAATAATGGTCACGATTAAAAGAGCAGTTAGCAAAAGTTAACTGCTCAATACAAGGAGATACAAAGAAAACTACTTCAAATGAGTTTTTGCATACAGCCTACATATAGTATTGACGGAAAAATTATTTTAAATCCAAGTTATTTAAAGTAAACATCCCTACAGATACAATGGCTGCACCTACTGCAGAACCTAGCCAATCTCTCCAACTCAATGTATTTAAAGGTGTATCTGTTAGATCCATAATTAAGAAGATAGTAAACATTAATACACCAAATGCTAAGCATCCCCAAAAAGTTTGTAAGGATTTAATGATCTTCTTCCGGAATTTGTTCATATAAATCATCCTCACTAATATCTTGTATTTTTATAAATAAATTATTGCATGTATGGAAATTGAAAGTAAAGAATATGCAATATTACATATTGAAACTTAACGAAATAATCATTTTTATAGAAAGTGAGGAATAACAATACGATTTAACAGCAGAAGAGATTACTGAAATATTAAACGCATAAGTAATCAAAAGCATCCATAACGGGTGCTGTTTTCTTTGTTATATAGAAATTACACATTAAGCATATATGTATACGCGTTGTTACGACACGCTAAGGAATAGTAATAAAAAGATGAGACCAATAAAACCGTATAAAAACCAAAAGAATCCTAAGATGGAGAATATTTTATGAAAATTAAGCATGGTAAACCTCCTTGGGTATATAAAGGATTATAATATATCGTTGGTCTATAGAGAAGGAAAAACATAAATTGGTACATGTTAAACGAGGGGGTGAATAAAATGGACATTTGGATTAAAGGATTCTATATAAATAGGTAGAATCTAATTATTTGGTTCACATTTTAATCCAAGGGGTACAAATTCGATGCGACGTGAAAAGGATTTGTTGAAACAGTGGAAGGCGGATTTGCAAGCTATTCAAGAAGAGAAGAGACTGAAGAAGAAGGCTAAGAAAAAAAATAAGAAATATAACATTCCGGGTAATACAGCTGACTTCATGGATGGTAAGAATACTTATCGTAAAGAGAATGGGGTATGGAAACAAAGGAATAAATAATGTGAGGATAAATGATTTTGATTAAGTGTATGGCAAGTATCGTAGGCGCTGCCGTGATCTTGTTAGTTGTTAAGGAAAGATAAGGTGGAAATCAAAAAAGAGAGCTAATGCTACTTGAAGAGAAATCTCAAATCTAGCAATTTCAATACCAGCTACTGAAAGAACTAAAAAAGGTTGTCCATTTACAAACACAACACAACTATCCATGGTTACGCCTCCTTTCTAGCAATCTACTATAGTATATGAATTGAACATTAATTCGTAATAGTTAAATTAAATAATTGATAGATTTGCCCATTTAAACAAAACAAACGAACACAACGAACGAAAATAAAGATAGTTAAAAAAGTGAAGTTTATGCAGGAAATAACGGTGATTAGGTTCTGGAAATGGCGTAAAATCAACAATTTATAAAATCAGGCATAAAGAATAAAACAGGAATTGCCTAACCATGGGGATTTCCCGTTTTATCAACTTCTTATAGTAGGGCGTTATGTAAAGTAGACATGTATAAAATATACAGGGTTCTTTATTCAACTGATGGAGCAAATTAGTTGAACACGATATTTCAAAAACAGTATGATTATGAAGTATGGAATATTAAGGGATTTAAAAAAGTGGAAATTTAAAAATCAAATTTGTAAATAGAATGGATGGTACTATGAATGAAAACAGAATAAAAATACTCGCTATTTCAGGAAGCCTACGGAAGAATTCCTCTAATACAAACGTTTTATATGCTATTTCTAATCTGAAACCGGAAAATATTGATTTTCAATTTTATGAAGGATTGGAACATCTCCCATACTTTAGTCCTGAAGCAGATACAGATGATCCTCCTGCTTCAGTTAAGGACTTACGTGAACAACTTAAACTAGCTGATGGTGTAATAATTTGTACCCCTGAGTATGCGAGGGGAGTTCCAGGAGTTCTAAAAAATGCTCTTGATTGGGTTGTTTCATCAGGGGAATTTATGAATAAACCAGTAGCCGTTATTAGTGCTTCTTCACGTATTACAGGTGGAGATAAAGCACACGAATCAATAATGCTCACATTACAAATGATTGAAGCAAATATCCCAAAAGAAAGCACTTTACAAATTGGTGTCGTAGGGACCAAGATTAATAGTAAAGCAGAAATTCTAGATCCTACTACGAGAGAACAATTAAAATCAGTGCTTAATTCCCTTATTTCATCTATCTAACGTTAAGCAAAACACATGTATTTACTTCCTCTTTCGATAATTATGTAAATGATCCAGTAGTGGAGGTTCTAGTAAGGACAAGAAGAGGAACGTATAAAAATAGACTTGTAGAAAAAGAAAGAGTGGATTCCTTATGAGAGTTGGGATCCGCCTTTTTATTACAACTGATAAAGAGACACTATATCTCACTTATATAAATATCCTATTTATTAACGCTTACGAAATATTTTAATTGTAGATGGGTATATTTAAGTGAATAGGGATCAAAATATTGTAAGTATATCCGGTCCCGTAAAAATATTGCTTTTAATTGGTGAGAAATCTGTCTTCCATCTCTTTACATCCCTTCAATAACCTCGTCAACATTGTAGACATTGCTAATGCGATGTCAGTTACTACTAAAGAATTTTTAATGAATTCTCCTTTTGATAACACACCTTTCGTTGAGTGATTTTTTCATCTTGTCCAATTTTAGAAAGTTGATATTTTCTAAGGATCTAATAGGTTATCCTTAGACGTCCCTATTATAGATTGTATATTTATAAGTTAGGAATTTTTGTGTATTAAGAAAAAATGAACAAACAGAATTTTGAATAGGTAATAAATCCAACATTACATGTAGCATTTGTGTCCAATGTTTGAAGCCGTATTAGTTAGATGGAAATCAGCAGTAGTACAGGGGTTCTCACATTTGCACATTGTTTATATTGGTAATCTATTATTTAGATACTCATATTTCCCTTTGATGGAATATCTTATTTTTAGCTTGAAAGCTGTTGTAATAAATAATACATATAGATGATAAGAACTTATGTTAGGACATGAATAAGTAAAATATTAAATAGTAAAAATGTATTTAAATTCATTTTTCGGAATAAGTAAACTTTTTACTATCAAATTCCTATCAAATTAATACAACTAAATGTTATTAAAATAAAAAATAATCAATTATAAAAGTGATTTTGAACGTAAGGAATTTGTAAGGAAGAGGTAAGAAAAAAGAGATTTTCATTGTGTATGATTAAAATGTAAAGAAGAATGAGAGGAAGAAGAAACACTATATATTTCCATAAAAATACAAATCGATTAATAAGACTTGTTTAGAGGAAAAGAGACATTACAAATTCAATGTCGTCCTTTTGCAGTTGGTTAAGAAGAAAGCTGTGTGATTTGTTCCAAACAGCAAATAACCATTTATACAATATGAATAGGGGAGAGGAATATTTTGCTGAATAAGCATCGTCAAATTACATTTACAGGTTTAGCCCTTTTAATAACTGGAGGTTCCCTGTTTTATACTACTCCAACCTCAAGTGTAAAAGCGGAGTCCATTCAAAATGTATCTAGTTCGTTACAAACAAGCAGCCAAAGAGATCGTAATTCCGTCAAAGATGCAATGCGGGATACATTGAAACTTGGATATCCAGGGATACTTGCTAAAGTTTCTAAGGGTGGAAAAACATGGAGTTATGCAGCTGGGGTAGCGGATCTAAGTAACAAGAAACCAATGAAAACAGATTTTCGATTCCGAATTGGCAGCGTGACAAAGACGTTCACTGCAACAGTTGTACTTCAATTAGCAGGAGAAAATCGCTTAAATTTAGACGATTCTATTGAAAAATGGTTGCCTGGTGTCATTCAAGGAAATGGATATGATGATAAACATATTAGTATCCGACAATTATTAAATCACACAAGTGGTATCGCTAATTACACAAGGTCAAAGGATTTTAATATGATGGATACAAAAAAATCTTATACTGCTGAAGAATTAGTAAAGATAGGAATATCCATGCCTCCAGATTTTGCTCCAGGAAAGAGCTGGTCGTATTCAAATACAGGATATGTATTACTAGGAATTCTTATTGAAAAAGTAACTGGGAACAGCTATGCGGAAGAGATTGAAAATCGAATTATTGAACCACTTGAATTAGCGAATACATTCTTACCTGGAAATTCAAGCGTTATTCCAGGAACCAAGCATGCCCGTGGATATATCCAATTAGACGGAACAAGTGAGCCAAAAGATGTTACTTATTATAACCCAAGTATGGGGAGCTCGGCCGGAGATATGATTTCTACAGCTGATGATTTAAACAAATTCTTTTCTTATTTACTTGGGGGCAAATTACTGAAAGAACAGCAACTAAAGCAAATGCTTACAACAGTCCCTACAGGAACAGATGAACTTGGTGATTACGGGCTTGGAATTTTCAAAATGAAGCTTTCAAACGGTGTATCGATATGGGGGCATGGAGGAACCATTCCTGGCTTTTTAACTTTTGCTGGGGGCACACTTGGAGGCAAGCATACATTGGCCGTCAATTTGAACAGCATTAAAGCTGATAGTCCTGATCCATTTAAAAATATTTTAGTTACTGAATTTAGCAAGTAGGTCAAAAGTAAAGACGGGTAAAATTTATCATAGTTTCATAGTTAAACAAATTAATGATAAAATCGATCACTTATCTAAGGAGGTAATTCTCTCATGAAAAATAAGCTAACTGGTGTGTTAGCCACTACATTAGCGCTAACTATGATCCTACCAACAGGGGCGAAAGCATTCTCTGATAATAAGACTAAAATTGTAACTAATGAAGAAGTAGTTAGCCAGGAACTGAAGAAGATTGCAGCAGAGAAGGCGGCGCTACTTACGAAGTCCCATGGGGCGAATAGCGTGCAGTATGCGCTAATTGATAATGGAAAACTTATTTTGTCGGGTCAGGCTGGCAAGAATGATATGGAAGGGGAAAAGCCGCTAACCAAAGATACTCAATATGGGATTGGTTCAGTCAGTAAAATGTATGCAACAGCGGCTGTAATGAAATTGGTCGATGAAGGAAAAGTCGATTTGGATGCTCCTGTTGTCCGCTATGTTCCTGATTTTAAGATGAAAGACGGTCGATACAAACGTATTACACCGCGTATGTTATTAAATCACTCCTCTGGATTGCAAGGTTCTACGTTAGGTAATGCATTTTTATTTAACGATAATGATACCTATGCCCATGATACCTTGTTGCAGCAATTGTCAAATCAAAACTTGAAGGCGGACCCTGGCGCTTTCTCGGTATACTGTAACGATGGCTTTACGCTGGCCGAAATTTTGGTGGAAAGAGTTAGTGGTATGAGCTTTACTGAATTTCTACATCAAAGCTTTACAGGGCCTTTAAAGATGAATCATACGAAAACGCCGCAGGACAAATGGAGGGATGAAAATCGGGCTGGACTATATTTCCCGGTGTACCAAGGTCAACTTCCAATTGAATCGGTGAATGTAATTGGTACGGGAGGCATATCTTCCACGGCAGAAGATATGGTGCGATTCTCACAACTATTTATGGGACAGGGAAAAGGAATCCTCTCTGATAAGGTAGTCAAGGCGATGGAGCAAGAGGAATATAAAAAAGGAATATGGCCAGGTGATGGAGATAATATTTTTAACTATGGCCTCGGCTGGGATAGTGTGAAACTATACCCATTCAGTGAATATGGGATCCAAGCTTTGGCTAAGGGCGGCGATACGGCACTGCAACATGCTATACTAGTCGTACTTCCGGAACAGAAAATAGCAGCGGCTGTATTGACATCTGGTGGACGGAGCTCTATAAATCAACTATTGGCAACCGAATTGCTGCTCGCCACGCTTAAAGAAAAAGGTACTATTAAGGAAATCAAGCCGAACAAATCCTTTGGCAAGCCGGTCAAAGTCAAAATGCCTCAAGGCGTAGCAAAGAAAGCAGGATTTTATGGCAATAGCGAAACTCATTTCAAAATTGAAATTACGAACAACGGAGAACTGTTCTTACCATCTAATCGAGAAGAAAAATATGTATATACTGCTGATGGAAGCTTTATTAATGAGAAGGGTACTTCCAAGCTCAACTTCGTAACCGAGAAGAATGGAAGAACTTATTTGAAGGAGAGCGCATATAAATCGCATCCAGGTTTAGGGCAAAGTGTGATGACCCACTATTTGGCTGAGAAACTAGAAGACAATGTGTTATCGAAGAAAACCGCTGCTGCATGGGAAAAGAGGGAAGGTGTCAAGTTCTATCTTGTAAACGAGAAATTTAGTTCTATTCAATATCTCGTCCAACCGAAACTTCTTACTACACAAATTACTCGCAAGGAAGGCCCAGCAGGCTATTGGGACGGCAGAAGAATTACAGGTCCGAATACCGCAACACATCAACTCCAAATTCCCGTAATGAATGGCCGTGATACAACGGAAACGCACTTCTATACAGAAGGGGGAAATGAATATATGGAGATGGCTGGGTTGTTATACGTGAGTGAATCTAATGTAAAACAGATTGAGGTAGGCCAATCATCCCAAGTTACGTTGGGAGCAAATGGGCATGCGCAATGGTTTGCAATCCCGCAAGCGTCAGCAGAGAAAAGAATGACCATAACGTTGCCATCAAAAGGTTCGTTTGCGGTGTATGATGAGAAGGGAGTTTGCGTCAACTTTAGCATCGTGAGTGGCAATAACAAGGTGAAACTGCCGAAGAACGGAACAATCGTATTCGCTGGGGCACCGAACTCAGAATTTGCAATCTCGGTGAACTAGCTACAATTTAAGATGACCTTTAACAAAACCAGTATGGCACAGAAAAGGTGTATTACTGGTTTTGTTTGTATTTATTATGCATTCCCAATGAAAAAACTTGAATAATATCACGCTCAAGCACTTTGAACTCTCCCCACTTCTGAATTCATCTCCCACCTACTCACTTCGCGTTCCTTGAGGAAGATATGTCCTTTTTATAAAAACTATTAAGGGAGGATTTTTATTTTTGATATATTATACCATTTATTTAATGGTATAATATGGTATGCGTTCTGTGGAATGGAGTTGAATGAGTATTATAAATAAAAAAGGTGAAATTAAAAAAACAAAAAGAAAAGTATTACTAACTATACTTACTATGTTAGTAATTATAATTGGATTTGGATATTGGAAATTTTTTAGTTTGCAAGGTGTTCCAAAAGGAGAATTAATTCGAACAGTGAAATCTCCAGATGGAAAATATCTCATCAAGACTTATTTTCATAATGCAGGATCATTAAGTGCGGATGCTGTTAGGGGTGAATTAGTTAACCTTGATACAGATTCAGAGAAAAATATATATTGGAACTATCCAGATACAGATCCATATATTGAATGGGTAAATAAGAATATTGTTAGAATTGGGGATCAAACTTTAGATATTTCACAGAAAGAAACCTATGATTGGCGTGATGATGATAAGCACGTTAAAGAAATGCCAAAACAGTTTATTAGATAAAGCAAGAAAATTTAAATTTATTTAATCTAATTCGTTTAACTATAGATAGGATTATATGAGTGAAAAAGTCCATTTAGATTTTCTAAATGGACTTTTTTAGGTTTCTAGATACGACTACTGATAAAAATTGGTGTTAATTAAGAAGTCTAGCCACATCGTCGTCAAAATTAGAAATCGGTGGTTTTCCAAAACAAAAAAACGAGCTAACTTCTCATAGATAACTGTGGGAAGATAATAATTTTGTTTTTGTGAGGCCTTTAAAATATTGAAAGGTGAAGATAATGTTATGTAGTGTTTAATTTGGTGACGCTAGGATACCAGTTTAATTGACCTGATAGCGATGTATCAGTATTCCTAAAAAATTTACCTTTGGCATCAGGGAAATTAAATAGGATAATAATTATTACAAGTGGATTAGGTTTCTGGTGAATTTTAAATTAAAGGTCTTATCCAAAGTTGAGAAAAATCCACATACCCAAAATATTTCATCTTAATATTCGTTAAACCTGATGAAAAAGGAATTTGCCGTGTATCATAGTACAAGGGAATCATAATAGAGGATTCTATCAGTTCTTTTTCAAGATTCTTATTTATGGAACAAACTTGTTACTTAGGTTGTCTATTAAGTATAAAACAGGTGTTCATGATAATTCGCTCATTTTATGAAAAGTGAGATGCAAGAAGAGTGATATCCGATATACTCTTTAATTGTATCGGTATGTATAACACCTAGAAAAACCATATATTCTTGAAAGAGGTTGAAAATGTATGATAGTCTTAAACAAGTTTTTTAACATTTTGCATTACAAAAAGATGGTACCTGTAGTATTTCTTTCATGTGCAACGCTTATAGGCTGTTCCGATAGTAATACTCAATCTGAATCACCTAAACAAACGAAACAAACAAATCAAATCAAACAAGAAACTACTGGTAATGATTCTTTTGCTAAACTTGAAAAAGAATTTGATGCTAAACTCGGTATTTATGCATTGGACACTGATACGAATCAAACCGTTACGTATCAATCAGATAAACGGTTTGCATACGCATCTACCCACAAAGCTTTAGCTGTGGGAGTACTTTTACAAAAGAAATCAATAGAAGATCTAAATCAAAGAGTTTTGTATACTCGTGAAGATCTTGTTAATTACAATCCAATTACAGAAAAGTATGTTGATACAGGTATGACTCTGAAAGAGCTTGCAGATGCCTCCCTTCGATATAGTGATAATACTGCACAAAATCTTATTCTTAAACAATTAGGTGGACTTAGTGAATTCAAAAAATCACTGAGAGAAATAGGAGATACTGTTACAAATCCTGAACGCTTTGAACCAGAGTTAAACGAAGTGCATCCAGGAGACGTACATGATACTAGTACCCCAAAGGCATTAGCTACTAGTCTTCAGGCTTTTACGCTAGGAGATGTACTTTCAACTGAGAAACGGGATTTATTAATAGATTGGATGAAAAGGAATACTACGGGAGATAATTTAATTCGTGCTGGAGTTCCAGGAGGATGGGAAGTAGCTGATAAGACGGGCTCGGGATCTTATGGAACCCGAAATGATATCGCAATAATTTGGCCACCAAATAAAAAGCCAATTGTTCTTGCGATACTTTCTAATCATGATAAAGAGGATGCTAAATATGATGATAAGCTTATTGCAGAAGCAACCAAGATAGTGTTAGATGCTTTAAAAGCGACAAATAAATAATAATAGTAATTAGTTATTGAAATTTTCCTGTTTTTCCGTCACAATACTGTGACGGTCTTTTTGTGTATTTTACAAAGAATCGTATTAAGTAAAGAAAAAAGATAGAAACCATCTCTATTAAGTTTATTAATTAAGTAACAACAAATATATGCTTTATTGGATACTTATTGCATTTAATGTGGAGGAATAAAATGGAGTCAAAAATTCTTATTGTTGATGATGATAAAGAGATTAGAAATCTTATCTCTGTATACCTGGAAAATGAAGGCCTAAAAACTCAAAAAGCAGAAGATGCTATACAAGCTTTACAACTGTTAGAAGAAAAGGAATTTGATTTGATTATTTTAGATATTATGATGCCGAATATGGATGGCATTGAAGCATGTATGAAAATTAGGGAAGATCGTAACATGCCTATCATTATGCTATCTGCAAAATCTGAGGATATAGACAAAATTTAGGGTCTAGCCTCTGGCGCAGACGATTATTTATCAAAGCCGTTTAATCCATTAGAATTAATCGCTAGAGTGAAATCCCAGTTAAGAAGATTTAAAAAATACAATACGCCAATAGAACATAATAAAAGCATTATAGAAATTGGTGACTTAACCGTAAATACAGATACATGTCAAGTATGGGTAAGAGGAAAAGAAACAAGGTTAACTCCAAAAGAGTTTGCTATTCTCGAACTACTTGCCCGCAACAAAGGGATTGTCCTGAGTGTAGCAAAAATATATGAATCAGTTTGGAAAGAGGTTTTTTATAAATCAGATAATACCGTCATGGTGCATATTACAAAAATAAGAGACAAAATTGAAGAAGATTCTAAACATCCCATTTATATTAAAACTGTTTGGGGAATTGGATATAAAATATGAAGAATGTTAGTTTTAGAAATAAGATTATTATAAAACTTCTTGGTGCTGTTGCAGTTAGTTTTTTTATTTCATTTGGTTTAACAATCCTCATTTTGCTATACTTCATAGATCCATTATTTAAAAAACACGAAGAATTTGGTATGTTTGAATTCAATTTGGCATTGTTGTTCTTATTCGCGTTCGCAATCTTTAACTTTATAATAATTTTTTTGATATTGGTTCGAAAGAAAATAGTATATTTGAAGCTCATTTCGGATAATGTTAATGATATTGCAAATGGAAAACTGGGTTTGACAATTGGGATTAAGGGGAAGGACGAATTGACCCAACTTGCTCAAAATATCAATTATATGTCCAAGAAATTGGAAAATACATTTGAACAAGAAAGACGATTAGAACGTACAAAAAATGAACTTATAACCAATGTATCTCATGACTTACGCACACCGTTAACATCTGTTATTGGCTATATAGATTTATTAAAAAGAGGGCAATACAAAAGTAAAACACAATTACAGGAATACCTTGAAACTACTTATTCAAAGTCACAGAGACTGAAATATTTAATTGATGAGCTGTTTGAATATACTCGTTTATCAGGCATAGATGCTAAGTTAAACCTTAATGAAGTTGATTTATCAAGTTTGTTGGAGCAAATAGTTGGAGAATACATTCCTATATTTGAAAAAGAAAGTTTAATCGTTCAAAANNAAATTGTTTGAAAGGTTTTTTAGGGGGGACAAGTCAAGGAAAGATGACCAGGGTAATGGTCTGGGGCTGGGCTTGCTATCTCCAAAAGGATCGTTGAACTTCATTATGGTAATATATATGCAGAATATAAAGATGGTTGGATGTCTTTTGTTGTTGAACATCCAATTAAATAGAAAGCTTATGGAACTACAGGTTCCATAAGCTTTTTTTTAAAACTTAAGAATTCTTAAGTTTTTTACGGGGTGTTTCCTAATTTTCATAGTTTATCATGGATGTATTCAAAGTGATGAGGTGAGCAAAGAAGATAAAAGGAAAGATTTCATTGTAGCTTTAGGGTGAATGCAACGTGTCTATTTTGTTAGTAGTAAACCTTATTGTAATGAAATAAAAAAGTAGGAGGATATAAATGATAAAACCAGTTGTAGATGTAAAAAACATTCAAAAATTATACGGTAAAAAAGGTGAGAATCAATCACACGCGTTAAAAGGTGTATCATTCTCAATTCAAGAGGGAGAGTTTGTTGGTATTATGGGGCCTTCTGGTTCTGGTAAAACAACATTATTAAATGTAATTTCAACGTTAGACACAGCAACGGGCGGCATTGTTCAAATTGCAGGTACGGATATAACGAAAATGAAACAAGGTGAGCTTTCTGATTTCCGCTCGCAAAAATTAGGATTCATCTTCCAAGACTTTAATTTATTAGAGAATTTATCTATCTATGAAAATATCGCACTCCCACTTTCACTTCAAGGTGTTGCATCTCGTAAGATTGGAAAGAAAGTAGAAAAAGTAGCTGATATGTTAGGCATTACAGCTATACTTCAAAAGTATCCTTCTGAAGTATCTGGGGGACAAAAGCAACGTTCCGCAGCAGCACGTGCGTTAGTTCATGAACCTGCAATTATTTTGGGAGACGAGCCGACTGGAGCTCTAGATTCTAAAAATGCAACGAGTTTACTTGATGCCATGACAAGCTTAAATAAAGAGCAAGGTGTATCCATTATGATGGTTACGCATGATCCTTACAGCGCAAGTTACTGTCAGCGTATTTTATTCATTCAAGATGGTGAGTTATATAAAGAAATTCATCGCGGTGGTATCCGTGAAGAATTCTATAAAGATATTTTAGACGTGCTTGCAAATTTAGGCACACAAAAAGCGTAAGGAAGGAAGTTCAATCATGTTATTTAAGCTTTCCATGTCAGGCCTAAAAAGTAAATTCCAAGATTACATTGTTTTACTTGTTGGTCTTATTGTCTCCATTTCAACTTTTTATATGTTTCAAACGCTAGCATCCAATAAAACGTTCCTTGAATCTAACTCTTCTATTAAGGATATTGCGTCTGTATTTAAAATTGGTTCCTTTTTGTTAGCGTTTATCACATTTTTCTATATTTTATATGCAAACTCTTTCTTATCAGCTCTTCGTCAAAAAGAGTTTGGTATGTATATGATGTTAGGAGCAAAAAAGCATAAAGTTACCTTACTTATGTTTATCGAAACAATCGTATTAGGCACTGCGTCTCTTGCGATCGGTATTACAGTGGGTGTAGGACTAGCAGAAGGTATCGGTCAGTTATTAATGAAAGAACTCGAGTTTGCTGGTGAAGGTTATAAAGCATTTTATCTGCCATCAATAACTATTACTTGCGTCTTCTTCTTTGCACTATTTGTATTATCAGCAATTATGAATAGTATTAAATTATCGCGTATTTCTGTACTGCAACTTGTACATGCAGATGGACAAACAGAGCGTGTTGCCATAAAAGGAAAAATGAAAATTGTAATTGCATTCCTTGGTATTCTTTTATTGGGTATTGGTTATGCATCACTGATCTATATGTCATATGCAAATCCGCTAATTGCTTTGGGATTAATGGCCGTTGGATTAATCTCAGCAACCGTTGGTACTTACCTTATATTTGGATCACTTCTCCCAGTTATGATTAACAAGCTAAAGAGTAATAAAAAACGTAGTGAAAAAGGCCTTAATGCTTTTACTTTTGCACAATTAAATTTCCGCATTAATGGTCTAACAAATGTGCTTGCAACAGTAGCAATCTTAGTGGCTCTTGGTGCTGGCGGAATTGCTTGTGGTATGGCATTTAAAAACAACATCGTAAACATGACAAATCAAATACGGATTTACGATTCAGTCATTCATAATCCAACTGCGGAAGAAAAGACAATTTTGGGTAGTATCTTATTTCAAGAACAACTTGAATATCATTACAAAGTTGATGATAGGTATGTTTATTATCTTAAAGAAGATTTAGAGAAAAATCGCCCTTTCTTACAAGGTATGAAAATAGAGAAAGTTTCAGAGGAAATACCCATTGATGCATTTTCAATAAAATGGGTTAAAGGAGAGGCAGACACAAAACAATGGATCCAGGCTTTCAGAACGATCCAGCCAAATTATGTGTATCCTGATTATGAAATAAAAATTGTAGATCAAAACATATACGATGGGTTGAAGGGTAAAGAAAGTACTGTGTTTATGGGGAAAACAGATGATTTTGGATCATACATAAAAGAATGGAAAAAACTTGATGAATTACAGATAGTAAAATATAAAAATGTGAAAGCGGAAGAATTGGATAGTAAGTATCAAACATATATTATGAGTCATGATTTTGCCAGCGGACTAATGTTTATGGGATTTTTCTTTGGAGTTGCATTTTTAGCAATGATGGCAAGCTGCTTAATGTTTAAAGTTCTGTCGGGAGCATCAAAAGATGTAGCACGTTATCAAATGCTTCGTAAAATTGGTGTCCGCCGAGAATTATTAACAAAATCAATTTATAAAGAGTTATTCTTCATATTCTTATTCCCAGCAATTGTGGGGATTACTCACATATTAGTTGGTATGAATATGTTTGGATCTCTTTTAATCGATCCGTACTTTCGTATTTGGTTACCACTTGTTATTTTTGTAGTAATTTACTCAATTTATTACTTAATTACTGTTCAATTATATAAAGGAATTGTACTCCCGAAAAAAAATTAATGTAATGATGTTATTTATAAGAAGTATCAACATAATCGGACCCCGTTTTATTGATTATACTGAATGGGTACAAGAAATTTAGAAATAATAGATGGACTAGCACTACGGTCCATAAACTATTTATTTTAGATTTTAAATTAAAAATTTATCTTTTATCTAAGAGGGGGGCAGGGGCAAGGCAACGATTACTACTTTTAGGGGCCATTGGCAAGTTTAAGTTTCACCCACATAGCCATCAAGTTAACAAATGTGAATATCCGACTCTTAAGTTAATGGTTTTGAAGTATTTCTTTTTCTTAAACTGTTGGATATGAGTATCCTCTAGTATAAACTTTACCATTGAAATAAGTGATTTTAACAACCTTAGGAGTGTTTCATACAGCACAATCTAATTTGTGTTACATAGCAAGAAAAATAATCAAAATTTATAGTGTGAAAAAGAAGCACCAAAGCAAATGAAATCGGTGTTTCTTTTTTTGCGTTTGGGCACAGCGGTTCCTACAGCACTATTATAAAAGCGATTTCGAATGTAAGGGATTTGTAAGGGATAGGTAAGGAAAAAGAGATTTTCATTGTATATGATACAAATATAAAGTGGTGCGAAGGGGGAAACAGGTACGACTTATATATGAAAAACAAGCCAGTAACAAGAGTGTTTTAAAGAAAAGAAGTAATTTCTATAGTCAACATACATGTGGAAAAAGAGAAAGAAGGCATTGTATATTGAAGTTTGTTTATAATAGCTTTTTAACCTGTTAGGGGGAATCGTAAAGTAGATTATTAACCCCCTTGAAAATTTCTATTTCCTTATAGTACTAGGCATGCTGTATTAAAAATTTAAATTGTGAAGGGAGAATTAATAAATATGAACACGAAAAAAAGGATAGGGAGTAAGTTATTACTTGTCAGTACAATTTTTGCGATAATTATGCCTTCGGTTTCATATGCAGAGGAAGTACTTTCACCTAAAAATTTTGGAGATAATTCAAACTTGTTTGAGGGACGGAATAAGGACGTATTGAAAATAAATTTATATCAAAATACATATAATAATCCGTTCAGCCACCAAATTAAATCGAAATTAAAGGAAACAAACACAAATATAAAAAAAATAGACAATATTGACGATGAAAACCCTGTTATATCTACCACTCTTTCATTTATCCGTTCTATGCATGCTGAAAATTATAAATCTGCATTTGATTTAACTTCTCGATCATTACAGAAAATAATATCCGAAAAATGGCTGAAGAACTATTGGGAGGAACTATCTACGAAATTACAAATAGGTTCTTTTATAGAAATTGGAGAGGTTACAAAAAAAGAGACAAATTCTGTTCATACAAATATAGAGATTAAATTAGTTTTTGAAAAAATTACTGTACCTTTACTAATAAAATTAGATCCATCTGGAAAAATAGATGATTTTCAATTCAGTATGCAGTTTAGTCCTGTTGCAGATCGTCCATCATATAGTAAGCCTGAATCATTTGTTGATAAAGAAGTAGTAGTTGGAAGTGGTGCATTTCCATTGCCAGGAACATTATCTGTTCCAAAGGGAAAGGGTCCTTTTCCAGCGGTTATTCTTGTTCATGGAGCTGGAGCAGTCGATCAGGATTCAGCAACGTATGCTTTAAAACCATTTCGCGATTTAGCTGAAGGTCTTGCTTCGAAAGGAATTGCTGTTCTTCGCTATAATAAACGAACCTATGAACATGGATTGAAAACAGAACTTAGTCCTTTTTATACAGTTGATAAGGAGACAACAGATGATGCTCTTCTTGTGAATCATTTTCTTCAAAATGAACCTATGATAGATAAGAATCAAATTTATATTCTTGGTCATAGTCAAGGTGGAATGGTGATTCCGAGGATAATTGAAAAAGATCAAAAGCAAAATATTGCTGGGGCAATTGTGATGGGAGGGGCGGCCCAGGCATTCGCAGACAATGTTTTAGATCAACTTGAGTATCGTCTTTCTATTGGGGAAATGAAACCTGAAGAATATAAATTTTACAAATCGCAATTTGAATTATTAAAGGATCCTAATTTCTCTAGTCAAAATCCTCCAAAGGATTTTTCTTTAGGACCAGCAGTATATTGGGGTTCTATCCGTAAAATTAAAGCAGCAGAAATGTCAAAAGAACAAAAAACACCGCTTCTTATTCTTCAAGGAGAAAGGGATTGTTATGTTCCATCAAAAATTGAATTTCCTTTTTGGAAAGAACAATTAAAAGAGAGAGATAACATTAATTATCGATTATATCCAAAGTTAAATCACTTCTTTACAGAAGGGGATGGAGAATTAAGTAAACCGGATGAATATTATAGTCCTGCTAATATCCCTGAGTATGTTATAAATGATATTGCTACTTGGGTGCAAGGAAGATCGAAATGAAATTAGCAACCATATTTTTAAATAGCTATTTTCAGAGACAGCTAGTGAATTAGGGGCATTTGGCCTAGAGAAACCCTCACATGAAAAAAGTTCTGTAGGTGGAGAAATTACGAGATAATTATTTCGAGTTAGAAAGAAATAATTATCAGATGAAAAGGCCTGAAACTGTCTTCCGTATAGCAATAATAAAGATGTTTAATTTCTAATATAGTAAAGAATAGCGTTACTACATTCAATATATGTAGTAACGCTATTTAAAATTTTTAAAAACAGGGTTAACTTTTTCAAAAAAATTACCTATCAAAAATGATATTCAATTAAATTCGTAAGTTTATCCTTTACTGTACCTTGTAACTACATTTTACCTTGCTGTAGAGAAACAAAAAACATTTTTTTTATTCAATAATTCCAATTTCTAGAGCCTTTTGAACAGCTTCTTCTTTGTTACGGACTCCTAACTTTGTATAAGCTGTGGAAGCATAATTTCTGACTGTGCCACTCGATAAATATAATCTTGATGCTATGGTAGTGTAACGAAGTCCTTTTGCTACTAGCTGCAATATTTCTATTTCCCTAGCTGTTAGCTCATAAGCGGTTGCTTTTGATTGTGGTGTCTCTTTTGGCTCATCAAACTTCTCAAATATTTTGTGAGACATTCCCTGATCAATTAGTGTCCCACCTTTGTGAATAAGTCGGATCGTATTAGCTAGCTCCAACGTTTCAATAGATTTAAGTAAAAAACCATCCGCACCGTTGCGAAGTGATTCCAACGCCTGTTTGGTATCTTGAAACGTTGTAAAAATCAATACGTGGATATGTGGCCATTGTTGCTTAATCTTTTTGGTTGCTTCGATTCCATCCATGTGCTGCATATCTAAATCCATAAGTATAACATGGGGTTGAAGGCGCCCACACAAATCGATGGCTTGATTGCCATCCTCAGCCAAGCCGACTACATTTAAATCTTCATATCTATCGAGTAGTGTCCTCAAACTTTCCCGAACAAATGGCTGATCGTCTACAATTAACAAACGAATAAGTCCATCTTTTATTTCAGTTTGTCGCGGTATGGTGCATGTAACAAGCATTCCTTCCTCTGGCTTTGTATATACAGACAAATGACCTTGCAAGTTCATTGCCCGTTCTTTCATCGCATTCATACCGAAGCCTTCCTGCCATTCTACATTTCCTTTTCCATTATCTTGAACTTCTAACCTCGTATATTGTTGTTCAAACTGCAATGAAACTATAATTTCAGTCCCTTGACCATGACGTACTGCATTCGTAAGGCACTCCTGTAAGCAACGAACGAATGCGATCTTTGCTTGCCGAGATAGTTGATATTCCTCTCCGAATGTCCTAAAACTTACATTTACCTGAGCGTGCTCCTGAAATTCGGCTCCAAGATTTTGTAGAGATTGAATCAAGGAAGACGATTGACACGAAGAATCCATTTGATGTAGGTAACCTCTCACGTCCTCAATGCTTTTACGCCCCATTTCAAGCAGAGAGTCTAGCCTCTGTATACCCATTTCAGTAGCAAGTTCGGTACGCAACGTTTCCATCCCCATAATAATAGAAGTATAAGCATGACCAACTGTATCATGAAGCTCACTTGACAGTCTGTTCCGTTCTTCTGCCAGTGTAATATGTTCAATCTGAGACATATATTGCTCAAGTACCGCGTTTTGTTTACGAATCGCTTCATTTTGCTTATGATTGACGATTAATAAATGGAAAGCGAAGCCCATTACATAAGCAAGTCCATAGTTGGTAACCATAACCCAATAGCTATTACTTGGCGCAACCGCATAGAAAATTCCAGTTGTTATAAAAACTGTTGTTGGTGCTGTCCAATAATAGGACAAATGCTGACTATTCGCAGCAATCAGAAAAGTCGATATAAGAAATGTAACGTTAGCTCCCGGAAATAAAGAAGTTAAATATATACACAGTCCACCATATAGCAGTATTTCTGTGAACAAATAATATTTATAATTGAATAGTAAGGCTACCCATGGAACAGAGAAGGCAATAATTTCCCAAAGAATAATAATCCAAAGTGGCAATGTTAAACTATCCTGAAAATCGAATGTGGTTATGGCGATAGAGACACTAACAAGTATACGGACTCCTAACATAATCCAATCGTACCAAAACCAATACTTAACCATATCTAACAAGTCATTTACCCCCTAAGTAGCCTACCTTTTTACTTCATATATTATAATTTAATCCTTCATGCCTATTATACTTTTAAATTTAAAACTGCGATACTACTCACAGATTGCAAACTTCTATCGATTTAGTTGCCGAATCATGCTACGTGTATAGCCCCCAATTTTCTTTGTCAAACGATCTACTATTCTAATGCTTATGGCGGTAAATACTATACCCATAAACATTACAAAGAGTGACTTGGCAAACGTATCTATCTGTATGAATATAATATTCATTTCAATGTAGAGATAAAGTAGTGGTGCCAACAGCAACATAAGTGGCATTACATAAAAAATGATTGCACTAATGAGACTGAAAATCCCAATTACTAATTTCTGCATTAACCAAAAGACAGCGGACCAAGTGCGACGATCAGTAAGCACTAATTTCACCTGAGCCCAGTTCGATGTATCTATTGTTATACTTCTATCATAAGGGTCTGTTGAAATATCTGTATAAATTTTCGTCTGTATGCGCTCGAATTGGATAAAAGGTGTAGTAGTCTGTAGTACGCGTATAACTAGTGGAATCCCAATTACCGTAAATGAAAGGGTGAAGCTGAATAGCAGAGCTATTAAATAAAAACAAAAATAAAACAATCCTGTAACGAAAGTTAGCAATAAAAAATAACCATTCTGGATGAATCTTGATTTCATAAAGTTCATCGCTCCTATCTATGTAATAACCGAATTGTACGGCTTTTTTTGTCATTCTCACTAGTGTAAAAGTGTCATATGACATTTCTAAATAATGCTGAAAAGGGGAGAGCAACCTACTTCTGGTTAAAAAAGATGCTTATATTAATCTCCATAAAACAATCCCGTTCTTACATCTGCAAGACGGGATTGTTTTGTACTTTTATTTAATATGAGATGGACTTGTTTTTCGAATGTGAAAAATAATATCAAATTGCTCAAGCAATGACTTATCAAAGTATGCCGATTCGTTCGGTAAGAGTCGTGCTCCTATACTTAGTAATGGTCTTTTTGCTTTAACCCATTTCTCTGCGGTTCCTTTTAGGTGACGGTTATCCAATAAAAACATTTTATAGGGTACTTTTCCGAGGGTATAATTGAAACTATTTACATCTTGTGGAATCAGATCCGTTATAATCTTATCTTGGGTGTCGGTGTATAGGGTGAAATTCCCCTCCGTAGTTGTACTGCCAATTGTGACATAATTATTGTCTAAACGTTCCTTCAAAAACTGCCCCGCAGCATAAGGGTATTGTTTCTCATCGATAATTCCTTTAGCTATATGAATATTGTGTCCCCATACCATCGTTTTACCACCCAATGTCTCTTGTGCCCACATTGCATGATCGGCCAAGTATTGCTCATGTAGCTTTACCAAACTTGGATAGTCGTTAGGAATTAGCATTGTGGTAAATTTCTCTATTGCACTTGCCGTTGCTTTCGCCCAGATGTACTCGGGTGAAACTATTTCTGTGTTGGCTTGCTTATTCTCATCTTTTAGTAATCGAGCTACTCTCTCAGCGTTTGCTTTGAATTTTTCTTTTATTTCAGGAGCAAGGTCCATATATTCCTGTAAACCTCCATTAAAAGCCGACAATTCTTTATAATTTTCTTCTACTTCTGCCAGCAAATCTGGTCGATGCAGCCTTACATAATCAATTACTTTATTAAAGCAACCTTGGTCCAACTCCTTTAAGTCGAGCCCAATAAATTGGATCTTTTTTTTATTGGATGGATTAGCATTATAATCTTTCATCCACTCAATCATGGCTATAATTTCATCAGTAGGATATAACAGGTTTAAAAATTCCCTAGGGTTTCCTTTTCCTGTTTGGATATATTCATTTAGCTTTAAGCCATTTCCCCAATCTTCTTCCATTGTGAAATTTGTAAAACCCATCTCAGTAACCAAATATTTCACAAGGCGAAACTTCATAGTGAAAATTTCAGAGCTTCCATGAGTATTCTCTCCTAAACCTACATATTGTGCGCTCCCAATCATTTTCTTAAGTGGTTTTAAATCCTCAAATGATTTTGACGGCTCTATCGTTTTTAATGGGGAAGCCTGTGATTGTATGGATTTAACTATATTTTTTTGGATTGATTGACCTGAATTTTCGACTGCTACTGTTTGAGCCTTTCCTACTTCTACACATCCTGTGACTAATAAAGCTGTACTAACCATTGCAATTATGCTTTTCTTATTCATTTTTTCCACCTCAATTGAATTATTTGTAAAAGCAAGATTGATTCATTGTACTTGCACGAATCAATTGCCTTAATTCAATTGTTATCTATCCCATATCATATTTTCTAGTTACATATTGTCATAAGGTTAATTGACACAGGTCATATGCTAATCATTACACTTTTGCACTATCGGCTATGACAACTTATAAATAATAATTACATGGATGAGTCGTAAGTAAGACTAGACTATAAATTGGGGAGGGAGTTTAAAGATGAATGAATCTGTATACAAAAATGTTTTTATTCTAAGTTGTGTCTGTAGAAATGACAAGAAGTAAATGAAAGGGGAAGGGCGGATTACAATGATATTACACGCAAAATCGTTCCATAATAAAGATAAAATCCAACGTGCTAAAATAGGACTTCAACTCTTTCTGAGTATCTTAATCATTACTTCTATTATTTTAAATGTAGGAGTAATAATTACGGAAAGTAGGGCGCTTATTGTGGTATATATGTTTACCCCAGCATTATCTTCTATTTTGACTCGCATAATACTGAAAGAAGGGTTTAAAGATGTATCTTTTAGTCTCGGTAACTTAAAGATATGGAAGGGGATCGGTTTTGCTCTGCTAATCCCTATGATTATTTGTGGAATTACTTATTCTATCGCCTGGTTGAGTGGAATTGCAGGGTTTCAGTATCCCGAAGGTGGTATGATGTTAGAACCGATCTACAATATGCTTGGGCTTCAGTATGTAACGGCACCATTCAGCTTCATTTATCTAGTAGTATTGAGCGGCATTTTCGGAAGTTTGCTTAACTTAATCCCAGTTTTGGGAGAAGAAATGGGTTGGCGAGGTTATATGCTCACAAGGCTAGTCGATGCAGAGTTTTCACGGCCCATCCTTATTAGTGGATTGATTTGGGCAACGTGGCATGTTCCAATAGTTATTGCTGGTCTATATGTAGCGGGACCATCTGTCGTTCTTTCAGTACTTGGTATCTATCTTTGTATTGTACCATTCGGTTATATTATAGCTTATTTACGACTTATGACAGGTAGCATTTGGCCTTCGGTTATCATCCATGCTACTTGGAATGCCATTATTCAAGGACCTTTCACACGTGCAAGTACAGGATATCAAACTGAGATTTGGATTGGAGAATCTGGCTTGATAACCGCTATTATTATATTAATTACGGCAATAATTACGTCTCGAATAGTAAATTTCACGAAATAGCATATGGATGTGTTGTAAATTCAATTAGTGAAATATGACGAGGCGAAATAAGATGCTCCTAAAAATATAGTTAACTCATGCATAAATATTATGATTAGACACACGTTATATACAAATATAATGGAGGTGTAATTATGAATATTCAAAGACACGAAAGTAATACAAATGAAATTCTTATTTCTGCTGCTGCAAGCGCTATTGAACAAATGAAGTATGAAATTGCTCGTGAATTAGGAGTCACACTTGGACCTAATACATCATCACGTGCAAATGGTTCTGTTGGTGGAGAAATCACAAAATACTTAGTTCGAATGGTTGAGGAACAGTTAACAGGTCAATATAGATTACACTAAGTTAAGTGGAAAAGATGATTCAGATAGTTCTGTTGAAAAGTTTTTTAATAGATAAAGAATTAGTATGATTGTAGATGGATTATATAAAATTTCTAATAGTTGTTGTAAGTCATTATAAATCGAAAAAACGAAGTTTGGTTGTTGCAAACTTCGTTTTCGTTTATATTTTTCTACTGTTTTGGAAATTCTCAGATTACTTCAATTATAATTTAATCATTATACTTTTTAATTACATAGTTTTTATTTAAACTAATTTACAACTAAAAACAAAAGAAAAGGCACCCCTGCTGCAAGGTACCTTTTCAAAGGGGTATAACTCATGTGATAGTCT
>NZ_NVAP01000055.1 GCF_002567495.1 Bacillus cereus | reverse complement strand
TATTCGGGTTCACTTCACTTGTGATGGCGCTTTTTCTTGTTGAAGACCATATATTTCTTAGGATGCTTCAAAATTTTTAAATTAACGTGCAGTATAGCCTCCATCAACAAGAAGTGTTGTACCATTAATAAAGCTAGCATCATCACTTGCTAAAAATAAGACCGCTTTAGCCACTTCTTCTGGTGTTCCAAGTCTGCCTTGTGGATGAAGGGAAGCTAAATATTCTTTCTGTTGAGGATTAACACTACTAAGTAAAGGGGTGTCAATATAGCCAGGACAGACCGCGTTAATACGTATTCCATATTTAGCGTAGGCAGTACATAAATTTTGAGTTAATAGTTTCACACCACCTTTTGCAGAGGAGTATGCTGTTGGGCTAGGTAATGAAACAAAGCTATGAATCGAACCAGCGTTAACGATGACACCGCCTGTACCTTGTTTAAGAAATTGTTCAATCGAATATTTATCAGAAAGGAATACCCCAGACAAGTTAATATCAATGGTTCTTTTCCATTTTTCATAGGATAATTCGGTTGCTGGTGCATCATCAGCAACGCCGGCATTAGCATACATAATATCTAATTTACCGTATTTACTTACTGTCTCATGGATTAGTTGTTTAATGTCTGCCTCTACTGTTACATCAGTTTTAATAAATAACGTATCATATCCATTTGCGTTCAATTCATCTGATAGGTCTTTTCCACGTTCAGAAAAGTCAGCGATAACTACTTTTGCACCTTCTTCAATAAAAAGACGAACGGTGGATTCGCCAATCCCACTCGCACCACCAGTTATGATTGCTACTTTGTCCTTTAATTTCATATAAACCTCTCCATTCATTAATGAATTTAAATCAAATTTTTTGATTTGATCATGTCACTATTACCCTTAAATAGTAAGTAGGACAGAAGAACAAACTCGTGTTTACTTAATTGTGAAAATACTGATTTTTTATATAGTGATGGACGAAAAAAATAATTAGGTCAATTTTATCATTAGGTTGAATATTCGGTAAAGTGTTCTCGAATAGAGTGAGTGCTGAAGCTAAAATACTAATCTGCATAGATATAACGAGAGGTATTTACATATAGTTTCTATTAATTAACAAATTTTCAAACTTGCTGATGATGTAGTGGACTTAAATAAGTTGGTTGTTTCCAGATTGAATCGAATTTTAAAACAGTAAAAATAAATTGTTAAGTAATAATTATTTATTGAAAAACGATAAATATTATGATATTATCAAATTGGAAATTAGTAAGAGAGGTGCTTTTTATAAAATGTAAAACGAATGTTACGTACTAAAAAGAAATTGATAAAGATTAGAAAAATTATATATTTTAATAGCAAACGAAAAAAAGGAGTTAGAGCATGATTAATAAAACAGTAAAGAAAGTTATCTTGATTGCAGGTGGTTTGTATATTACTTATTTAGTCGGTGCAGTCATTTTAGCGGAATCTATACCGTATCCTACATCTCAGCAACTTAAAGAAGCCGAAAAAGTAGTTGAACGCTATGTAGGTGAAAATAATGGAGTAGAAATGATAAATACATCTAGCAGCTTCACGGCTGAGATGTTCGATCGTACAATTCATATTGAAGGAAATTTAAAAGAGAATCCGGAACAAGTATTTCGAATGGATTTAGATCGAGTTTCTAATGAAAATGAAAAAATAACTGAAAAATCGATAAATAAAATTTGTAAATCAAATGATGCAGGAGAGAATTTTACGTGTGCTGATGCTGAAAAGTTAAAATGAACATGCAGTGTTATAAAGGTAGGGATGTGTATACAGAGCATGGTAGAGGTTGGTAACCACTATTCTAGCTAAATAGGAAAAGCCTTGCAGGGGGGCAAGGCTTTAAACAGGGTATTAAAAATTATCGATTCATTAAGAATAACTTCTTTTTAATAAACTAATTTTAGCATGATAACTCATATATATGTGTTACGAATTTATGAACAAAAAATCAATGATAAAAATACAGAAAAGGCAATAATTTATCCCGCATTAACGGGCAGTAAGACCCCCACCTCAAAATTCAGCGGAAGCAAAGGAGTTAGGTGGGGGATCAACTGCCCGTAAAAGCCCGATTGGTTCAACTAATAATCAGTGGGGGATGAACAAAACCCCCACTGATTAAAGTTTCACTTTATTTGGAATCTGTATCATTACATAAAGTTTGAGTGGAAAAGAAAGTATACTTTTGTATTGAGTAATAAAAAAATAGTCTACCTACGGAGATAGGTAGGCTATTTTTTTATAAAGAAAAGACAACCGGAGGGAGAGTCCGTGTTAAGAAATAAGGTCGTTCAAAAGATAAAGATATTGTATTGAAACACGTCATTATTCGTGGAATAAATTATATTTTTGATAAAAAATCTTTAAAAAGCATTATAATCCCTAGAAGAGATAAGACTTCAATTGAAAACCAAAATACACTTTTTTGAGGTTTTTTAAACTCCATTAGTATGGAGAAAAATAAAAAGATAGCAATGAGAAAAATAATTAAGAGACGAAGTATATCAAACATAAATAGCACTCCTAATAGTTAATTTGTTTTACTATATAGTTATTTCCAATATTACAGAATGTAAGAAGCGACTTATCAATATTAAAGCAAAAAGTTCTCAGAATCTATGAATTAAAAATAAAATTTTTTTTGAATCACTGAGCACAGGGGGATTATCTATTAATTAGCTTGGTGATTGAAAGAGTAATTTTATAATCTCTTAAATGTCCGATTGGTTTAACTAAATAATCAGCGGGGGATGGACAAACCACCTACTGATTAGAATTTCACTTTATTTGTTTTCTTTTTTATCTAAATCCTTAGAACTGATATTTAGTAGTGATTTATAAGAAACATATATTTTGAATTATTTAATAGAATAATATATATTTATATTGATTTAATGATTTTAGTTTGTTAAAAATGGGGAAATCGATATGAAAGTTAAATTTGCCGTAATAAAAGATGAGAACTTTGATTGTAGTTTATTGGAAACAAAATTATTGAAAACTTTTAAAGAAGTAGATTGTGAAGCGGATATTGTAAAGATTGAGGATGAAATTTTTGGGAATAATGATATACAAACGCATTTATCAGAAATAACCATTCATGTTACTGGAAAAAATATCGGATATAGGTCCGTTTCAGCCAGTATATTTATTGTTCTAGAGAGTTTATCAATACAGCTATTTCATATTAATATTAGTATGCATTAAGTAGCTAAAAAAGAGGATTCTTCAGAAAATCCTTCTGACTATATTGAGTTGTAAATATGAAAATAGTGATGAAAACAATAGAAATTATCGTAGGTGCTCCCGTATGCTGGATTGCACCTTGTTTGTTGTTAAATAAACAAGGGATTTCTTTTTTTATTTTAATTTATCTTAATCGCATATTATCTTAACACTGATTTATATATAGAAGAATGGAAACATGTAAGTAATTCAATTAGATTGTACAAATAATTTGGTGCACGGATATACGGAATGTATTCACAGGTAAGAGGGTTGTCTCATAATATATATAGATTTTTCTATTAAGATGAACAGAGGGTGTGAATATATGGAAGATGTTTACGCTAAAATTGACAGTCTAAAAGCAGAGCAAAAAGAAATTATGAGAGACATTCGTAATTTAGAAACGCGTACCACTATTAATGAGAAAGACATAGCAACAATCAATAAGCAATTAGAAAAAATAAGTACAAACACAACATGGATTTTGCGAATTATTATTAGTGCGATAGTAATGTCAGTTTTAGGATTAATATTAAAAGGGATGATTTAATCCTGTGAAATAGGATGATATAAAAGAGAGAGGGGAGCTTCCTCTTTCTTTTATATAAATGAGACACTATAAATTTTCCGTTTCTTTTTCATCTGCATATTTTTCCTCTAAGGAAATTAATAGAGGAATTGATACGGTTACTAGAATGATTAAGATGGCTATAAAAGATTTAGAAAGAGAAAAAGAACCTTCAATTAAAGGTGATAAAAACTTGAATGAAAGTATACTTGTTATTAAGGAAATTACTAAAAAGCTAAAAAGAGATATATTTTTATTCTTTATAGATGTCTCTATAAAGTCTTTAATACAGGTTATTACGACAAATATAGTTAATATGATAAGAGAAATAAAATAATGTGTTACATTTGTCATACTAATAGTAGGGTCGTCTAGTATGTAAGCGAGTAACTTAGATACTAATGTACCTCCAAACAATAAAATAATAAAAGCAAGTAATCCTCCTGATATATAAGTGCTGAAATTATCTTTCTTGTTAAAGAACTTATAGTTTAGAGTAGATTGGATTATTTGAATTAGGAATAGGGTAATAATCCATACATAATATACAATTGGTAATTCTCCTGAGAATAGAGAGATTAGGAAATTTAATATTGTTCTTAAAATTTCAATCATTGCGAAAGTCCTCCTATTTGTTCAGCTTTATGGCAGTAGAAATATATTGGCTTATCATTTAATGGAAAGGTTTATTAATTCAAACTATTTCTAATTATTCCATAATAAGACTCTGTTATCAAGTGATTATCTTCTATGGAATGTATTAGTTCTCCGCTCATATAAAAAGAATATTCGAACGTTATTACTAGAAAAATAAAAGCAATATGTAATATAATTGAAAAAGTATGTTTTAAAATCAATGTTAATATTACCCTCCTATAAGTATTAACATGCGTAATTGAGGTGTTTTCTTTGTTGTTTTATGATCGGATTTCTATAATGGCCCCTCCTGTTCCGTAGCTTAGGAAAATCTTTTTATTTCTGAGATTTTCAAAGTTATAGGAGGGTATGAAAAATGAAAAAAGTCTCAGTACCATCACTTTTGTTAATGATTATTCTGGTGGCATTTCCGCAAATTAGTGAAACGATTTATACACCGTCTTTACCAGACATTTCAAAGGCGTTACATGTAAGTAATAATGAGGTACAGTTAACGTTAAGTGTGTATTTCGCTGGATTTGCTTTAGGTGTATTTTTTATTGGATGGTTATCTGATATAATTGGTCGTCGCCCGGCGATGTTACTCGGAATTGTCATATATGGTATAGGGAGTTTCTTATGCTTTATTGCAAATTCCATTGAAATTTTATTGTTAAGTCGTTTTATTCAAGCGTTTGGAGCAAGTGCTGGCTCTGTTGTGACACAAACGATTCTACGTGAAAGTGTAGCAGGGCATCAGCGGCATGTCATGTTTGCTCAAATTTCGGCAGTCATTGCTTTTACACCAGCGATAGGCCCGCTAGTTGGGGGCTTTCTTGATCAAATGTTTGGATTTAAAATAGTATTTTTAAGTCTAGTTGTTATGAGTGTCGGGATTTTTCTGTATACGTTTGTTTCTCTTCCAGAAACAAAAACGGACTCAGTGACAAATAAAATAAATGTCTTTTCAGTATTGAAAAGATTAATTGCAAATCCGAAAGTAGTAACATATGGGTTATTAATTGGAGGAGCAAATGGTGTTTTATTTAGCTATTATGCAGAAGCACCGTTTATCTTTATTGAATACTTTCAGTTATCGCCTAGTATGTATGGGTTTTTAGGAATTGTTGTTGCGTCTGCTTCTATTATTGGAGCGAAAGTTTCAAAAGTTTTACTTGCTATTTATAAACCAGAGAAAATTATATATATCGGTTGTCTTGTAATGACAGGGGGAGCTATCCTTTTATCTGTTATTACGTTTGTTGGATCAAATCCGGATGTAATATATATGATTGCATTTTTACTAGCGATGTTTATATTGCTATTAGGAATTGGAATAGCGTTACCTAACTGTTTAAGTTTAGCGTTAGTAGATTTTCAAGATGTTATTGGTACAGCAGGAGCATTGTTTAGCTTAGGATACTATGTAATTGTAACGATAACAATTTGGGGAATGAGCCAGCTGCATACGGGCTCGTTACTCGTGATGCCACTTTATTTTCTGGTTATTGTAGTTATAATGGCAGTGTTTACTAAAGTGTTTATCTTTGGTAAACAAACTTCGAAATCGATTTAAATATGAAATCGTAAAAGAGTCTCATTAAAAAATGAGGCTCTTTTATATTTTATCCCGTTGTTTTGAGGCAGAAAGGTTTCTGCCTCAAAATTTGGCTGGAGTAAAGAAGTTAGTAGTTTATTAATATATTAAATTTCTCATTGGTATATAAATCGAATGTTTGGGAAATTACGTTATCAACTATAAAGGTTGAAGTATTTGAGATATGAAACCGAGGAAGAAATGCTCTCCTCGGTTATTTATATTGTAATAATATTTACACTAGAATCAAATTGAATAGATGTATTTTATTGTTAATTCAGTTAAAAATTAAACATAATCATGCATAATAATTTATTGAGAAAATAATTGAATTTTTCAGATAAATGAATTAATATAAAATGAGTAATTTTAAGATTTATAGAATATTGGAAGATGAAAGGTTTTGAGAATTTTATTAGGGGCACAAAACGATTTTAGGATAGCTTTAAAGCTAGTGTAAAATGACGTTTGCTTCATCATTTTCAGGGCCGAAAGGAATTAGGGGAAAGCATCTTGTTTTAAAATGCGGCTATGAATCATCTAAGAGGGGGAAGTGAAGTGGCAAACAAAGAATTGAAAAGAGGTTTAGAAGCACGTCATATTCAAATGATTGCTTTAGGCGGAACAATTGGTGTTGGTTTGTTTATGGGGTCCGCCAGCACAATTAAATGGACAGGTCCGTCAGTCATGCTTGCTTATGCAATTGCAGGTATTTTCATCTTCTTCATCATGCGTGCCATGGGAGAAATGTTGTATATGGAGCCAAGTACAGGCTCATTTGCGACATTCGGTCATAAGTATATTCATCCACTAGCTGGTTATATGACGGCGTGGAGTAACTGGTTTCAGTGGGTTATCGTTGGAATGTCAGAGATTATCGCTGTTGGAGCGTATATGCAATATTGGTTCCCCGATTTACCAGCTTGGATACCAGGTATAATTGCAATGGTCATTCTTGGTGCAGCTAACTTAATTTCTGTTAAGTCATTTGGTGAATTTGAATTTTGGTTTGCGATGATTAAAATCGTTACGATTCTATTAATGATTATTGCGGGATTTGGTCTTATTTTCTTTGGAATTGGTAACGGTGGAGAAGCGATTGGCATATCTAATCTTTGGTCCAATGGCGGTTTCTTTACAGGTGGTTTTTCAGGATTCTTCTTTGCATTATCACTTGTAGTTGGAGCATACCAAGGTGTGGAATTAATCGGAATTACTGCTGGTGAAGCGAAAAATCCGAAGAAAACACTTACAAGAGCGATTCAAAGTACAATTTGGCGTATATTAATATTCTATATTGGTGCTATTTTCGTTATTGTAACTGTGTATCCGTGGGACCAATTAAGTACAATTGGTAGCCCGTTCGTAGCAACTTTTGCGAAGGTTGGTATTACGGCAGCAGCTGGACTTATTAACTTCGTTGTTATTACAGCGGCAATGTCGGGTTGTAATAGTGGTATTTATAGTGCTGGACGTATGCTGTATACGTTAGGTGTAAATGGACAAGCACCGAAATATTTCACGAAACTTTCTGGAAATGGCGTACCTTTATTCGGTACAGTTGGTGTAATTATCGGTTTAGCGGTCGGTGTTGTATTAAGTTATATCGCGCCGAAAAACTTATTCGTATATGTGTATAGTGCGAGTGTACTTCCTGGTATGGTACCATGGTTCGTCATTTTAATTAGTCAAATTAATTTTAGAAAAGAAAAGGGAGCAGAGATGAAAGATCATCCGTTCAAAATGCCGTTTGCTCCTGTTACAAACTATTTAACGATTGCCTTTTTAATTATGGTGTTAATCGGAATGTGGTTTAACGATGATACACGTATTTCACTAGTTGTAGGTATTGTTTTCTTAGCTATCGTAACAATTAGTTTCTATGCTTTCGGAATAGGGAAGCGTGCTCCGTTAGATGCTCAAAAGAATAATGAAATTTCAAGTAAATAAAGCTAGTATAAAGGCCGATTTCTAAATAAGAAATCGGCCTTTATTATTAAAATTTCTCTAATACGATTTTCCCAATGGTACGTCCGTTTTCAAGCAGTGCATGTGCTTTCTTTACGTTTTCAGTGTTAATGTTTCATTTAAAGTTGTTTTTAGTATACCTTCATCTAATAGTTCACTTACTGTATTTAATAGTTCATGCTGCGTAATCATATCACCAGTTTCATACATCGCTTTTGTGAACATAAACTCTCAAACGAGTGTAGCACTTTTACTATTTAAAATACCCATATCAAGAGGTTGCTCATTTTCTACGATAGAGCAAATTTTCCCTTATGGTTTAATGATATCACCTATCGCATGCCAATGGTGATCTGTATTGTTTAAGCAGAAGATATAATCTACATCTTTTAGTCTGAATTCTAATATTTGATTTTGTAAAGGTTGGTGATGGTTAATTATATAATTGGCACCGGATTTTTTAACCCAGTTTATCTTTTCAGCGGTCACGTATTAAATATTGATAGTTTAAAACTGATGAATATTTATAAAGATGGCTTTAGCGTTAGCTTCGTAGGGATTGTAATATGTTATCTCTCGATTGCTTTAGCATTTTTTATCATTCGGAAATTTACAAAATTGTAAGTGGAAATGGAATGAAAGCTGAGAAGGAGTTTAATTCTAGAATGAAGAATTTTTACTGTGTGCTATCCAAAATTAAATGTAAAGGTGGATATATAATGACAGTAAAGAAGCTTTATTTCGTTCCAGCAGGTCGTTGTATGTTGGATCATTCGTCTGTTAACAGTACTTTAACTCCGGGGAAACTATTAGACTTGCCGGTTTGGTGTTATCTTTTGGAGACGGAAGAAGGGCCTATTTTAGTAGATACAGGTATGCCAGAAAGTGCCGTTAATAATGAAGGTCTTTTTAACGGTACTTTTGTTGAAGGACAGATTTTACCGAAAATGACTGAAGAAGATAGAATCATAACTATTTTAAAGCGTGCAGGGTATGAGCCAGATGATCTTCTATATATTATTAGTTCACATTTGCATTTTGATCATGCGGGAGGGAATGGTGCTTTTTCGAATACGCCAATCATTATACAGCGTGCGGAATATGAGGCGGCGCAGTATAGAGAAGAATATTTGAAAGAGTGTATATTGCCGAATTTGAACTATAAAATTATTGAAGGGGATTATGAAGTTGTACCTGGTGTTCAACTATTGTATACACCAGGTCATTCTCCAGGTCATCAGTCACTATTAATTGAGACGGAGAAATCCGGTTCAGTTTTATTAACGATTGATGCATCGTACACGAAAGAAAATTTTGAAGATGAAGTGCCGTTTGCGGGATTTGATTCGGATTTAGCTTTATCTTCAATTAAACGTTTAAAAGAAGTTGTGACGAAAGAGAAACCGATTGTTTTCTTTGGTCATGATATAGAGCAGGAAAAGGGTTGTAAAGTATTCCCGGAATATATATAGTGAAAAAAGTCATGAGCACATTCGCTCATGACTTTTGCATTTAAATAATTTTTTTAAATAAATTATAGACTTTTTTTGAACTATCTTCATTTAACTGATAATACGTAAGGTTTACATCATCAGGAGTATCTTGCTGAGCAATCATCACTTCGCTGCTGTCATGATCAACTACCCATATGAAATATTTTTTATAAGTCCCATCTTCGAATGTAATCCACATATCACAATCTATTAAATCTGATCCTTCTTCATCTAATGTTAATTTGCCTTTTTTTGCGGTATCCATACTCGTAATGAACGTTTTTAATTCATCTGTTTTTGTGAGGAAGATATCCTGTTTTGTTTTAATTGATTCTACATGTATATCTTTTATTTCCTGTTTTCCTAAAAAAATAGGGGGCTCATTTGGATCTCGTGTAGTTGAAATAATAGTAGCTTTCTTTTTTGGTTTATTTGCAGTATAGAGATCTTGAATAGATTTTCCCGAGTTTACAAACCATACAATTCCAGAAATAATCAATACGCTACCTAGCAATAAAATAATTTTTTTAATAGGATTTTCTCCTCTCTATTGCTTCGTGTGAAGAGCTTTTCTATTAATATATGATAGGTAAGCGGAAAGTATTATAGTTGAACGTGGTTATGCTTCACAGTTTTTATCGGACGATCCACGAGTAAATTGTAAGTGAGCCCAATTAGTACGAAAATGCCACCGATAATTTTGCCTATTGAGAGTTCATTTGTCAGGAAGAAATCAATGATAGTTCCTGCAAATAATTGTCCGATAAAGATGAGTAACGTTAAATAAAATGCTGATATTTTAGGAGTAATATAGTTGGATAATGAAATAACGATAACGCCTACTAATCCGCCTAAGTACACGGCGATAGGAATAGATTGCAACGTATGACTAGGAATATACAATGAATCTGAACTGAAAATTAAAAATAACATAGAGAAAAATAATCCAGTAATATAATTAAAAAATGTGCCTTCCCAATTTCCAATTTCCTTTGCTAAATTCGCGTTAATAATTCTAGCAACAACGATAGAAACACCAGCTAACATAGCGATAGTAATATATAACATGTTTTTTCCTCCATTAATAAATTGTCATGATAATAATCCCAGAAGAGATGAATACTAATCCAACTAGTTTTTTCTTTTCAAATTTAGCAACCTTCATGCCTAATAAACCGAAATGATCAATAACTATTGAAGTAATGGATTGACCGAGTAAACTTAATGCAATCGTAATAGAGGCACCGAGAACAGAGAAACTTATATTGTTAAAAAGAACAGTGAATACTCCAATCGCTCCAGCGCTATATAAAAAAAGTGGAATACCTTTATCAAAATGGATTTTATTTTTGTTTATGATTAAAACGAAAATAACTGCAATTAAACCGACAAGGTGAATGACAACGCTTGCTGTATACTTCCCAATTAACTCAGATAAAATTCCGTTTAAAGGAAGCATAATGGCGATGAGCACACCAATAAAGACAGAAAGAAAGTTATACAATGTAATATCCCCTTTATATTTCATATTTGTAATGACTGTATCATGCTGAAATTGTGTATTACTATGACATATGTCATAGTGGAAGAAGAAAATTTTGATTACAATGGGGATGAATTGTAAAGGTGGGAGACTATGAAGAAAGTATGTAATCCTATTAAATTAGCAGAGTATATGAAACAAAATAATATTGACTCCTTTTTTAGTAATGATATGAAACCATATATGGAACTCATATTTTTTAAAAAGAATGAGTTTATTTGTAGAGAGAATGAAGAGATAGACTATTTATTTTTTTTCGTTGAAGGAAAAGCGAAAGCGTTTAATACATTAAGTAACGGGAAATCTGTATTATTATGCTTTTATGATAGCTTGCAGCTGTTAGGAGATGTGGAGTTAATTCATTCTCAAAATACTGCTTCAAACGTACAAGTAATGGCAGATTCATATTGTGTTGGTTTGCCTTTAGGGAAAGTGAGAAATCAACTATTTCATGATGCGAAATTTTTACGATGTATTTGCGGATCGTTAGCACATAAATTAAATCGACTTTCAAAAAACAGTACAATTAATTTATTGTATCCACTTGAAAATCGACTGGCGAGTTACATGTTAGCGGCAGGAGAACGAGCAGTTCAGCATGAAAATAAAATTGTGTTTAGTGGGAATTTAACGGAAATAGCGGAATTGTTAGGAACGAGTTATCGACACCTATTACGTACATTAAATATTTTTTGTGATAAAGAGATTATAAAAAAGAACAATGGTTGCTTTGAAGTAGTGAATGTTGATGTCTTGAGGGAATTGGCGGCAGATGTTTATAAATAATATAGTAAAGTGGGGATTAAGATGAAAATAGCTATAATTTCAGATATTCCCGGAAATAGTCACGCTTTAAAATCGGTATTAAAAGATATTACACGTCGCAAGGTCGAAATGATAATAAATTTAGGTGATAGTGTGTATGGGCCATTAGATCCTTTAGGGACAATTGAAATATTAATGAGTAGCGAGATGATACATATTAAAGGCAATTGTGATCGCATGCTTTGGGAACCTATACAAGAGCAATCTACTACACTAACTTTTGTTCGAAATCAATTAACAAATTATCATATAGATTGGTTACAACAACATCCTTCACAATTTATTGTAGACGATATGTTATGTTGTCACGGTACGCCGACTTCGGATGAGGTGTATTTATTAGAAGAGATGGACGAGAATGGTGCAATATTAAAGAATGAAAAAATATAATGGATCAACTCCAAAATATAGAACAAAAAATAATAGTATGTGGTCATACACATATTCCTAGAGTTGTTTATTTAGCGAACGGAAAGATTATTATAAATCCAGGAAGTGTAGGACTTCCAGCATACAAAGATGAGTTACCTGTTATGCATAAAATGGAATCAGGAACTCCGCATGCAAAATATGTAGTGATAGAAAAGGTTATGGGAGAATGGACAATTGAACAAATTTCAGTTCCTTATAATTGGGAAGAAGCTGCTGGATTGGCTGTTCAACAAGAAAGATATGATTGGGCACAGGCGCTAAAGACTGGGAAGGTAGAATGAAGGGGCGTTTACTTTATGGTAAACTGCTTTTTTTTATTTTGAGCAGATATTGAATTATATAAAAATAAAATGTTATGATTATGGAAACGTATGAATATATGAACAAATATTCATATGTTTGGTGGAAGGAGGGATTAGAGTGAAAGACCTAATTATTATTGGAGCGGGTCAAGCTGGATTAACAATGGGATATTACTTGAAGCAAGAAGGGTATAATTTTTTATTACTTGAGGCAGGAAAACGAGTTGGTGATTCATGGAGAAATCGATATGATTCTTTGCAGCTTTTTACCCCAAGGTCTTACAGTAGCTTGCCGGGTATGGAGTTAATAGGTGAAAAAAATGAATTTCCATATAAAGATGAAATTGCAACTTATTTAGAAGAATATGCAAGATATTTTCAATTACCGGTACAATTACAAACGGAAGTTCTAAAAATAAAGAAAGAAAAAGAAATATTTGAATTACATACTCCTACAGAAATTTTACAAACGAAAAAAGTTATTATCGCATCAGGTGGTTTTCAGCAACCATTTATTCCCTCAGTTTCAGCAAATCTATCATCACATATTTTTCAAATACATTCATCACAATATAGATCATCATCGCAAATTCCACAGGGAAAGGTACTTGTAGTAGGTGGCGGAAATTCAGGAATGCAAATCGCAGTAGAACTTGCAAAAACTCATGAAGTTACGATGTCTATTAGCCATCCTTTAACGTTTTTACCGTTACAATTTTTTGGGAAAAGTATTTTTAATCAGCTAGAAAAAGTGGGTTTATTGTACGCTGAAATAAATACAAAGAGGGGAAGATGGTTTCAGAAGAGAAAGGACCCTATTTTCGGTTTTGAAGGTAAGAAACTTATTCGTAATGGAGCAATCAAACTGCAAGAAAAAGTAGTAAGTGCATCAGGAAATAACATTATGTTTCAGAATGGTGATACTTATAGTGCAGAAAGCGTTATATGGTCAACTGGTTTTGTTCAAAATTATAATTGGATTGAAATTGAACAGGCAGTGAATGAGAAAGGATTTCCTAATCATATAAAGGGAATCAGTCCAGTAAAAGAATTGTATTATATCGGATTGCCGTGGCAATCTCAAAGAGGTTCTGCGCTTATCTGTGGTGTAGGAAAGGATGCAGCGTATGTGCTTTCTGAAATCAAAAAAATAGATCAGTAGCAGCAACTACTGATCATCCATATGTACATGAATTAGGAGAGGTCAAACATTTATTAACTTTATTATAATAGATTTTCATATAATTAAAAACTGAAAATTCTAATTTTATGTTGAGAAAGTTTTTTGTATCGAAATATATGAAAAAATAAGAGTTTTTATCCGCATTAACGGGCAGTAAGACCTTCACCTCAAAATTCAGCGAAAGAAAAGAAGTTTGGGGGATCAACTGCCCGTAAAAGTTCGATTGGTGAGGGCTGATTAAAGTTTCACTTTATTAAAAGAAAAAATCATATTTATATTTTGGTAGATTATGGTATAGTCTACAAGAGATGTATTTCTGTAAACGTAATTATTTAAATGAAAATTACGTTTATGTGAGGGAAGGGGAAGCAATTATGAAATTTGATGATCAACGCCTACTAGGAGTCCGATTAGGTTCTGTACTTGTGACAGAGGAAAATCAATATTTAGTAATTAAGAAAAAAGATCATTATGCACTATTGAACATACATACTCTAGAATGCACACACGTTGAAGTGCAGTTAGAACATATTGAAGAATTGTTGCATGAAGATTTCCAAGAATGTATTACGGAGATTATCGCACCGGAGCACATAAAAATTGTTGCGAAAAATGTAATATAAAGAAAGAAGCTGGGGAAATCAGCTTCTTTCTTTATATTATAAGGATAATGTTTTTAAAACTTCACCAATGATTCCTTCCATTTGATGAACACCTAAATCGGAATTGGTCATAATAACAGCACCATTCCCACAGTATGGATAACAAACCATCATACATTGAAATCCGACGCCCCATCCGAGTGAATAAATCTGTAATTCTTCATTAGAATCATCTAGAAAAACACCTAATCCAGTCCATTTTGAGCAACCTTGAGGAGAAATCATGTCTAGTACAAATTTTTGAGAAAGTTTTAGTTTGCCCTTTCCTTGTAAGGAATGAATGATTTCAATGACTAAAGCTGATAAGTCAGTTGGTGTTGTCCAAATGCCTGAAGCAGCTGCGAATGGATAAAATGGAAATCTCTCATTTGTTACAGTTCCATCTTTATTATGTCCGCAAGCAAAAACATCGGTTTTATCTATGTCTTTTGGAGAGAAAAGTGTACTATTTTTCATTTGTAGTGGCTGGAAGATATGTTCTTCTAATAACTGATTAAATGATTTTCCTGTAATATCTTCTAGTAGTAGCTCGATTATACAAAAGTTTGCGTCCGAGTAATGAAATTCACTTTCTGGTTTATAAGCTACTTCTATAGATACGGGGCAATATAGTGTTTTACCGGAAAGGAGTTCAGACATATTAGGTAATCCTTTTGCAGGTGTATAATGTTCAAAACTATTAGGTGGATCAATGAGTCCAGATTGATGGCTTAATAAGTTTCTCAAAGTGATACTTTTTTGTGAAGTAAATAGATTGGTAGGAATGTTCCAAGATGTGAGTTTATCATTTACGTCTTCATCTAAATATACGATACCTTGCTCTGATAATGTTAGTACGAGCATTGTAGTGATGAATTTGCTGATAGAGCAAGAATTAAAGAGAGAATTTGTAGTAACAGCTCTAGTTGTTCCAGCTTCAAGTGTTCCAAAGGCAGTCGCTTCATCTAGTTTGCCATTACGTATAACAGCGAGGCTTAAACCTGCAACGGAATATTGGTTCATTTTCTCGTATATATTGCTAATTTTTAAGTTCATGGTGACTCCTTTCTTTAAAGACAGAATATTATTTTTATTATACAGTAGTAAAAAAAGAAAACACTTCGTAATTCACCAATGAAGTGTTTTCTTTTTTAGTGAGTTTGAAGTGAACTTTTGAAAAAATTTGTCTCGGTGCATGTACATAACCCATGAGATTGTTATTAAAGAAATGATGATTTGTTTGTTTTTAATTGTTGCATTGAGAACAAGCCAACCAACTATATCAAATAATAAATGTAGCACGATTGAAAGAACTACAAATTGAAGTAACGTATTTAAAAATCTTTTCATAAAGTGTCCTCCTAAAATAATAGGTTTTATTAACAGTTTGATATAGTAGTATTATACATTAAATGTTTGATGTGGTAAAATTTACATAAGTTAGTGAAATAAAACAAATGAAAGTTAGTAAGGGGGAACATTTATGGAATTTTGGATGGTTATACCGATAGTAGCCTTTGGTTTCATTTATATCGCTGAAAAATTAGCTACAATTGAAAAGAAAAATGATGCGCGTTTAAAGAGAATTGAAGATAGATTACAATTAATTACGAAAGAAATGGGAATTGTAGAAAGAGAACCTGAAATTAATAAAGAACTACGCCAGCTAGTAGAAGAAGGCAAAAAAGTTACAGCAGTTAAGAGAGTAAGAGAAGCTTTTGGTTTTTCCTTACTAGAAGCGAAGCAATATGTTGATAAATTATAAAAAAGATCATCCATTTGGGTGATCTTTTTTACTGCACCATGCGTGTATTTACATAAGCGGTGATAATAAAGTGTCCAATTATAATGATAGGAATAACGATCGTGACATTAGGAGTAGTGAAGACACTACCGATTGTGGCAATGACCCCAGCAACTAAATTATAAAGACCAACTATTTTTGATAGTTTCACTTTATCAGGCACGCGGCGCTCGTTGAATCCTGATAAGAGCCAAGTGTATTGTTTTACTCCAATGAAATAAGCTAGTGCAAATGAAAGAATTGCCACTGTGAATAATGATGGGGAAGCGAAGAGAGTCATTGCAAACACCTCCGTTAATGGGCTATAAATAAATTATAGTCCGAATGTTATAATTTAACAAAATATAATTTTGGTTTTAAGTGTAATAGAAAAATGGAGTATTGGTAATGAGGGGAGATTAAGTATGAATATTGTGGAGTTTCAGAGGTATGTATCAAATTTCAGTAAAGAAAAAGGATTTCAAGATACAACAATTGAAGAGCGCACCATATATACGATGGCGGAATTAGGTGAATTAGCGGAAGTCATATTAAAGCGTGATACAATACAAGATGCGAAAAGAGAGATTGGTTTAGAAATGTTTGATGTCATTTGGAATGTATGTGATTTAGCAAATAAGTTAGAAATTGATTTGGAGAAGGCATTTGAAGAAAAAATGAGGATAAATAAAAAACGTGAATGGTAAGTGGAATACGAGTGAAAAGGAAGCTTTTTATAGGAGGAATCTTTACCTTAATTAGTGTAATAAGTGTTGTCGTTTACTTAGTTTTTCAGGGTATATTCATTCCGAATCAAATAAGTGCGGATAAGTATGGAATAAAAGGTGTAGATGTCGCATCCTATCAAGGGGATATAGATTGGAGAGAGTTGGAAAAGCAGAATATGAAGTTTGCGTTTATAAAGGCTACTGAGGGAAGCTCGTTTGTGGATGAGTACTTTTCGAAAAATTGGACGAATGCGAATAAGACAGGTATGCGCATCGGAGCGTATCATTTTTTTAGTTTTGATAGTAAGGGTGAAACACAAGCAGAGCAATTTATACGAACTGTTCCAAAATATAAACAAGCATTGCCACCTGTAATTGATGTTGAGTTTTACGCTAACAAAAAAGATAATCCGCCTAAGCGTGAAGATGTTGCGAAAGAGTTGTCGGTCATGATTGAAATGCTAGAAAAACATTATGGTAAGAAAGTAATATTGTATGCAACGCAAGAGGCGTATGATTTGTATATAAAGGATGCGTATTTCCAATGTGATATATGGATTCGTAGTGTTCTTACAAAACCGAGTTTATCTGATGAGAGAAAATGGACGTTCTGGCAATACACGAACCGTGGGAAATTAAGCGGTTATAATGGAAAAGAAAAGTATATTGATTTGAATGTATTTTATGGGAATGAGGAAGAGTTTGAGAATTATGGAGTGAAAGGTTAAGTTTTAAAGCGTACAACATTTTGTACGCTTTTTTATTATTTCTAAAAAAATATGTAAGACATGATGGAACAAAGATTGGAGATGAATTGTCTAATATAGGTAATAACTATTTAGTTTGAAAGGAAGGATGGAGAAAATGAAAAAGAATACATTATTAAAATTAGGGGTATGTGTTAGTTTACTAGGAATAACTCAATTTATTAGTACAATTTCTTCTGTGAAAGCAGAACAAAAGCTAGAGCAAAAAGTAATAAAAAATGAGACGGGAACTATTTCAATATCTCAGTTAAACAAAAATGTATGGGTTCATACGGAGTTAGGTTATTTTAATGGAGAAGCGGTTCCTTCGAACGGTCTAGTTCTTACTACTTCTAAAGGATTAGTACTTGTTGATTCTTCTTGGGATGACAAATTAACGAAGGAATTAATCGAGATGGTAGAAAAGAAATTTAAGAAGCGGGTAACGGATGTCATTATTACACATGCGCACGCTGATCGAATTGGCGGAATAACAACGTTGAAAGAAAGAGGCATTAAAGCGCATAGTACAGCATTAACTGCGGAACTAGCAAAGAAAAGTGGATATGAAGAGCCGCTTGGAGATTTACAAAAAATTACGAATTTGAAGTTTGGAAATATGAAAGTAGAAACGTTCTATCCAGGGAAAGGACATACAGAAGATAATATTGTCGTCTGGTTACCTCAATATAAAATTTTAGCTGGGGGCTGTTTAGTGAAATCTGCGGAAGCAAAAGATTTAGGAAATGTGGCGGATGCGTACGTAAATGAATGGTCTGTATCGATTGAAAATGTATTGAAACGATATAAAAATATGAATTCTGTCGTACCTGGTCATGGTGATGTAGGGGACAAAGGGTTACTTTTACATACATTGGATTTACTAAAATAAGACATTGTGAGAATACAAAAGAGAGGAGAAATAATTTTCTCCTCTCTTTCTTCTAACTATATTTAAATGCTGAATTTGTCGATTATGCCAGCATATATTACTGAGATTTTAATTCCAAGTATACAAATACTAGTACCGTCATAATTGCAATAACAACGTAAGTAGCATCAAGCATTATAAGTGTTTTTAAAGTTTCAGTCATCCTAATTCACCCCTGCTATAAAAATATAACATGATCTTTTTATCAATCAGATAAGAGATCACAAAGATACAATATACATGAAATTTCTTAAGTAGGTTCTATTTAAATATATCATATAAATAATGTAAATAATGTTAAGATAGTGTAAATGTATTGTAAATAAAAAGGTTTACAATAAAGGCTCTGTTAAATGATAATGTTGAAATTGAAGAGACTTAGTAACGAAAGCACAAAGCATAACATCAAAGAGTTTCTATTGACTTCATTTGTTTTTGAAGTGACTGAAACGTATCACAGTTTACGTTTATAGAAATTTACTATTTATTGCTTATTAAACTATCGAAGCAGTTTAACGCAATAAGGATTACAGGAAAAAATATACAACAAATAGAATTACTTAAAGTAACAAACTAAGTGAGGAGATAATAATACTTTGAATATTTTAACTCTGATTTTAAGTTATTTAATAGGCTCAATCTCATTTGCTTTAGTAATCGGTAAAATGTTTTATAAGAAAGATATTCGTGATTACGGTAGTGGTAATCTTGGTGCAACTAATGCTTATAGAGTTTTAGGCATAAAAGCAGGAGTAATTGTTGCAATCGTTGATATATTAAAAGGTACACTTGCTTGTTTACTTCCACTAATACTTAGTTCTACGGTTAACCCTATTGTATGTGGTTTATTAGCCATATTGGGACACATATTTTCTGTATTTGCCGGTTTTAAAGGGGGAAAAGCTGTTGCGACAGCAACTGGAGTTTTTTTATTTTTGACGCCTTTAGGTGTTTTTGTTGGTTTTGTAGTATTCGTGTTAACTTTGTTATTTACTAAGTATGTGTCACTAAGTTCAATGTTGGCTGGTATAGCATTATTCTTTTACAGTCTAATATTTGAAGATAAAGTTATCATAGCACTTTCCCTACTAATAAGCGTATCAATAATCATTCTTCATCGACAAAATATAAAGAGAATTCTAAATGGAACAGAGAACAAAATAATCGAAAGATATTGAGTATTACTTGTTAAGCTAAAGGGTGAGTTAGTTCAAGAAGACGGTGAACCTCAACAAATGAAGGTTCACCTAATTATTATTTAAAAATCAACATTTAAATTTAACAGAGCCAAAATAAAAAATACGCTATTCTTTCTATTGAATGATAGAAAAGGATGGCGTTTTTGCATGTCTATTTTCATATGTGATGAATTGCAACTATTTGTACAAGGGATTCAAAAATTTTTTTCGTTGTATATATTTCTCCAAATTAATTATTTAGCTATTTAAAAGTATCGAAAGATGTGCACACACTAGTGTATATTTTTTAGTGTCAATAAAAATATTATGTCAACAATATGAACTGTCACAAATCTTTATATATTATTGTGATTGATATCACATCACTTTTTTTCAATGGGTATTATGCTTAAGGTGTAATGAATGATTGGGAGAGGGTGGGATGATATGTTTTGTTATCAATGTGAACAAACGCCAACAGGCGGATGTAAAGTAATGGGTGTTTGTGGAAAGAATGAAACGATTGCTAGTTTACAAGACACGATTGTGTTTGGGCTAAAAGGAATTGCGGCTTATCGTACTCATGCTGCTCAGCTAGGATATACGGATGCATTTGTAGATGCTACAACACAAGAAGCTTTATATATGACATTAACAAATTCTAATTTTAACGAACAAGAGCATATTGATATGGCTATGAAAGTTGGGAAATCAGCTTTACGGGTGATGGAGTTATTGGATGAGGCACATACGAATCATTTTGGTGTGCCAGAGCCTGTACAAATTACACAAAATCGTGTAGAAGGTAAAGCAATTGTAGTTACGGGTCATAATTTATTTGCATTAGAAGAACTATTAAAGCAAACAGAAGGAAAAGACATTAATATTTATACGCATTCTGAAATGCTACCAGCACACGGATACCCGCAGCTGAAAAAATATAAACATTTAAAAGGAAACATCGGTAAGGCATGGTATGATCAAAGACGCCTTTTTGAAAAATTTACTGGTGCCATATTAGCTACAACGAACTGTGTTATGCCAATTAAAGGCTCGTACTCTGATCGATTCTTTTCATATGAAATTGCAGGTTTAGAAGGTGTACAAAAAATTGAAAATGATGATTTTACACCATTAATTCAAAAATCGCTAGAACTTCCAGAAGTACATATGGAGTCGGATGAACAGTTAGTTACAGGGTTTCATCATAATACAGTATTATCATTAGCTCCAGAAATTATTGATGCAGTAAAAGAAGGGAAAATAAAGCGTTTCTTTGTTATCGCCGGTTGTGATGCACCGGGAAAAGGCGGAGAATATTATCGTGAATTAGCAACGTCACTTCCGCCAGAAACGGTTATTTTAACAACTTCTTGCGGGAAATTCCGCTTTAATGATGTGGATTACGGTGTTGTACCTGGCACGGAAATTCCGCGTTACATTGACTTAGGACAATGTAACAACTCCATTTCTACATTGAAAATAGCGGCTGCTTTAGCAGATGCTTTTCAATGTGAAGTGAACGAATTGCCAGTAAGTATTGTCCTATCATGGTTTGAACAAAAAGCAGTTGCCATTTTGCTCGGGCTATTTAGTCTTGGAATTCAAGATATTCGCATCGGTCCAAAGGCTCCTGAATTTATTTCACCTGGCGTACTTGATGTATTACAAGAAACATTCGGTTTAAAACTAATTACAAATGCAGCAGAAGACATGGCTATGATGTTATCGTAACAGAAAAGATGTTTTCATTTAATTGTGGCTTTATAAATCATTTGTATGTGCGTGAGTAAACGTACATACAAATGATTTATTTTATTAATAAAGAGAATCTACTATATCTATAAATTTTATGATCTTATAAAGTTTTTAAAGGGTAACGCCACATCGCCATCAACTTAAGCATTTAGGCTATTTTTAAAGTTAAAAGCACGTTACTATTCTTTTATATTAACGAGAAAGAGTGACGTACTTTTTATGCATAATTTCAGTGTACACAATGACATTAGTTTTTGCACCAGAACCAAAATAGGTTCTGGTGCAAAAACTCTAAAGCTCTTGCCAGTAATCTCCTAAACTTGGACATACTGATAGTATTACTCTAAAAAAGGTGTGTGATCGGTATGGAAAAGAGAAATTTGTTCAAATGGAAGCATTATCAGCCGGAACTAATCTTATTAACAGTAAGGTGGTACCTAAGGTACAATTTGAGCTTCCGTAACCTGGTGGAAATGATGGAGGAAAGAGGATTATCCATTGCTCACACAACGATTATGCGCTGGGTTCATCAATATGGACCTCAACTAGAAGAGAAAGTACGACATCATCTAAAATCAACAAATGATTCATGGAGATTCGATGAAACCTATATTAAAGTAAAAGGGCAATGGATGTATTTATATCGTGCCGTTGATTCAGAAGGGAATACCATTGATTTTTATCTAAGTAAATGAAGATATAAACAAGCCGCCAAGTGTTTTTTCAAGAAAGCCCTGACTTTTTCGTACGTTTCTAAACCTCGCGTGATAATAATAGATAAGAACCCTGCCTATCCTGTAGCAATTCAAGCGTTGAAAGAAGAAAAACATATGCCTGAAGGCATAAAGCTAAGACAAGTTAGATATTTCAATAATATAGTGGAACAAGATCATCGTTTTATTAAGAAACGTGTGCATCCTATGTTGGGGTTTAAGTCATTTAAAACTGCAACTTCTATATTGAGTGGTGTTGAAGCAATGCATATGATTAAAAAAGAACAGATTGATTTACGGGACCAGTCTGTCCAAAATCAGAAAGAATTCATCCATCAATTGTTTGGGCTAACAGCATAAAATACAATTCCACTCGAAATATATGCGCTATATTCTCTTTTATTTTATCTTTGCACCAGAACCCAAAAAATAACCGTAGATAGTAGCACGAACACTGTTCTTGTTATAATTAATTTTTTCAGAACGTCTATAATCCTCTTTTAAAAAATATATGTAAATATAATAAAAAACGAATGATTAATAGAAATATTCTACACCACTCGTTTTTTATTGGACTTCTTTTTACTGTACTTTTATTTTCTTTATGAGTTATTAGAAAAATAATTGTCTATATAAGTCTTTATTTTTTCAAAATTCTTTTCCATAAATAAGATTGCTGGTACTTCAATTATTGGAAGATTATTTTCATTATCAAAAGCTGGACACGGTTTGGGAACTACCAAATAGTCAACTGAGTTTTTATCCCTAATATAATTAATTGAAACATCATAATACTTAGAAAAATATTCCTTCAAATCATCCTGATTCCTTAAAAATGGTAGAGAAAATATTGAACCATAATTTATACCAGCGTCGACAATTAATACAAAGCATATTTTTTTCATGATACACCCTCCTCGTATAATAAGTTTTAAGTTAATAACTGTTCCTTGAAAATTAAATAGTTTTTATCTTCAAGAGCTACATCAAAAAAATGATGTATGGGTAAAATTTAGTCTTGGATACTGGGGGATTTCTTCAGATAATGGAAGTATGGAAATGGATCCATCGGGAATATGCTTACTCCTCCTGTAGTTCGACCACGTTAAAAGACTGTGACCCAGACCAAAATGCACTGCATACGCACAAGCTGTATCGGTTTCCTTCACTTACCTCTCATAGTGGTGGGAGGGTAGCTTAGGTGAAGGCAATCATTGAATACTCATACGCGATGTTGTGGCTATGTTTTGGACTCTAGGGAGATCCCACAGTATCCAAGCTCATTCCAAATACTATTCAAAGAAAGGAGGTCCTTTCTTTGAGATTATTCGTAGCTATTGATGTAAGCTCTGAAAAACTTGATGTATGTTTTCTTGACAGTCATGACACTGTTTTGAAAGAAATTTGTCTTTCAAGCGATGTGAATGGTGCCAACGCCATTAAGGAGGATGTTCTCCATTTTCACCAGTTGTACAACTATGAAAAAATTGTCATTGGCATGGAATCTACTTCCGTCTATAGTTTCCATCCTTCCATGTTCCTAACGGAAGATAAGGATTTGAGGGCTTTAGACGTGGAAGTGGTCGTACAAAATCCAAAAGCCATCCATCGGTATAAAAAACTCTTTGAAGAAGATAAGACCGATAAAATAGATGCTTTACGTATTGCCGATTTTTTATGAATCGGGCGGTATAATAAGTTTCTTATCAAGGAGGAAAAATACGTTGCCCTTCAACGTTTAACACGATCTAGATATCAACTCGTTCACCAGCAAACAGAATGTAAGCAACACTTTCTGGAGAACCTTTACTACAAATGTAATACGTTATCGAAAGAGTTAAATACCTCTGTTTTTGGTGCGACGATGATGGAAATACTCTCAGATTCCCTTTCGTTGGATGAAATCGCAGAAATGAATCTAGAAGCACTCGCTACTCTTCTTCAGAAAAAGGGGAAAGGACGCTTTAGCGACCCGGAAGATTTAGCGAAAACCATCAAGAAAGCCATACGTGACTCCTACCGACTAGGTAAGGTCGTTCAAGACTCTGTGGACGTTGTATTAGCCACTTATGCACGATTGATAAGAGATAGAAAAAAGCATTACTGCTTTATTCGAAGCCATTCCAGCAGCGAGATATTTAACAAGTGTTCCAGGCATTGGAGTCGTATACGCCGCGGGAATCATTGCGGAAGTTGGACAAATTGAACGCTTTGAGAACGAAGCACAATTGGCCAAATACACCGGTCTTTACTGGAAAAAATTGCAATCTGGAAACTTTGAATCGGAACGAACACCCATGACACGAACGGGAAACCAGTATCTTCGTTATTACATGGTTGAAGCTGCCAACTCTGTACAACTTCGTGAAGCTACTTACCGTGCTTATTATTTAAAGAAATATGATGAAGTTCCGAAATACAAACATAAAAGAGCCCTTGTCTTAACAGCGAGAAAACTAGTGCGTCTGGTGGATGTGCTACTACGCAACCACCAACTCTACATGCCATAAAGGAGCGTGTAAATCAAGAGCTAACTACTGCTTTTGATATCCTTTCAAGGCGGCTTTAGGGATATGAACAAACATTCATGTTTCCCACCTAAAAATACGAACTAACGTTCTGTGTATTCCTAAGGTTTAGTTTCCTGCGCTCTTTTTTAGAAATTCTTCTCTAGTTTTTATCAATCATATAGTTGACTTAATACCACAAGTCTTATTTAACTTTATGTAACCGTTACAATTTATATTGTAACAATAAATTTGCGAAAAAAACATTGAGTTTAAGATAATTTATTTAAAAAATATAGCTTATGGGGTAGCGTCACATGCCCATCAACTTAAGATTTTTAAGTATCCCCAAAATGAAATTTCTACATGAATATCTATAATTTCAACTCTTTTTCATTTGATTTGAAAATAAGCTTTCTATTTTTAAAAACCAACGATACCACCTCAAATTATAAGAATAAAATCCAATCATTTATTTATTAGGAAAATAGATTGAAAATAATACGGTAGACTAAAAAATAAAATATTATTTATGATAATCATTCTTTTATAAAATTTAAACCGGAAATAGCCCTACTCATTTTGATTGCACATTTTCAAAATGGAGGGGCTTTTTTTACTATAAAATCAATATCTGCAGCATATTTTTGTTGCAAAAATTCTCATTCTTATTTTGATAGCGATATGGGTACATATACATGCCCATCAACCTTTTATTATGAAGTGGCCCTTGAATATATTGTTTTTTATTGATAGACATAAAAATGATTTATTTGCCGTATTGATAATTCATAGACGTTATAATAAAATGTTTATGTATATGTAAACTGAATTTATTTTCGTCTAGTTTTATTGAAGTGGTTAGGCAATGGTAATAACAATGAAATAATGGATGTATCACCTGCAAAAAGAATGAAACCAATACGGAGAAGATGATTGCGTTAAAAAATTCGAAAAATAAGCGTTGTTAGCTCTTGAAGAAAAATGGCTAGAAAAGTTACAAGCATATGGAAAATAGGGTTATACAAAAGTCCTAAAGGGGGACGGAATTATGGAGCAAAGAAAGTATTCAGTAACACCTCAAGATCGAATGAATTATGTATTAGATCTTTATTCTGCAGATCAACAAATTAATGCAGTTCTTTATTTTCCTGTAGGTATATCAAAGGAAATACTTGAAGAAACAGTAAGGATAACGTTAAAATTGCAGCCAGTTTTGAACAGCCGGTTTGTAGAAAATGATATTCCTTACTGGGAGGAACATTCATCTGACACTAACTCATCTATTTGCTTTTTTGCAGAAGGAAATAATCAAGAACTTGAAATAATGGCAATAGATTTTATTAAGGAATCTGGTGATCGTATTCAGGGGCCTATGGTTCAAACGAAGTTATTACGGGGCACTACAACAGATATGTTAGTTGTGAAATTATCTCATCTATGTTCAGATGGTGCAGGAGTCAAGGAATATATTAAATTGCTTGGAACAATATATACTCACCTTTCATTGGGGCGATCTAAGAAGCAAATTATAAAGGAATTTGGTGAGGGAAATGAGAGTTGTCGAGATCAATCACATGTATTCAAATATGCTGGAGTATCGGACATAAAAAGAGCGTATCGTTCTAATCAAGAACAACAGGCATCGTTATGGTCTTTTCCATCTCAACCTAACAAAAATAAATTCCCACAAATGTCCGTACGGCGGTTGAGCCATGATCAAACTCTACGTTTAACCCAATGGACAAAAGCGCAACAGGCTACCTTGAATGATGTAATCATGACTGCATACTTCCGAGCTTTATCACATTTCACTGTGTATGCAGAACCTCGCACCGCAGAAAAAATGATCGGTTTGACAATTGATTTACGTCGATACCTGCCTAATTCTACACCTGGTGCTATTTGCAACCTATCCGGTATGGAAATGCCAGTGATTAAAATGGAAGACGATGAAACATTTAATCAGACTCTTGTTCGAGTTAAACAATCAATGGATAAAATAAAGTCTCAAAATCCAGGTCTTTCTTCAGCAGCAGGAATGGAGCTACTGGCAGAAATGAAGCTATCTACAGTGAAGGAAATGTTTAATCAGCAATATGAACAGGCTGTACAGATGGGAATGGCGCTGCCATTACTGACAAATTTGGGAGTGATCGCTGATGAACCTATTCAGTTTGGTGAAATTCAAGCTGAGGACGGGTATATGACATCACCTATTATGTATGCACCATTCTTTTCAATGGGAGCAAGCTCTTTTAATGGAAGACTTACATTTACGATTGGTTATCATACGCCGGATACATCAAAAGAAAAGGTAGAAAAATTTTTAGATAGTGTTGTTAATCAACTATCACAAATAAAATAAAATATAGAGCAAAATTTCTAGCAGAATTGTATTTTTAGGGCTCGTATCATGTACGACTAATCTCTGGGGGTTTTCTCTAATCGCACTTGCCTTTATGCTTTATATGTATGGGAAATCGTAGTGAGAAACAATTTGCATTGTGAAAAAACAAGATATATCGGTATAAAAACAATAAAAAAGAGCTGATTTAAATTATACTTTGAATCAGCTCTTTTTTGCTAGTTTGATGGCCCTTACAACAAAAAATGTACATGTTTTTGTTGTAGATCTTTCTGCAGTTTACTAGCTATATGGATAGTTCATCATAAAAAGTAGGTTGTATTCGGTTAGGGGAAAGCGGATTTTTAATTTTTTTGAAAATAAAGTTGACATTCACAACTACTTAGTCATACAATGTAGATGTAATAAGTGATACTGAATAGTTCAGATTCACAAAAACTATTCAGTGAAAAATTCGCCTTAGTACTCTGTGATACTGAATATAAGTCAGACAGAATAGGGGGTAAAGGAGGATCAGGACATGGAAAATTTAACTGAAATGCTGAAAGGTTCACTGGAAGGGTGTGTACTGGAAATCATTAGTCGCCGTGAAACGTATGGCTATGAGATTACCCGCCACCTGAATGATCTTGGGTTTACCGAAGTTGTGGAAGGTACGGTGTATACTATCCTCGTACGATTAGAGAAGAAAAAGCTTGTGAATATTGAAAAGAAACCATCAGATATGGGACCGCCTCGTAAGTTTTATTCATTAAATGAAGAAGGCCGCCAAGAGCTTGAATTGTTTTGGGAAAAATGGGATTTTGTATCATCAAAAATTAACGTCTTGAAGTCAAAATAGGTTCATAAGATAAAACGTTCCGGCCGATATTTTTGGAATTTCTTGTTCGGCTTTATAAAAAAGGAGGAAAATAAGATGTTAGAAATGTTTAAAAAATTAATTGGTGATAAAAAAGAGTACAAAATGATGATGGCACGAGTTGAGGCTCTGCCAGAGGACTACCAGTTTGTATTTAAGAAAATTCAAAACTACATGTGGAATTTCTCAGCGGGTAACGGGATGGATATGCTGCACATACAGTATGAATTAATCGATTTGTTTGAAGCCGGTGCAGCGGAAGGCAGACAAGTGCTTGATATTACTGGAGAGGACGTAGCATCCTTTGCGGATGAGCTAGTGGCAAACGCTAAAACGTATGTCTCCAAGTATCGTGAAGATTTGAATGAAAGCATTATGAAGAAATTGAGAAAAAAATAAGTGGAATAAGTCATACCGACTGATTAGCTGGTTACCAACGTGAACTGCCGCCATCGCTATTCAGTTATATTTTTACACCACTACTAAGTAATACAGATTATCAGTGATACTAAATAGGGGGTATAGGTAACCTATTTTAATAAGGGGGAAAAAGTATGAGCAACGCAGCGATTTCTATAATAGGGTTAAAAAAATCTTTTAAAGATAAAGAAGTCTTAAAGGGTGTGGATTTTGAGGTGCAACGTGGCGAAATTTTCGCGCTGCTAGGGTCAAATGGAGCGGGAAAGACGACAACGGTCAATATCCTTTCGACACTAATGAAACAAGATGATGGTGAAGCAAGTATTTGCGGGTTTGATATTCAGCGTCAACCAGATCATGTTCGTCAAAGCATCAGTTTGACAGGGCAGTTCGCAGCTTTAGACGGCATGCTTACTGGGAGGGAAAACTTGATAATGATTGCCAAGTTACGTGGTGTTTTTAGTCCTGCCCAAGTTGCTGACAATCTACTTGCAAGATTTAGCCTGACAGATGCGGCCAACCAAAGAGCAGATCAGTATTCCGGCGGGATGAAGCGCCGACTTGATATCGCGATGAGTTTGATCGGGGCACCAGCAGTTATTTTTCTTGACGAACCAACGACTGGACTTGATCCGGAAGCGCGGATCGAAGTGTGGAATACAGTTAAGGAACTTGCTGGCAGCGGCACAACTATCTTGCTCACGACTCAGTACTTAGAGGAAGCCGAACAACTAGCAGATCGTATCGCAATTTTGCATAACGGAAAAATTATTACGACAGGTACCCTTACTGAACTGAAAGAGATGTTCCCGCCAGCTAAAGTGGAGTATATCGAAAAGCAGCCGACATTGGAAGAAATTTTCCTTGCGATTATCGGTAAAAAGGAGGAGATGTAAATGAAAAGCAAAACAGGGGTATTACTAGGGCGCTTAATGCGTAACATTATGCGTAGTCCAGATACAATTATTACTGTAGCGATTACACCGATTATGATGATGCTATTGTTTGTTTACGTATTTGGCGGAGCTATAAAGACAGGAACGGATAACTACGTCAATTATTTATTGCCGGGAATTTTGCTAATGGCCATCGCATCCGGTGTGGCTTACACTTCTGTACGATTATTTACAGATATAAAGAGTGGGCTAATGGCACGATTCATTACGATGCCTATTAAGCGCTCATCGATATTATGGGCTCACGTTTTAACCTCTCTTGTTGCTAATATGCTTACTATCGTGGTGGTTATGCTTGTTGCGCTCTTAATGGGCTTTCGTTCTAGTGCTAATATGCTAGATTGGCTTGCAGTAGCTGGAATACTGGGGATGTTTACGTTAGCGCTAACATGGCTAGCTATCATTCCAGGGTTGACAGCGAAGTCTATGGAAGGGGCGACAGCATACTCGTACCCACTCGTTTTTCTTCCATTTATTAGTTCAGCCTTCGTACCTACCGAAACGATGCCAAAAATTATTCGTGCGTTTGCAGAGAATCAGCCTGTAACTTCAATCGTGAATGCGATTCGTTCCCTTTTATATGAAGGTACTGTTGGCAACGATATATGGATTGCACTCATTTGGTGCGTAGGTATCATGATCATCTCTTACTTTTTCGCTAGTAAAGCATTTAAACGTCAGTTAGGGTAAGTGAATGTAGTCATCCGAAATTATATACGTTTTTGAAAAAGCACGGAAGATTTTCCGTGCTTTTATTATTTGTTGCATACTCATGGTAGAAAATATGGGCAATTGGTAACGAATTATCGCTCAAGGGCAATATAAGGATAGTCGCTCTTGTAAATCATTTAATACTTCTTCAGGCATTTCTCTGATTGTAATATCCTTCCCTAGGAAAAGCAGCCAATTTGCTATCTCTGTCACTTCATCGGAATTGTGAACATCGATAAATGTCTTTAAAATGGCTGTGGATTGGTAAGGGCTTGTGTAAGATATTGAAATTTTGAAAGGGTGATATTTTTTGAACTGGGCAATCGCTTTCGGTCCTAATTCAAGTACGAGATTGATTATTTCGTCCTTTTTATTGAGTTTTTCTAAAATCTTTTTCTTACTTAACCTTTTTTTCGTCGTGTACGGTTCAATATTGGTGAGGTCATCGACAGGAAAAATCAGCTTCTTTTCTTCTTTTAAGTCAAACCCTTCAATGATCCAATGGCTTTTTTCTTGATAAAGGTGTAATAGATAAATTGGATAAGACCTGATTTCTTCTTCTTTGATGGTAATCAATAAATGGTTATCCAAAAGAAGGATTTGAATGAGTTTTTCTAACATAGGATGGGGGAGATCAGAAAGCTCAAGTAAATCGGGATTATGAGGGTTAGTCCCTTGGAACAGCAAGAGTTGATTTAAAAGAACAAGGTCATCTTGCTGGGTTTCTGAGATGAGTCCTAGTAGTTTTTCGGCTAAAGATTGACGACTCTTTAGGTAGGGAAGTTGTTGATTCCTCGTAGCCATAAAGGCAATAAAAAGAGCTTTCACTTCATTATCAGTAAAGCGAACAACGGGCAGGATAGAATTATGCATAACAAAATATCCCCCGGTCCTCCCAACTTCAGCGACGAGTGGCATTCCCATAGCTTCAATTTCTCTAATGTCTCTAATAGCTGTCGACCGTGATATGTTAAATTCTCGTATGATTTCAGAAATTGTAAAGTGGGAGCGGTTGTTGATATACCGCATAATTGTATTAATCCGTTCAACTTTTTTCATTTTGGTCTCCTAAACAGTATCATTTTTTGACATGGTTTAAAGGTATTATAAACGTATCAGATGAAAAGATAAATCGTTTGATTAATAAAACAAGAGGCAGGTTTTGCATATGAAAAATTATACTATAGAAGAAAAAGATAGCTTTATTGTGTTAGGTATTGGAACTGAAATCAAGAGTGAATACACAGACTTTGCTGGAATAAATAAAGAAAAGGAAGACTTTTGGTCGGCTGTTAAAGAAGATGGAAGGCTGGACACTTTAAAAGCTTTAGCTACAAATGAATACATTTTTTCCGTGAGCGAAGCGGTGAATAACAAAATGATGTATTATGCGGGTGTCATGACAGAAGCACAAATAGAAGAATCTAGAGTAATTCAGTTTCCGAGGGGAGAATACTTAGTAGTGAAAGGGGAAGACAAAACGGCTGAAGAGCTAAGTAATAAGCTTACTGGCATCGCCTTCGGTCAAGCTTTACGAGATGCAAAAGATTTTGCTTATGTGGGTGGACCGAATACAACGGTTGAGATGGGGCAGAGAAATGGCTTAGTATTTGGTGAAATGTGGATTCCGGTTGTTAGGAAGTAAAGTGATAAAAGGTGTGAATCTGGAAAGTAGAGGCTAACGATCTTGGATTGTTGGCCTTTTTGAAATGAATATAATATTCATATACTGCTACACAGTATGTTCTGATAAAATGGAATGAAAGGAAATTAATGTAAGGTGGTGGCGGGTTGAATAAAAAAAGGCTATTTGAGCTATTCATAGTAGCATTTGTTTTTCTATTCCTTCATGTAAGCACATTTACAAATGAGAAGTTTAACGATAAATTGGGTGCTCTTACTTACATTTTTCTATTTCTTATGGTTTATATTTATGCTTTATTTATAGACCGGTATTTTGGTGATATACAAAAGTGGGTTAGAAATATCACATTTTGCTTTGCTTTATTAGTAGTGGTTTTAGTAGCTCTATGGATAGGGTACTTTTAAATCCTTACTTAAGAGAATGAGAAGTATATGATTACAATACATTCAATCCGATAATATTACTTAGCTGCATCGGTTTATGTTAATCTTTTCTCTCCTCAATCATGTTAAAATGTACAATAGGAAATTTTATGTAACATAAAGGGGGAAGGTTTATGGTCAGCTTGAGTACTTTGTTAGCGTTCGCAATTGTTTCGCTTAGTATGGTTTGTTCACCTGGGCCTAATATGATTTATCTCATTTCCCGTTCCATTACGCAGGGACGTATGGCAGGATTTATTTCTTTATTGGGTATCATGCTTGGATTTGTAATTTATATAATCGCAACAATGTTTGGACTTACAGTTCTTTTCCTTGCTGTTCCCGCTGTCTATGAAGCAGTAAAGTGGGCGGGTGCCGCTTACTTGCTCTGGCTTGCCTGGAATTCGATAAAACCTGGTGCTACATCTATTATGGAACCTCGTACAATTTCTAATGAGCCACCACGGAAATTATTTTTGATGGGACTTATGACCAACCTTCTGAATCCAAAGATTGCTATTTTGTATGTATCACTTTTGCCTCAATTTGAAGATCCTGAAAAAGGCTCGTTGCTTTTTCAAGGTGCAGTTTTGGGCCTTACGCAAATCACTGTTAGTTTTATAGTCAACCTTCTAATTGTATGTACAGCAAGTAAAATTGCAAAATGGTTTGGCACACGTCCAACGTGGCTGCGAGTGCAGCGTTGGCTTATGGCAAGTGTCTTGACAGGTCTTGCGGTACGTTTAGCTTTTGAACGTCGACAGTAAGAGTATCTGAAAAAATTTGAAAATCTTTTTTTATGAAGAAATTAAATTGCATAGTGATGGTACAACAAGTGCAGAAGCGAATCCTACCCACGTATATGGAGAAAAAGGAACATATATGGTGGAACTAACAGTGGAAGATAGTAGAGGAAAAGAAAGTAAAGAACAAACAAAAGTTACTGTAAAACAAGATCCGCAAACAGGTGGATCCCTCGAAGCGGAGAGGGACTCCCAATAGGATTGTAAAAGGGAATCTGATTACTCCTGATCCGACAGATGTTTATACGTTTGATGTTACAGTTCCGAAAGAAGTAGATATGTCTGTGATAAATGAACAAAATATTGGGATGACATGGGTACTTTATCATGAATCAGACATGTAAAATTACGTAGCTTGTGGTAAAGATGAAGGAAATACTATGAAGGGAAAATTCGTAGCGAAACAAGGAAAATATTATTTGAATCTGTATAAATTCGATGATAAAAATGGTGAATATTCATAAAGTATACTTAATATCAGTAATTCATGTAATTAGGGGTGGTTTCTATATTTAGAGAAAATACAAAAAGGATACTTCTGTCATTAGTAACAAATCCAATACTAATAATTGTATACGGGATTTTTTGTTATGAGTTAGCCTTATACTGTAAGTACGGAAGAATGAATTATAATATTTATATTTTGTTATTCTGTATTGTGCTTTTTATATCCATAACTACATTTACTACAATGCGGGTGATAAAAAATAGAGAATATGAATCTAAAAAATTAACTAACTCAATAGCATGGAGATCCATTTCTATTATCATTATTGTTGCAATTACATCATTTTATGGGATGCAGGTTTATAAAAGTGCAATAAATTACAATGGCAAATTGGCATGGTTTATAGAAAGGTTAAAACATGAAAGGTCAGTTAAACTTAAACATAATAATATATATAAATCTGGAGTAGAAGGTATTTTTGAAGATATAAATAAAAAATATCCTTTGCCAAAGAAATTGTATATGGCAACTGATTTTGATCTTACATTTCATCCAGATGGAACAATCACAGCGTTTGATACATTTGTTTATGGGAAAAATGTTGATGGGAAAGAAGAAACTTATTTAATCTCTTATAATGAGAAGAAATCAGAAAATATTACTATAATACGAGACGGATACGCAAAGCCTGATTATAATGATGATAAATTAGTAGAACCTTTAATTAAAACGGTTAAGGCGATTCCAGTTAAGCAAACGGTCAAAAAATGGAATGAAAGTAAGTATGGGTTGATTTATTATGGAAAAAGAAATTGGGGATCCAATACAGAGGGAATTATTAATATTACTGAGGATGGTAAGGGGCAGAATCTTAAAGAAGCAGCTTCTGATATCATTGGATATACCGTATCTATATTTGTCCCTGGAAAAGAAAAAGAGCTAGTCCCTGCTAGATATAATTTAATAAGTGACGCAAGTTGGAGTAAATCAAAGACGCCTCCAAATGAAGATAGGCTTAAAGAGAAGAAACAACAAGATTTAAAGAATGAAAAAGAACAGTTTTTCCTATCAAAAGAAGTTGGTTATAAACTAAATATGACAGATAAAGCATTAGGGAGCGCCTTTTATTCATTAAGCAAGACTAGTGATGAAGGGAAAACATGGGAAGTTATCAATCCAGACCCATTTAATAGGGGGATTGGTAGTGTATCAGGAATCACTTTTATAAATGATAAACTTGGGTTTTTAGGAGCAGTTAGACCTTCTGGTAATGAGGGAGAGTTATATCGCACAGATGATGGGGGGGTATCTTTCAAAAAGGTAGAATATCCGCCGCATGAAGTGAAATTAGATTATACACAGTCCACAATAAGTCCTTTTGATTCTCCTAGTATGCCATATGAGAAAGATGGGGTTTTTAATATGTTAGTTGGACAAGGGGCAGATGGAGACTACAATGGCGATAGTAGTGCACTTTATCAATCAAAAGATAACGGAGAGACATGGGAATTTGTAGAAGAAGTGAAAAAGAAATAATCAGAATGTCTTTTTGAAAAATAAGGTAACTACTCAGTTATACATTTCATTTAGAAGTTTGGTAAGGAGTCTAATTCCAGGTATGAAGATAAAAATGGACCTATACCCTTTCTTTGTTTTAAAGCTCTGCGCGTGGCAGGAAAAGGCCCTGACCGCTTCTATGCATGGCCAGTTCCTCACGCCCATTTAAAAAGATGCTTTTCTGGCTTTTTTCATAGAGGGGCTGAATAGTTACTAAAAGTAAATAATTTAAATCGAACCATAAGCTTGCCGGCAAATTTATGGTTCGATTTTTTTTAGGGAAAATATATCGTTCTAAACGGGTATCGCCACATCGCTATCAAGCTAAAAAATAGGTCACCCCTAAAACGAAAAAACATGTTGAATTCCCGTATATTACTATATTAATTATATAACAAAGTGTGTAATATAATAATATAAAGATATTATATTGAAGGGAGGGGATTCAAATTGGTTAAAAACTTACCTTTACTAATAGTGATTTTAATACTTGGTGTAAGTTTTTCTATTTCTTCTACTTCATTAATGATTTGTACCTCTTTTTTTCCTTCAGATTGTTTTAGGCCCTAGCAAATTTCAAAATACGATATTTTAACGAACGTACATCTCTTTTAAATGGCACTGACATAATAACAATTCGTCTCCCATTTTTATCCAGCTATTTGCCGGGTTGCCCGTAAAATCCCGATTGGTGAGAGCTGATAATCAGTAGGGGATGAACAAAACCCCCACTGATTAAAGTTTCACTTTATTCTCATATAAACCTTTCAAGAAATAAATTTAGCAAACCATGCTATATAATATGCACCTGGAACTAATATAATCTGAGCAACTAAAGTACCTAATAATCTCGAAATTAATATCATAAATGTGAAATTCTTAAGTTCCCAATAACTACGATTGTCTTGTACAACTTTATCAGTTAAAAAAGACAATTTAGGGTCAATAAGTAGTGTTAATAGAATCGTAGCTACTCCAGTAATAATATTAGATGAAGACATCGCTGCTTTACCATAATCAGGAATTAATAGGGTTGCATACAATGCAGACATAACACCTACTGTAAATACGGCAGAAACAATTGTATTAATAACAAATAATTTAACTGATATATTTTTAAAATGTACCCCTTCTAGATTATTTTTATTTATTAATACAAAATAGTTTTTTATTCTTTTCAAATTAGTACTATTTATTAATTTGAACATGTTTAAAAACGAACCATCTTTTGATAAAGGTACTAGCGCTTTAGAAAAAACTTTCATAAAAAAGGGTACTAATAATCCTCCAAGTATTACCCCCATAGTAGAACCTAATAACAAAAATCTAAATTGTTTAATTAATAATTCTAATCCACCATTTTTTGCTGCATTATCAACCAAAGAAGCAGTAAATGGTTGTTGAAACATATTAGAAAATCGAGCAATTAAAGACATAATATTGTATATAGCAAAAGCCGATGCAACTAAAGCTAATTTCGCCCCAACAAGTCGAACTCCATATCCTAAAACTTCTATAGAAGTCATGAGCATTAAAAATAAAAAGATACAAATTACTTTAAAAGTAATAAACTCCATAATCATACCCCTTAAGTTTCTATAAATACATAACTCAATAATTATATTACAAACATTCAATATTTTCATTAAAATATAAATTGATTTCTATTTTATAATCACAAACTATACTCCTTTATTTTGAATGGTGGCAGCACCTTTTATTAGAATTGTCCCTTGGTTTAGCAAATGATTTTTTGTAAATAATATGTTTGTTAAACAATTAATTAAGGGGGACTTGTATGCCACAGGATCGAAAAGTAGAAGTTCAAAACGATGCATACGAAGGAAAAGAGATTATGTCAGATACTCCACCATATCCACCGCGTCACGTGCAAATGGAGTTGCCTCCCGAATTTTCTATAAATCCTCTGTTTGCCCGCAAAGGAGAATCAGTTGTTCCGCGCTTTAACATGCCCGATGAAGGCATGTTACCAGAAACAGCGTATCAAATCGTCCATGATGAAATTACTCTTGATGGCAATGCCCGCTTGAATCTTGCAACATTCGTTAGTACATGGATGGAGCCTACCGCAGAGCACTTATATGCTAAATCATTCGACAAGAACATGATTGACAAGGATGAATATCCACAGACAGCCGAAATTGAGGATCGATGTGTCCGTATTTTAGCCAACCTCTGGCATTCGCCCAGCCCCCTTACGACTATGGGCGTTTCAACAACTGGATCGTCGGAAGCATGTATGCTCGGGGGGCTTGCGTTAAAGAGACGCTGGCAAAACGCACGCAAAAACGAGGGGAAGCCGGTGGATCGGCCCAATATTGTGTTTAGTTCTGCTGTTCAAGTCGTTTGGGAAAAATTCGCGAACTATTGGGAGGTTGAACCACGTTATGTGAAGGTTAGCTCAGAGCATCCTCGATTGGATCCTCAGGGGGTCCTCGCAGCCGTGGATGAAAATACGATTGGTGTGGTACCGATTCTCGGTGAGACTTATACTGGACTTTACGAACCGGTTGCCGCCATTGCGAAAGCGTTGGACGATTTACAGGAGAGGACGGGCCTCGACATTCCTATGCATGTAGATGCGGCTTCGGGCGGATTTATAGCACCGTTTCTTCAACCAGATTTAGTTTGGGATTTTCAATTGCCGAGGGTGAAGTCTATCAATGTATCCGGACATAAATATGGATTAGTCTACCCTGGGTTGGGTTGGATAATTTGGCGGGAAGCTGATGATCTTCCTGAGGATCTAATCTTCCGCGTCTCCTATTTAGGCGGTAACATGCCGACTTTTGCCCTGAATTTTTCACGTCCTGGCGCACAAGTACTCCTACAATATTACAATTACCTGCGTTTGGGGAAAAGTGGGTACTATGATGTCCAAAGGGCTTCTCAGAAAGTCGCTCTTTTTCTTAGCAAGGCGATTCAGGAGATGGAACCGTTCGAACTTTTGTCCGATGGTTCGGATATTCCGGTTTTCGCTTGGCAACTGAAAAAGGATTACACATTAAACTGGAATCTTTATGATTTATCTCGACAATTGCGTGTATTCGGCTGGCAAGTACCCGCCTATCCATTGCCGCCAGATATGGAAGCGGTGACGATTATGCGCGTTGTGGTTCGAAACGGATTTTCCATGGATCTCGCGCATTTATTTTTGAGGAACCTCAAACAGGCCGTTGCCTTTCTGGATTCCCTGGATGGGCCTATGCCACATGATACGAAATGTGATAATGGGTTTCATCACTAAATGAAAAAGCCTAATTTCTTCACATTAAATTGAGAAGTTAGGCTTTTTAATATTGGGATTTCCTTAACGGTGTAGATCCGCATTTTCCTGACGCTAGCCCATACCCATCCTCTTAATAAAAAACGTTATTCTTTCTAATGATTTAGCTTGTTTAGAAAGAATAGCGTTTTTATTTTGTAAAAAATATTTTTTGACCCCCATAAAATGATTTGCTCCTTCGAATATATATAGTAAGGAAAGTAAAGTACATATCAAAAATTGAAGAATAAATAAAAATGCTAGGTTAAATTGGGAATCCGAAATAAGAGGATGAAATTACCAATAATATAAAGAAGAGTTATTCAAAGATTGTAGCTAAAATAGAAAAAGAGTAAGCAAAACAAGCGGAAGAAAATAATAGAGTAGATTAAAAGACAGACGTAATTTTAGCGCGAACAGAAAAGAATAATCATCAAGAAAATGGTGAAAAAAGTCGGTCGCGAAAAATATAAGAAATAGCAAGAAGACAAGCCCAAAGAAAAGTACTAAAAAAATGTGGTGAAGTGGTCACTTGTTTAGTGGCCATTTTGCTATTTGAAGGAGGCTGGGAGATTACTAGTGTTGAGTTTAGTAATGAAGATCTTAAGAAAACCGAAAATAGAAGATATCGTATATAACATACAAAAGAATGAAGGAGATAGGGAAGCGTTTATCGTACAGTATCAGCCTTTTATTAGAAAATCAATATCGTCTGTCTGCCGCCGACATATTACAGAACAGGATGATGAATATAGTATTGGACTGTTTGCGTTTAATGAAGCAATTGGACAGTATTCATATAAAAAAGGAAAATCTTTTCTAGCGTTTGCTGATCTTCTTATAAAAAGAGATGTAATTGACTATATACGCAAGGAGTCTAAACATAAACTTGTCTTTTTAAAAGAAGATAAGCAAGAGGAAATATTAGAAATGCAAGTATCGCTTACGGAGTATATGAAAGAGATAGAAAATAGTAACCGTAAGGAGGAAATTCTACATTTTCAAAGTGTACTAGCTGAGTTTAAAATCACATTTTCAGAGCTGGCTAAAGAGTCACCTAAGCATCGTGATACGCGTGAGCACTTAATAGAAATTGTGAAAATGATTATAAAAGAAGAGGAAATGATGGAAGAGCTGTTCCGAAAGAAAAAGTTACCACTTAAACATATTGAACCACGTGTTAGGGTAAGTCGTAAAACGTTGGAACGACATAGAAAATACATTATTGCAATGTGTATTATTTTTGCAAACAACTATACATATATTCTGGATTACATAAGAGGGGAGAAACATGATGAATAAAGGGATTGTGATGGATATAAAGAAACATAACGTAGTTGTTTTAACTCCAAATGGAGAGTTTATTACGTTTAAAAGAAAAGCGCATTCTTACATGATTGGAGAGGAAATCCCGTTTAACAAACAAGAGCAAAGAGTACCGCGTTTTTCCATGTTTCCTTTCTTAAAGCCGGCATCATTACTTGTTGCTTGTTTTCTATGTGCGTTGCTGTTTTTCTACAATCAGCCGGAAGAAAAAGTATTTGCTTATGTCTCAGTTGATATAAATCCAAGTCTAGAGGCGAGCGTAACGAAAGATCTTCGTGTTATAGATTTACGAGCTTGTAATGATGATGGAAGGCGTATTTTAAAAGAATTGAAGCAATGGGAAAATAAATATTTGCAAGACGTAATACGTACTATTATAAGGCAGAGTCAAGAGGACAAGTACTTAACGGATGATAAGCAAGTTATGTTAACTGCTGTTACAAAAGATAAGTCGCTAGAACCGCAGTTGGAAAAGGTAATGAAAAAATTAAAGAAAGAATATGAGCTAAAACATATTACAGTCGAATATCAAAGCAGTACGATGCAAGTGCGAGAGAATGCTAGGGAAGAAGGAGTTGGCACAGGTGTCTATATAAAGCAAGAGAATGAGAAGAAAAAAATGCTTACTCCTGCATCACCGTCTAATCAAGTAGAAAACCAGGAAGAGATACACTCGCAACCAAAATTATCTCCTGATGCATCATCGGATTTGTCTCCTGCAAAAGAAAAAATATACGAGAAGCAAGAATATAAAGAACAAAAGAAAGCCGAAGAACAGCCAGCGAAGCAAATAAAAGAAAATAGAGGAAATGAACAAGAAAACACTGATAGAGGATCCCATCAGAGCAATAATGGAAACTCACAAGGGAACAAGGGAAAAGGATCACAGCAAGGGAATAATGGGAATGAACAAGGGAACAAGGGAAAAGGATCACAGCAAGGGAATGATGGGAATGAACAAGGAAACAACGGAAGAGGATCACAGCAAGGGAATAATGGGAATGAACAAGGGAACAAGGGAAAAGGATCACAGCAAGGGAATAATGGGAATGAACAAGGAAACAACGGAAGAGGATCACAGCAAGGGAATAATGGAAACTCACAAGGAAACAATGGAAGAGAATCACAGCAAGGGAATAATGGAAATCAACAAGGAAATAACGGAAGGGGTTCTCAGCAAGAGCATAATGGGAATGAACAAGGAAACAACGGAAGAGGATCACAGCAAGGGAATAATGGGGATGGACAAGGGAACAACGGAACAGGTTCTCAGTAAGAAAATAGCAGTAATATAAACGATAATAACAAATCTAAAAATGAGGGAAAAACGTTCCTATCACACAACATCAAGGAAATGGAAAGAAGAATTGGCAGTAAGACGCCCACTTTAAAATTCGGCTGGAGCAAAGAAGTTAGGTGGGAGCTGGGCTGATTAAAGTTTCACTTTATAGAATATGGAACAGGAGTATTCGTTTCAGCTGAAGGATTTTTTTAACATTTTTTAAAATGACGGACACAAAATCGTATATCCTTTCGAATTATATATATGGATATCATTAATGTTTATATAAAAGGGAGAGAGAACTATGAAAGAAGAAATGAAAAAGTATGAAGAAATCTCTGAAGTATTAAAGGCATTGGCGCATCCTGTTCGTTTATCTTTAGTAAAAATAATGATTGCAAAAGGTCCTACTAATGTAACGACAATGTATGGAGATTTGCAAATGCCTCAAAGTACAATTAGTCAACACTTATCTAAACTAAAGGCTATGAAAATGGTTACAGGTACTCGGAAAGGATTAGAAATTTATTATGAAGTAACGGACGATCGTACAAAAGCGATATTATTCACTTTGGCGTAAATGCGGACTTTTTTGAGTTCAAAAGTAAGTAGCCATAAATTTTTTAAGACTCTTATACAAGAGGTATATTTATAAGAATATATAATTTTCTTTCACTATAATTCATTCCTTTTGAAAGGTAACATTTTTTCAGTGTAGGGGTATTTTTTACAAGTTTAATAGTGATATGATGATACCCCTATAATAAAATCTTTGGAAAAAATCTTGCCATAGAAGATATAACAAAGTTGATAGTATTTTTTTAGTCATGTAATTTTTTTATCTGATGATCTTTTCCCCATTCAAATAGTTCATCCATAATTTGCATTAAAGATTTACCGTATTCACTTATTGTGTACTCAACCTTCGGTGGTACTTCTTGATATACGGTACGATGGATAATCCCGTCAGATTCAAGTTGCCGAAGTTGTTGTGTAAGAACTTTTTGTGTAATGTTTGGAATTTCTCGTTTAATTTCATTTGTTCGCATTTTTCCATCCGCCAAAATACATAAAATATGAACTTTCCATTTTCCACCGATTACATCGAGTGTTGTTGCAATTGGGCAGTCATCATTTTGATTCATATAACACCTCCACAGGTACTTCAAGGTTCCTATATTACCTGAAAGTACGTACTTTTCAATTATATGTAACTCATACATACTAATACGTAAAGGATTGATTAATTTATAAAGGGGCTGGAAAATGATGAGAACACTTGTAATTGTAGCACACCCTGATATTGAAAAATCAAAAATTAATAAAAGATGGATAGAAGAACTTGAGAAACATTCAGATGAAATTACAGTGCATGAATTGTATAAAGTGGCACCGAATTGGGAGTTTAATATTGAAGAAGAGCAAAAGTTATTAGTAGAACATGACAGATATATATTTCAATTTCCGCTTTACTGGTACAGCACACCGCCATTATTAAAAAAATGGTTCGATGATGTATTAACATATGGATTTGCGTACGGATCAAAAGGGGATAAAGTAAAGGGGAAAGAGTTTGGTGTAGCTATTTCTATAGGTGGATTAGAAAAAGACTATGAAAATAGTGGAATTACAATGGATGAGTTGACGAAACCGTTCCAAGCTACATGCTTATATACAGGCATGGAATTTATACCTTCCTTTTATTTATATGGTGCAGAGTATAAACTAAGTAATGAAGAGATTAATAAAAGTGCACCTGAGTATGTGCAATATGTAATGAACAAGAAGTATTCTAATATATAAGGAGAAATAGCCATTTACTTGTGAAGTAAATGGCTATTTTATATTCTTTTTATATTCACTAAGTGTAATCTTTAGTAAATTAATAGTTAATCTGATAAAATAAAAACCCTAACATATATAAAGGGGAGTTTTACTTGAGAACGATGCGACAATTATTACAAAAGAGAGCAATGCAATCACCAAATTTGGAAGCGCTTGTAGGGGGAAAGAAAAGATATTCGTTTCTGCAATATAATGAACGAGTAAATCAGCTTGCACATTATTTTTTACATAATGGTGTGCAAAGAGGGGACCGTATAGGAATACTATGCAAAAATAATCACCCGTTTCCAAGCGTTATGATGGCAAGTTTAAAAATTGGAGCGGTATTTATTCCGCTAAATCATCAGCTTACTATTTATGAATTAGAAACGATTGTAAAAGAAGCGAAATTAAAAGTGTTAGTTATTGATGAAGAATTTAGTGAAGTGTTATTAAAGATTGATGCTGTTAAAGAAATTCCTTATGTAATTAAAACGACAAAAGAAGACTTTGGTTCATTTGAATTAACATTACAAGAACAACCAATTACAGAACCGAACGTAGAAGTTCATGAAGATGATGATGCTATTTACTTATTTACTTCAGGAACGACCGGACAGGCAAAAGCATGTGTAATTGGACATGAAAATTTACATCATTATTTCACTGAGATTGCGGGACAAAGAGAAATCCCGGCAGGTGAACGCTTTTTATCGGTGCATCCATTGTTTCATATGAGTGGTGTGCTATCTATTTTAAATTGTATTTATCATGGCGTTACGATGATCTTCTTAGCTGATTCAAATCCTACTCTTATTTGGGATAAGATTGAAGAAGAGAAAATTACGACGATGCTTGCGTTCCCAGCCGTTTATAGCTACATGCTTGATGAACTAAATAAAAAAGAACGTAACGTTTCAACTTTTAAAGTAGCACAAAGCGGTGGTACAAAAGTACCAGAAACACTCATTCAAAAATATATGGAAAAAGGAATATACATGGTGCAAGGGTATGGTAGTACAGAAGGTTGGGTTGTAACCTCATGGCATCCAATGATGGGAAAAGAAAAGATGTCTTCTGTAGGAAAAACGCTTAAACATGTAGAGTTGAAAATTGTTCATCCAGAAACCGGGGATGAACTAACAACAAATGAAGTTGGAGAGATTCATGTAAGAAGTCCATACATGTTTAAAGGATATTGGAATAATGAAAAGGCGACAAAGAAAGTAGTAAAGGATAATTGGTTTAACATGGGCGATGCTGGCATGATAGATGACGATGGATTCTTGTATATTATGGGAAGATATAAAGATGTTATCATACGCGGTGGTGACAACGTATATCCAGATCAAGTAGAAGATGTCATTCATGAAATACATGGTGTTTTAGAAGTTGCAGTAGTTGGAGTTCCGGATGACTTTTGGGGAGAAGTTCCAAGAGCTTATCTTGTGAAGGATACCGAAATATCATTAACAGAAGAAAGTATTGTTCAGCATTGTAAGGAGAAATTAGCAAGTTATAAAATACCAGAAGTGGTATTTATAGAAGAGTTACCGAAAAATGCTTTAGGGAAAGTGTTGAAGAGGGAATTAAGGGATGTAGTTCTTGTAAAATAGAAAATTCTTAAATGAGGAAGAACCCAGTTATGTATAAGGCATGACTGGGTTTTTATGTATCAAAAACATAATAATTTACTAGATTTTGTATTTTGTGTAAGATAATAAAGAATATTCAATTAATGATTCGAGGGATGAAATTAAATGAAGCTACCGTTATTAGAAGTAGAGACGGATAGACTCATTATCCGTCCATTTCAAAAAGCTGATTATGAAAGTTGGTTAGATGGATTTAACAAGAGGCTGGCATCTCAGTATAAATACGACGATGGCTATCAAGTTATGGCATCATCAACAAAAGAATGGTTCACGGAATGGATAAGAGGTTTTGATGAAGCAGCGCATCGAGATGAGATGTATGTATTAGGTATTTTCCGTAAAGAAGACGGGGCTAATATTGGAAAGCTAGAGCTGATTAAAATTTTACGTATGGACTATCAATGGGCAATGATGGGATATTCAATACATAATCAATATTGGAAAAATGGATACGGATTAGAAAGTGTAAAAGCTGCGTTACAGTTATTTTTTAATAGCCTGAAGTTCCATAGAATTGAATTACATATACGCGTTGATAATGAGCCATCGGTTCGTCTTGCGGAAAGAGCAGGTTTTTCATTTGAATGCAAGAGAGAGGCGTTTTCTTTGGAGAAGGGTAAGTGGGTGGATTTTCTTATTTATTTTAAAAATAAGGAGATGAATATATGAGAGTTCTAATTACAGGTGGAAATCGGGGATTGGGTATGCAGTTAGTGAAAGTATTTCATGAAAATGGGCATATTGTTTATCCGTTAGTTAGAACCAGGGTTGCGGTAACGCAATTGAAGCAAATGTTTAGTTGTAGATGTTTTCCTATATTGGCAGACTTATCGCTTGATGAGAGTACGGTGCAAATTAAAAACCAGCTTGCAGAATATACAGAGTATATGGATCTAGTTATAAATAACGCAGGAATTACTGGGAAGGAGACTGAGATTTTACATACGAATTCAGAAGAGTTAACGGACTTATTTAATATTCATTGCTTAGGTGTAATTCGAGCTGTAAAAGGAACATATGCGGTTTTAGCTAAATCGAATTATCCGAGAATAATAAATGTATCCTCTCGATTAGGTTCATTGCATAAAATGGCGAATAAAGAGTTTCCACAAGGGGAGTTTTCATATTCATATCGAATTGCTAAAGCTGCACAAAATATGTTAACACTCTGCTTACAACAAGAGTTTGAGAATAAAGGAATTCGTGTGACGGCAATTCACCCTGGAAAATTAAAGACTGATATTGGCGCTTTTGATGCGAATATGACTCCGGCTGAAGGAGCACAAAATATATATGATTGGGTAATAGAGTCAAACGAGGGTGTTTCAGGGAAGTTTATTGAGCCAGGTGTAGGTGAAATAAAGTGGTGATATACGATCTTGCAATCATTCAGAATCTATTTGGTCCTTCGAAAAAAATATTAAATGGTTTACCAAATGCAGTAACGATTGAAGAAATAGAAGAAGATGTCTTTTATAGCGTACAAACTTATAAAGAGAGGATAAGTAAATTCGAAGAGGTTTGCCTTAAATGGGAGTTAAATAGAGCAAGTATTGTATTAAACAAAAGGTTTAGTAGTTATAACTCAAGTACAAAAGTGTTACTTGATGCGGATTTTTCTTCGCATGCAGCAAAGATAGAAGTGTGTAGGGAGTTAAATAATGTAGAGATGGTTGAAAAACAATATACATATCGATCAATAGAGGCAGGAACGTTATCAGAAAAAGAATTTAAATATATTTGGGAACAATGTATGGCGGATTCAGGGAATCAAACTTCAATTTTAACTACCGATGAGCATTTTTATTCAGTGCAAACAGAGTTAGGTAAAGGATGGGAAAAGTCATGCATTGTTTTTTATGATAAAAATGAGCCGATTGGGATGTCCATACCGCATATAGAAACTGGAACAGAAAGTGAAGGACGGTTATTTTACTTTGGAGTAATGCCCTATTATCGCGGGAGAGGAATGAGTTCACAAATTCACCTTCAATCTTTACATATGTTAAAGGAAATGGGAGCTACTCATTATATTGGGAGCACGCATACATCAAATGAAAAGATGCAGAGGGTATTTTGGAGAAATAATTGTTCATTGAAAACGGAGATAGAGCTTTATTATAAAATATTTAATGAGGGTTAGGAGTTAGGTAAATGAAAAACATAAACGTACTTCATTACGACGCATTTACGAATAAGCCGAATATGGGTAATCCAGCAGGTATTGTATTAGATGCAGATGGATTAACGGAAGAGGAAATGCAACGTATTGCTGAAAAAGTTGGGTTTAACGAAACAACTTTTGTTCTTTCTTCAGAAGTAGCACATATAAGAATGCGCTATTTTACACCTGGTTATGAAATGGATTTATGTGGCCATGGGACAGTTGGGACTATATACGCTTTGCGTGAAAGAGGTTTATTAGAAGAGAAAACAAACATTACGATTGAAACGAAGGCTGGGATTTTACCAATACAAATAGATATAAATGAAAATGGAGAAACCTTTATTAAAATGAGACAGGCAGCACCTCAGTTTAAAGAATTTACAGGTTCAAAAGAAGAATTAGCCAATAGTATTGGTTTGAACGTAAGTGATTTAGATGTAAGTTTACCAATTGTATATGGAAGTACGGGGAATTGGACTGTAATTGTACCGATTAAAAATCTAGATGCATGTGAGAGAATGGAACCTAATAATGATGCATTTCCAGCGGTATTAAAAGAAATTCCTAACGCTTCTATTCATCCAGTTTGTTTAGAAACTTATGATGAACGGGCACAAATGCATGGGCGTCATTTTTCATCAGCTTATGCTGGAACGATTGAAGATCCAGTGACAGGAACAGCTTCAGGTGTAATGGGAGCGTATTATGCGGAGTATTTAGAGAAAGATTTTGAATATGAATTGGACTTAATCGTTGAGCAAGGACAGGAAATAAACAAAGATGGTCGTGTAATTGTGTATATAACGAAAGAGATAGAAACCGAGAAGTTACAAATAGATATTGCTGGAACTGCAGTGTATGTAGAAGAGTTAGAAATTTCAATATAAAGAATGAAGCCTGGCATCTCGCCAAGGCTTCTCTTTATCTGTTCAACACTTCGATATACGAAGCATCTCCAGTTGTTCTTAAAGCGGAGCGGAAATTATTATTTTCTAACGTTTCAGCAACTTGTTGTAATTGCTGGGCATCATCATGATGAATAATTAAACTGTCTGCACCACTTTCTTCTATATGAATATGTTCAACATTTCCGATGGCATCATGTACAGCTTTTAAAAATTCAGGTTTCATATTTTTCCTCCTATATGTATGTAACGTTGTTATTTAGTATTTCCTTATTTTTGAAATATAAAAGTAAATGAAAATGAATTTCTGTTATATTAAGATTTTGGAAGGGATTCCCTTGTGTTTGTCAAATAATAGTAAAGTTATCTTCTGAATTGAGGGAATATTTGGAGTTAAAGGGTGGGAGAATGGAAATTTCAATAATCGCTGCACAACTAGTTAAGGAAAAAGTTATTTCACATTATCCAAATAGCTTAAAAGCGTTAAACGGGGGAACGACAAGTACTGTATATTTGTTAGATGAACAATATGTTGTAAAACTTAATGAATCGGATGTCATACGTGAAGAAGCTAATTTTCTTTCTTTTTATGAGGGGAATATTTTATTTTCAAAGCTTTTGTATAAGGAACCTTTAAATCGCTATATTGTTTACTCATTCCTTGAGGGCACAACTTCTTGCAAACTAAGCCATAAACGGAGTGTTCTTTGTAAACTTGTAAAGGAAGTTATCAATAAGTATGAAATAGTTACAGAGGTCGATGGCTGGGGATGGAAAGAAATTCCGGTTCAATCTTGGAATGAATTTTTAACGACAAATGTGATAGAAGCTTATGAAAATGTAAGACGTTACATAAGTGAGGAAGAGTATAGAATGGTTCTTAAGTTAGTAAATAGTCCAAGTAGGGGGACTGGAATAAATCAGCCATTTTTATTGCATGGTGATCTTGGGTTCCATAATTTTATATTTCAAGGAAATGAGCTACATGGTGTAATTGATCCTTTACCAGTGTTAGGAGATCCTATATACGATTTAATTTACGCGTTTTGTTCAACTCCGGAAGATTTAATGAAAGAAACAATCGACTATGCGATGAGACAATGTGTATTTCATAAAAAAAATTGTGATTTATATGAAGAAATAGTCATAGGCTTATATTTACGTATAGATACGTGTTTAAGACACCACCCGAAAGATTTAGAAGATTACTTAGTGGCTTGGCGTTATTGGATGGGCGAGGTTGAGATGGCTTTATAGCACAAATATTTTTTGGGGAGATAGTGAGATGAATGTTTCAGAAGCCAAAAAAGATTTAGCAATAAAAACGAAGAGAGGACTACCAGTTATATTAGCTGGCATTTTATTTTGGATAGTAGTAAGTATAACGGGATTTGTTCTTTCTGAAAAACAAGTGGTGTGGGTATATTTAATTGGTATGGGATGTGTGTTTCCTTTCGGCTTAATGATAGCTGCAATATTGAAAATTGATATGTTTGCGAAAGGAAATCCGTTAGGGATTTTAGCTGGATTAATTGGTGGGATAAATGTATTGAATATTCCGCTTGTATTACTTGCCTATTTTCAATTTCCAGAATGGTTACCTTTTGTAGTAGCGATGTTAATAGGTGTTCATTTTATCCCGTACGTATGGATTTATGAAAGTAAAAGTTATGGTTTATTGTCAGTAGGGACTGTATTCGTAACGTCAGTTTGTGGGATTCTTTTTGCAGAAAAAGGATTTACTGTAATTCCATTGTCGGTTACCGCTGTCTATTTACTTACTTTTATAAGTTTATTAATTGAAAATAAAAAAGCAAATCATTATCAACAAAAATCAGCTTAATAAAAATTTAGGGATGGGGGAATTTATTATGAAAAATTTTGTTTGTACAACGTGTGGCGTGCAGTATGCAGCGAGCGTAGAAGAACCGGTGAGCTGTCATATTTGTGATGAAGAGAGGCAATATATTAATCCAAAAGGGCAATCTTGGACGACACTAGAAAGCTTACAAACGGGTGATACATATAAAAATGAAATAATCGAAGAGGAAAATGGGCTTTATAGTATTACGACAAAACCAGGATTTGCGATCGGTCAAACGGCATTTGTAGTGAAAACAGAGTCATACCGTTTACTGTGGGACTGTATTACGTATTTAGATGAAACGACAATTGCGAAAATAAAAGAGCTTGGTGGATTAGATGCAATTGCATTATCACACCCGCATTATTATTCGACGCAAGTAGAATGGGCAGAGACATTTGATGTACCGATTTATATACACGAAGATGATAAAGAGTGGGTGATGCGCCCGAATAGTCGTATTATTTATTGGTCTGGTGAGTCTTTACACTTGGCTGATGGATTAGTCATTCATCGTTTAGGGGGACATTTTAAAGGTGGATCGGTCTTACATTGGGAAGAAGGTAATGGCGGAAAAGGAATATTATTAACGGGTGATATTATTCAAGTTGTAGCGGATGAGCGGTGGGTAAGCTTCATGTACAGCTATCCAAACTTAATTCCATTACCAGCCAGAAAAGTTGAAGAAATGGCGAATCGAGTGAAGCCGTTACAGTTTAATCGTTTATACAACGCCTTTCATCGAGTAGTAAAAGAAAATGCAAATGAAGCAGTAGAACGTTCTGCTGAAAGATATATTGGAGCATTAGAAGGTAAATTATTTCATACGTAAAAAGGAGAGCAAGCCTAATGAAAACGTTAGTATGTTTTGGCGATAGCATTACAGCTGATGAGACGTTTTTTGATGGAACACCGAGATTAACGCCAAGGTTACAAGCAATGTTTCCGAATTGGAAAGTAGCGAATGCAGGTGTTCCAGGTGATAATACATTCGATGCGTTAAATAGGATTAAAGAAGATGTATTATCATATAAGCCGGATTTCGTAACAGTTTTTCTTGGTACGAATGATGCAGTCTCTTTTTCTCAAGTGTCATTGCAAGCATATAAAGAAAACTTAGAGAAGATTGTGAACCAAGTTTCCTCAGATAAAATACTACTTATTAGTCCAGCACCAGTTGATGAAGAAAGACAGTACAATAGAACCAATAAAGTGCTCGGTCAGTATACAGACGTAGTAGAGGAAGTGGCGAAAGAAACAGGAAGTTATTTTCTAAATGTATATGCTGAAATGATTCAAGAACGGGATTATAAAAGGTTTGTAGAAAATGATGAAAAAGATGGGTTACACTTTGGTCCAGAAGGTTATGAGTATGTAGCGAAGTTAATTGGTGAAAAGTTAAGAAGAATTTTATAAGAGGCAAAGCACTCAGTGCTTTGCTTTTTCTTGTTTCTTTTGTAGTCTATAAAGTTATTTACCGTTGCAATTTGGACAGACATTTTGCTTTTTTATATGCGCAAAAGGCGAGTTCTGTTTTAAAGTAATATAAATTTATTTTTTAAAATTTATATTTCGTAGTTGAAAATCTGTAAAGGTGTAACTATAATAGTTACAGTGAGTTTGTTATTTTGAAATATACACATTGAATTACAAGAATGAAGGGAGTTTTTATGTAAACCAAAAAAGGTATAAAATCTATTAATTTTTATAATAAGATAAAATATTTTCCGAGTCATACACATTATTAAATATGTTATTTCTAATAGAAAACTAGAGGTGGAAAAATGAAAAATTTTAAAGGTATGTTGATATCATCACTTGCAATTACAACTTTTGCTGGGGTAGGTACAACATTTGTAACAAATACAGTACATGCTGCTAATGACGATTCTAGTAAAATACAAGTTCGTTCTAATAAGAATATAAACACAACAACTGGCTCGAGATTGCCTGTATTATCAGTCAATCCTTATGATGAACCTAGATTTTCAAGACAGGGATATCTTGAAGAGGCACCTTTAGGAATTAATGCCCCTTATGCTTGGGGGATTAGAGGGGGAGATGGTCAAGGAGCAACTTTTGTAGATTTGGAAGAAGGCTGGTTATTAAATCATGAAGATTTAGTCGGTCAAAATATTGAATTTATGTCTGGAAAAATGAGTAATGATCTTTCTCATGGTACTTCAGTTCTAGGTGTTGTTTCTGCAGCTGACAATGGGATTGGGAATATTGGAATTGCACCAAAAGCAAAGGCAAAAGTAATTTCAGTGATCCGAGACAATGGGAGAATTGATGTAAGAGATGCTATTTTAAGTGCCGTAGATTCTTTACAGGCTGGAGATGTTTTATTAATAGAAGAATCCTTTAAATATGATGGATATGGAGATAATCCTTTACCAGTAGAAGTGTACCCGAGTATATTTAACGCAATTCGCAAAGGTACAGATAAAGGCATTATTATTGTAGAAGCAGCTGGTAATGGCGGGATTGATTTAGATGAATTTAAAGACCGTAATGGTAAACAGATTTTAAATCGAAACAGTCAAGACTTTAAAGATTCAGGAGCTATTATAGTTGGAGCATCTACTGCAAGAGTTCCTCATAAACGTTTAGCTTTCTCTAACTATGGTAGTAGAATTGATGTATATGGTTGGGGAGAGTATGTTGATACATTAGATACATATCAAAATAGTAAAGGACAAAAGGTTACAGATCAGAACATAATTAATCGTTATACTTCTAATTTCCGTGGTACTTCTAGTGCTTCGCCTATAATTGCTGGGGCCGCTGTATCGATTCAAGGGATTGCTAAAGAACATTTAGGTAAGGCATACACACCAAAAGAATTGAGAGCAATTTTAAGTAACCCAAATACAGGCACAAAGTCTAATAACCCATCATCTGATAAAATAGGGGTTTTACCAGATTTAAAAGCGATTTTGTCTAATCTTGGATTTAATAGTGATTTGACTACCCAAGATTCTATGGTATTTCCAGATAACGTAGAAAAAAATGAAGGAAAAGAAAACTCAACTTTCGTATTTCCAGGTGAAGAAACAAAAAGAACAGGGGATAAACATTCAACTGTAACATTCCCAGAAGAAGATTTAAAACAGGAAGAAAAAGAAGAGGGATTAATTGTTTTTCCAGATTAATAAAAAATACTACCTTCAATTTGGAGGTAGTATTTTTTATTTCTTGTAATTAATAATCGTGCATGAAATTTGTATTTGTTTATTTTTCATAATGAATTTAACCACAGAATCGAATATTTGACTGTTTATTAACCTTTTCGTCTAAAGCAACTACATTAATCAATCTAGAAATGCTTGCTGCAATGCTTTTAGCCCATCGCTGTATATGCCGTGAAACAAATTGATTGCCTCTTCATCACTAACCTCTACAGGAGTGAAAGTACCAGACCATTCTACTAATGATGTTTTACTTTCAGTACCTTCTTTAACCTGGATTGTGGATTGATAATTAGTGACTGGGAATGGTGCATTCATAATTGAATACGTGTAGTAGCGCTCTTTATCATTGAATACTTCTAAGCGTTCTATAATTGTATCACCATCTGGATTAGCTAGATGACGTACACGACCGCCTTCAGTTAATTTACTGCTAGGTATATAAGGTAACCAGTCTGGAAGGGAGTTGAAACCTCCGATTAATTGCCATACTTGTTCAGGTGAAGCAAAAACTGTCATAGATGTAGTAGTATGTGCCATATTTATTACGCTCCTTTTCATCCCGCATTAACGGGCAGTAAAACGCCCACCTCAAAAATTCGGCTGAGGCAAAGAAGTTAGGTGGGAGATCAACTGTCCGTAAATGCCCGATTGGTTCAACTAATAATCAGTAGGGAATAAACCGCCCCACTGATTAAAGTTTCACTTTATTTTACGTTGATTGGTAGTGGTGCATTAGGTGCTACTAGTTTTTGTTCGCGCATTTCTTCCCAGAATGCTGCTGGAATTACTGTGTTTAATGCATTTTGGTCTTCTACAATTCGTTCCGGTTTACTTGCACCAGGAACAACAGCAGCAACTGCTGGATTAGCTAGTGAAAATTGTAGTGCAGCAGCTTTGATGCTGATGTCGTGACGATCTGCAAGAGCTTTCATTTTCTCAACTTTTGCAATAATTTCTGGAGATGCTTTTTGATATTCGAAGTGAGCGCCTCCAGCAAGAATACCTGAGCTATATGGGCCACCAACAACAATATCCATATTATGCTTTACAGCTGCAGGCATTACTCGTTGCAATGCACGTTCGTGGTCTAATAATGAATAGCGACCAGCTAATAAGGATATATTTGGTTTCGCTTCTTCTAAATCAAGCATAAGTTCAATTGATTCTACTTTGTTTACTCCAAGCCCCCAGCCTTTAATAACTCCTTCTTCACGTAAACGTGTTAGCGCACGGAATGCTCCTGTTCGAGCTGTTTCAAATTGTGAAATCCACTCATCACCATAAAAGTCTTGTGCTAAATCATGAATGAAAACAAAGTCTAGACGATCTGTTTTTAAACGTTTCAAACTTTGCTCGATAGAACGAAGTGTTGCATCTGCGCTATAATCATTGATCATTTTATTTTTGCGACCAAATTCGAAAAGTCCGCCTTTTTCACCTAAATCACGTGCAGATGGATCTTCTAGTTCATCCGAAATAGTTCGACCTACTTTCGTACTTAAAAAGTAATCATCACGATTTCTTTTTGACAGTGCTTCACCAAGACGAATTTCCGCTAATCCAGATCCATAAAGTGGAGCTGTATCAAAGTAACGAACGCCATTCTCCCAAGCAGCATCCACTGTAGCGATTGCTTCTTCCTCTGGGATATTACGATACATATTCCCTAGTGGTGCTGTACCAAAACCGATTTTTTCTTTTAGTAATTTACTCATTATAGATATCCTCCTAAAATATATTTGAAAATTATTTAATCATTGTGAATGGATGTGAAAATTAAAACATGCCATTTCATCGCCTGACAAAATGTATGATAAAAAGTATTGAAACAGCTAAAAAATACACACTTTAAAGTACGGGTAATAAAAAGTAATTTCTAATACTGCATGACTCACTCAACTCTTACAAATGCTATTATGAAATGTATTTTACATAATGAAAAGTACGTACTTTAAAGTGATATAGATACTTAAAAGTAATACAGGTACTTTTAAGTGCCGTACTACTCATCTACTGTTTACGTATGCTATTATGAAACATGTTTAACACAATAAAAAGTACGTACTTTAAGGTGCTATAGATACTTAAAAGTAATATTTAAATCTTTAGCTTAATTGCCTTATAAAATTATTAAAGGAGATTTTTATATGAAAACATACAATATTCCTGTAGAGGCGACTTTAGAGGTTATCGGTGGGAAGTGGAAAGTAGTTATCCTTTGTCATTTAAAGAAAGACAAAAAGAGAACGTGCGAATTAAAACAATTAATGTCTGGTATTACACAAAAAATGTTAACGCAACAATTACGTGAACTAGAAGAAGATGGTGTAATCGAAAGAAAAGTGTATAACCAAGTGCCACCAAAAGTAGAATATTCTTTAACTGATTACGGTCATTCTTTAGATTCTATACTAGACTCTCTTTGTAACTGGGGAGAAAATCATCTCGAAAAGAATGGGAACACGTCTATGCTCCTAACAGTAGCCGAATAACAAAAAGAAAGAAACGAACGGAAATACGTTCGTTTCTTTCTTTTTGTTTTGTCATGTATATATAGGAAAATTTTTTAGCGACATAATTACTTTTTAGTAATATAGGTACTTTTTTGTGCTGTAGGAACTAAAATGTGCCGTATGGAAAATTATTTATTTTTACGTAACAATAGAGAAGGAATTTATAAAAAAGGAGAGGAGATCGCGTGAAACAATATAATATACCTATAGAAGCAACCTTAGAAATTATCGGGGGAAAGTGGAAGGTCGTCATTTTATGTCACTTAACGAAAGGGACGAAGCGAACGAGTGAGTTGCAACGTCTAATTCCTGAAATTTCTGTGAGAATGTTGACGCAGCAACTACGTGAGCTGGAAGAAGACGGTGTGATTACACGTAAAATATACAAACAAATTCCCCCTCGAGTAGAATACTCCCTAACCGATTATGGGTGGTCTTTACAAAATGTATTAAATCAATTAACCGCATGGGGAGAACGATGCATAGATAGAAAAAACACTGAAGTTAAGTGAAATCTCTATACGTTATATTGAAAACACCACCTAATGACGAGGTGGTGTTTTTCGTTTTAAAACTTTAGAAAGTTGTTATGATGAAAAGTGATTTTTTTGAGGGTCTGTTTCAGTCATAGGTACTTAAAAGTGCCTTCATCACTTTAAAGTACGTACTATGCTTCATAATATAACCGTTTTATAATGACACTCGTAGCAAGAAGTCATAATGGTTTCAAGCTATTTTCAAAAAGACTTGTTAATTAATCTAGTTTTTTTGTTGAATTTTTTTAGTAGGAGATGTTTATATGGTTGAAGAACTTTTTTATAAAAAAATACTCAAAAATCTTTTTTCAGACCCAGTTCAAATTACACTTTGGAATGGAGAGACGATACAATATGGCGAAGGGGAACCTCAATTTCATGTAACATTCCATAAGCCGCTTTCAAAGAAGGAGCTTGCTAAGGAGCCTTCTATCGCATTCGGTGAAGCATATATGAATGGGGATCTTGAAATAGAGGGTAACCTTGAAAAAGCTATTCAATCTATTTATAAAAGGCAGGATAGCTTTTTAGGTGATAGCAAGTTGCAATATTTCAAAAGTAAATGGAATTTCTCAAAACAAAAAAATAAAGACGATATTGCTCACCATTATGATATTGGGAACGATTTCTATAAATTGTGGCTTGATGAGACAATGACATATTCTTGTGCGTATTTCCAAAGCGAGCAAGATTCTTTAACGACAGCTCAACATAATAAAGTGGATCATATTTTGAAAAAGTTGAACCTTCAAAAAGGTGATACGCTTTTAGATATTGGTTGCGGGTGGGGTGAGCTAATTACAGCTGCAGCTAAGCAATATGGTGTGAAAGCAATGGGAGTAACGTTAAGCGAGGAACAATATGCAAAGACTTCTGAGCGAATTAAGCAAGAGGGGCTTACAGACTTAGTTGAAGTATCCTTACTCGATTACCGTGATATTAAGAATCGTAAATTCGATAAAATTGTTAGTGTAGGTATGATTGAACATGTAGGGAAAGATAACATTACGCAATACTTTGAGACAGTGAATAGACTACTAAATGATGGCGGGATTTCTCTGCTTCATTGCATTACTTCTCCGGCCAATGGTGGTGCTACGAATGGTTGGATTGAAAAATATATATTCCCTGGTGGATATGTTCCTGCTGTTAACGAATTAATCACGAACATGACGAACGAACAATTTTTCATTGTTGATGTGGAAAGCTTACGTAGACATTACGGAAAAACATTACAACATTGGGCTCGAAATTTTGAAAATGTACTAGAGGAAGTTCGCAAAACGAAAGACGAGCGATTCATTCGTATGTGGCGCTTATATTTAAATGCATGTGCGGCTTCATTCTTTACAGGTAATATTGATTTACATCAATTTGTATTTACAAAAGGCGTAAATGATACAATTCCTATGACACGTTCATATATGTATGAATAAGATCAAACAATCTAATCGTGCAAAATTAATATATAAATTAACAGGTCTATAACGTAAAGTAAAAAGCCGGGATGAAAATCGAAAATGATTTCTATCTCGGTTTTTTATTTGATATATAATTTTAAATATAAAACTATATACTTTTTGTTTTAAATATATATAATAAATGTAGAAACGAAAATTTATGAGCAAGGAAGTTGAAGAACATGACATTAACAATGGGCTTTATCGGATTTGGAAAATCAGCTAACCGCTATCACTTACCTTATGTAAACACACGTGAAAATATAAAAGTAAAAACAATTTTTGCAAGGAAATTTGATGAAAAATTAACGGCTCCATATGAGGAAAAAGGTGTTTACTTCACTACTGAGTTGGACGAATTGTTGAATGACAAAGAAATTCAAGTAGTGACGATCTGTACGCCAGCACATACGCATTACGAATTGGCGAAAAAAGTTATCCTTGCTGGGAAATCAGTTATTGTTGAGAAACCATTTTGCGATACAGTTGAGCATGCTAAAGAATTATTAGCTTTAGGACGAGAGAAAGGTGTAGTAGTTATGCCTTATCAAAATCGTCGTTTTGATGGTGATTTCTTAGCAGTTAAGCAAGTTGTTGAGCAAGGGTTCCTTGGTAATATTGTTGAGGTTGAATCACATATTGATTACTTCCGTCCAGGTTCAATCACTCACGAAGGTCCAAAAGAAGAAGGCTCATTTTACAGTTTAGGTATTCATACGATGGACCGCATGATTGCACTATTTGGTCGACCAGATACGGTGACATACGATATTCGTAATAATGAAGTGGAAGGTGCGGTTGATAACTATTTCGATGTTGGTCTACATTACGGAAATCAGTTGAAAATTAAACTGAAAACCAACCATATTGTAGCGAAAGATTATCCACGTTTTATCGTTCATGGAACAAATGGTTCATTTATTAAATATGGTGAAGATCAGCAGGAAAATGATTTGAAAGCGGGTATTATGCCTGAGAGTGCAGGATTTGGTGAAGATTCACCGATGTATTATGGAGTTGCTAAATATCGTAATGCAAATGGTGACTGGATTGAAAAACAAATTAAAACGCCTCTTGGCGATTACGGTCGTTTCTATGATGCAGCGTATGAAACAATTGTAAATGGTGCACCAAAACTTGTGAAAGACGAAGAAGCGGTAACGAATATTGAAATCTTGGAAAACGGATTTGCTACCCCATCACCTTCAGTTTACAAACTTGAGGCTTTAAATTTGAATGAATAGAAGAGGATATACAGTGTAAAGGAGGTATGGAAATGGCAAGCGGATCAACACAAGTAAAATACCTCGGCATTTATCAAAAAATTAAACAACAAATTTTAGACGGTGAATATAAAATCAACGAAAAAATTCCAAGTAGTCCCGTCCTTGCTGAAGAATTCGATGTTTCAGCGCTTACTATTAAAAAAGCGCTGGATCTGTTAGTAAGAGACGGCTACATCATTCGCCGGCGCGGAAGCGGAACAGTAGTGCAAGATTGGCGTCAGCAGGAAAAGGCACGAATGATTCAAACTTTAACGGGAACGAAAGCTGTTTACGGCAGTGAGGTAGAAAGTAAAATTATCGAGTTTGCAATTGTTGGCGCTGATGAAATAGTTGCTGAGAAATTGGGAGTTTCAATCGGTGATTTTGTCTATAAAATCATTCGCCTCCGCATCATTCACAGCATTCCGACGATTATGGAGCATACATGGATGCCGATTTCGGTTATCCCAGGTGTTGAGGCTTCTGTTTTAGAGGAGTCGATATACTCACATATTCAAAATAAACTTGGTCTTGAGGTAGGGACATCGGTTGTCAGGGTCAAAGGAATTCGTCCAGATGATAGGGAAAAGCAATTTATGAATTTAACAAATCAGGATTTCTTAATGAGAGTCGAACAAGTAGCCTACTTAACGGATGGACGGACCTTCGAATACTCTTATGCCGATCATCTGCCAGAAACCTTTGAATTTGAAACAGTCATTACGGCAAAAAATTTATAAAGAGACATAAAAAAACAGGTTGGGACAAATATTGTCTCAGCCTGTTTTATGTCTTCCATATAATTTACACGTACAGTTATTATTCATCGGCTGTAATAAGCATGGATGTGTTCCCGGTTTTTTCAAGATGAACTTCTCCCCAGGAACAGAGGGAATCGAGTATAGCTCCTAAAGACGAACCGTAATCCGTTAAAGAGTACTCTACTTTCGGTGGTACTTGATCATATACTTTCCTTTGGATTACACCATCTTCTTCTAGTTCCCGTAATTGTTGTGTTAACATTTTTTGCGTAATACCAGACATTAATCGTTTTAATTCACTCGTTCTTTTTGTTCCTTTTTTCAAATGACAAAGGATAACAACTTTCCACTTTCCGCCAATAACTTCTAAAGTCGCCTCTACAGGAATATTGTATGTCTTCATAAAAAACCTCCTTTGATGAGTTTAGATTTCCGTTTTGGGGTTACATACGTTTTCATACTAAAATTTTTACTTTTTAGTGCCTATAACACTTTAAAGTGCGTACTATTTATCCCGCATTAACAGGCAGTAAGACCCTCACCTCAAAATTCAGTAAAAGCAAAGAAGTTAGGTAGGGGATCAACTGCCCGTAAAAGCCCGATTGGTTCAACTAATAATAAGTGGGGGATAAACAAAAACCCCACTGATTAAAGTTTCACTTTATTGTGCTACATATAGTTCATAATAACCGATGGAAGAGAGAAGTAAATAGAACTGTACTAGAAAATTCATATGTTACTTTTTAGTGCCTATAATACTTTAAAGTGCGTACTTTTTATTAAGCTAAATATATTCCATAATAGCACATGTAAGCAAGAAATGAGTATAATGTACTTTAAAGTATATCTGGAATTGGTTAGCCGTAACAATACGGGACATTCACGCAAAAGAAAACGATTTGTATGTTAATAGAATGAATCCAAGACTTAACATTTGATTAATAGAACTGTAAAGTTTAAAATTACAGTATGATTTTTGAAGTGAGTTGTTATCGGCTGTAAAATGTAGTTCCAGTAGAAGCAGTTTAAAAAGAAGTGACTAGTAGAGATGAACGAAACATTGCCCTAATAAATAATATTACGTGAATTTGATTCTAAACTGTAATTTTTTTTAATACATTTCAATAACCGACATTTAAAATGTACGTTTCATAAAGAACATTAAAGGAGTGAGCTAAATATGGTAATTTTGTATACAACAGCAAGTTGTGGTTCATGCCGAAAAGCGAAAGCATGGCTAGAGGAGCATCAAATTGATTATATTGAAAAAAACATCGTATCAAATTCTATGACAGTTGATGAGCTTAAATCGATTCTTCGTTTAACTGAAGAGGGAGCTACTGAAATTATTTCAACTAGATCCAAAACCTTTCAGGACTTAAATATAAATATTGAGGAGCTCTCGCTTAATGAATTTTATACATTAATAATTGAGCATCCACTAATGTTACGTCGCCCAATTATGTTGGATGAAAAAAGATTACAGATCGGTTTTAATGAGGAAGAAATTCGCAAATTTTTACCACGTAGCGTACGAACATTTTTAAACGTTGAATTACAAAAGTTGGCTAATTAATAAATAATATTTCTTACGGAAAATTTTTTTGAAAGGAGGAAACAAGTAATGATTGAAGTATGTGTCACAGTTAATTATAAAAATAGAAACTATCAAACAAATGTTATTGTGAGCAAGGATACGATTTGGACAAAAATTAAACAACTAGCAGAAGAACAAGTGAAGAAACAGTGGAGTTTTTAAATTTGATTATTAAAAAAATGAAGTTATAGGTTAGAGATTATAACTAAATTCAAAAATAAATAAGAAATTTCCTTGAAAGGAGGAAGCAGAAGATGATAGAAGTATGTGTTACAGTTAATTATAATGATAGAAATTATCAAACAAATGTTATTGTGAGTAAAGATACGATTTGGACAAAAATTAAACAACTGGCAGAAGAACAAGTCAAAAAACAATGGAGTCTTTAACTTGATTTTCAACTTAAAAAGCTAAATGAAGTTATCGGATATAGGTGAGACCAGATAGAATATAAAGGAATACATTTTTTATGGCAAGAAGTATTCTATATATTTTAACGTTTTAACCTATCTGTAACATTTATGGCTACAGTATGTTAATATATGAGAAACAATATTTCTGATCGTAGGAGGAAAACGATGAACAGCGACTTTACCTTGGCCATTCACAGTTTAACTTATTTAGCTTTACAGCCAGACCGGATGTCAACAAGTAATGCTATTTCAGAAAGTGCAGGTGTTCACCCAGTACGCATTCGCAAAGTGCTAAGTTTGTTAAAAAAACATAAATTTATACAATCAAAAGAGGGGACTGGTGGAGGATTTATTTTCGCTCGTGACTTAAGTGAAGTTAATCTTTGGCATATTTATCAAATAACTTCAGAAGGTGCTTTACAACCTAAGTGTCCGGAATCAAATGATCAGTGTATTGTAGGTTTGAATATGCAAAAAGTCCTTTTCACTATTTTCTTAGGTGCTGAAGAACATCTAGGTGAATATTTAAAGAACTATACAATGAAAGAAGTTGTTGACCTTATCAATCAAGAACATTAAGCGGCGTAATTGTTATATAGCCGTGAGTTCTTAACACATAAATGTAATAAAAAAGATTACAGTTTAATTTAGTTTTTATATCTTTTTTAACGTCACTAAAAAATATTTATAGGAAGGTGAAACAGTATGATGTCAAATAATAATCATGTTTTAAAAGTAGGAGATTGGGTTCGTGGAATATCAAATGAAGGTGAATTAATAGTTGGTTACATTGCATCACTTGATGATGTAGAAGATGTAGTTACAGTTATTATTGTGAAACGTGACAACCAGTACACAATAAACGAAGCGATTTCACTTTTTAGTAAACACGTTAACAAACTCCCTGAATCAAAGGCAATAAATAAAGAACAAATCCTTTATCTTATAGATCTTGCATTATTAACAGGGGATGAAGAATGGTTTATCGAGCTGTCTTCAAAATTAAATTCGATAAAAGAGCTAGTTAATGAGGGATTTTAATTTTTTAACTTAGGACATAATCAATAATATCCTTTCTTTTGTTGCATCTTAATAAAAGAGAGGATTGATGTTATGAAAATAAGACTAACAATGGTTAGTATCATATGTCTGTTGAGTTTTTTATTACCCTGTATTCCTGCTCAAGCAATTGTAAAAAAGGCAAATGATATAAACGAAAACTTTGGCGTAGATTTAACCGATTATGAACTTTATTCGTTTGGCGACTTTAATCAATTAGATTATAAGATAACGCCACTTACTCAGTTGTTTTTAGGTATAGTTCAAACAGAAGGTGAGTGGATTGATGAACCACGATTATATATTAAGGGAAATAAAGGTTACTTTCATCTTTTGAAAGCAGATGGTACGAATGTTCTTTATATCGTTGAAAAGAGCGGTGATTTTTGGAGAATTATAGATGTAAAAAGAAAAAAAATCAACAGAATACCTGTACCAAAAAAGCTTTTAAAAGAAGTAGTAATTGATCTCTTATTAGAGCCGATAAGCAAAGAGGTTGAAAACTATTATAAGGAACCAAAACTTTGGTATCGGGGTTCTGAAAAAATACTTGAAATAAAAAAAGATACAGCAAACTATATTTTTTATGTAACTGTTCAAATCCAAACTTTTGAGGGTGCGCACAATCCGCCTTATGGAGAGGACACAATTACTTTTCGTATAAAAGGAAATGATCTAAAAACGATTCATTACAAACATAGAGAGATTCCTGAAGAAGAGTTGAAAAAACTACAATTAAGGTGACATTGAAGTGATTCGTTTGTGAATCCCTAATAACGATAATTATGTAAATGAGCTGTCCATATGGGGCAGCTTTTTGTTTTTTGCTCCGTGTAGTTTTTTAAAATTGTATATGAATTCAATATCGGTAATATATATCCTAAAATTTGGTTTTTGTTTTTTGTGAATCTTTTCTGTTTACCTACATTAATTATTTATTAGAATATCTTTTATGTTTAAAATAAAATTTTTTAATAAAAGGGGATATAAGTATCTTTATAATGAGTCATCTAGAGAGACAATGTATTATTGTATTTTTTACGAACCAATTCAGCTTTAAGCGATAAAAACAATGGCTACGTGCTAACTGTAAAATATTATCCATATAAAATTATTCCTCTTTAATATTTCTGAAAATATAAAAATATTAATTTTATAAATATACACGTTATAATGAGGGCGTCGAGAGAAATTTTATTATCTCTAGAGAAAATATAAAAAATGCGATTACTAGTAAGAAAGGTGTGTGATTAGAGGCGAAATGTATGTAAAGTGCTTCAGTGGCTTGTGTAAGCAATATCATCAGTGCTGCCGAAGTTATTAAAGTAATGTATAGAATTGAGAAAGAAATGCCTCGTAAATTAAGAGAGGCCGGTTTAGCTAAAATTACTGTTAAAAGTAAAAAAGAGAAACCATTAAAGTAATACACTGTTATTAGAAATGTTGCAACGTATTTATGAAGTCTATTCTATATTGTTCTCTTAAGGGGTCTTTATATAAAGAGCGGATATTACGAGTAAACTTTTTTGTGAACGCTAACAATTATATTAGGACGCTAACTAACGAATGTTTCAATTTGGATTCATTATGATGAAAGACATACAATGTGGGGCAACTTGTAAGGAATTCATTTTCCAAAAAAGGAAAATATTCGTTAGCTATAAAGAGAGATGCAGGAATAGATACAAGGGGGAGTTATTATATGAACGGGAATACTGCAAAGAAAATAGAAGTTCAAGCTGAAAATACCGCACTAAAAAATGAGCAATATGCAGATCCGAAAAAGTGGCATAAGCAGGATACTACATGGGCACTCAGTCTATTTGGAACTGCAATTGGAGCAGGGGTGCTCTTTTTACCGATTAATGCAGGTTCAGGTGGTTTATTATCTTTACTACTAATTACATTACTTGCATATCCAGTTATGTACTACTCACATAGGGCACTTGCTAAAATGATATACGCTTCTAATTCTGCTGATGAGGGGATCACAGGTACAATTAGAGAGTATTTCGGAAATAAAGCAAGTATCATTTTTAACATCGTATATTTCGGTTCAATTTATACAATCGTACTAATGTATTCGGTTGCGCTTACAAATACTGCAAGTAGTTTTATCGTGCATCAATTGCACATGCCAGAGCCTCCAAGAGCTATTTTATCACTTGTATTAGTTCTTGGTCTTATTGCTATACTGAATTTTGGTCAAGATATTACTGTAAAGGTAATGAGTATGCTAGTGTATCCTTTCATAGTGTCTCTACTTTTTATCGCAATATCTTTAATTCCACAGTGGAATACGTCAATGCTTAGTTTTTCAGCTGTTTCTACTGCTTCATCAGGAACAGGATATTTTGGAACAATATTGATGATTCTACCAATCATCGTATTCTCATTTAATCATTCACCTATGATTTCATCATTTGTTGTGAAACAGAGAGCTACGTATGGAATCGAAGCCACTGATGCGAAATGTGCGCAAATACAAAAAGTTTGTTATATTATGACATTCGTTGTAGTTATGTTCTTTGTTTGGAGTAGTGCACTGAGTCTGACTCCAGAGGATTTAAAAATGGCGAAAGAGCAAAACTTATCAATTCTTTCATATCTTGCTAATGAGCTTAATTCACCTGTAATCACTATTGCAGCTCCAATCATTGCTTTTGTGGCTATTACAAAGTCTTTCCTTGGTCATTATATCGGAGCATTTGAAGTAATGCGTGACATGATTATTAAGTTCGGAAAATCACGTGGAAAAGATATAGAAGAAAAAACGATTAAGACAATCGTCCTTACTTTTGTTGTATTATCATGCTGGTTTGTTGCTTATACAAATCCAAGTATTCTTGGACTTATTGATTCTCTAAGCGGTCCATTAGTTGCTGCTATCTTATGTTTATTACCGATGTATGCAATCAATAAAGTACCGGTACTAGCTAAATACAAAGGGAAAATGAGCAACGTATTTGTTATTATTGTAGGTGTACTTACTGTTTTAGCAAGTATTAAGTCATTATTCTAATTCACTATTGTAATGAATTAAATTTATATAAATAAGTTTACTCATTCAATATTATCAAGATCTAAAACTAAAAAAATTAAATTACTAAGCGCCTACCATATTATGTATGACCAATATGGTAGGCGCTTTTATCTTTGGTAATTGAATAGCATATGTCTCTATCTGGGCCTTATTTAATATTTCAAAATGTATATTGAAAATCTGAAGTTTTAAAAGTATCATATACATATTCAAACATTTGAAGATGTATATGATACTTTTTTCAAATTGAGGGTAAGTTATGGAGGGATTTGAATGGGAAACGAAATGCAACAATTTAAAGCAGATTTCTTTAAAGCATTAGCACATCCTTTGCGAATAGGTATTTTAGAATTATTGTCAGAAGGTGAAAAAAGCGTAAATGAAATTCAAGCTATTTTAAATAAGGAAGGATCAGCTGTTTCTCAGCAATTAAGTGTACTACGCTCAAAAAATATTGTTGTTGGTACTAAAGATGGGAAAAGAGTTTTATATTCTTTACGAGATCCTATCATTGTGGATTTATTGGTTGTTGCACGAAAGATTTTTAACAATCATTTAATCGATACGATTTCAATGTTAGAAGAGCTAGATGATGAAGCAGAAGGTGAACTGATAGGCAAGGAGGGATAGGTTGAGTATTGAAGTAAAGAAAGTGGAAATCATCCAACATGGGATTGAAATATTTCGCTTATCAGGAGCCTATCACGTTTGTAAAGTTTGTATTAACAGTGGGAATTCTTGTTGCTTTTCATGCCAGCATTTACAAGATGGAGTTGGATGTCAACAAAGAAATACAGCTTGTACAGCGTGGTTGTGTGGGATTCAAGGTTTTTTATTTGACCAAATAGGATTACTAGATGATTGGAATCGTTTTTGGAGTGAAATTCCAGGACAAATGTTTCGTAGAGATATTACTCCAGATACGGTAAAGATTACATCGTTTATTGATACGAAGAAGCTAGATAGCCGAGATGGAGAACAGCTAGCGAGAAGATTGGAATCCTATGTACAAGAAGGTGGCGATATAAGTAAATTAGAGCGCCATTTAAGCAAAACGTATAGTGAATATTAAGCTTTTATAAAAATGGAGATTTCATGTGTAAGGAACGAGAAATGCATTTGTAATCCAGATTGATTAAAAATAGAAAAGAAGGGTTTGTAATGAGAGGTTTATTTACGGGAAGGTTTGAAGGATATTCATTAGGGCATTTTCAAAAGGATCTTCTTTCGGGAATGATTGTTGGAGTTGTTGCGATTCCACTTGCTATGTCTTTTGCTATAGCTTCTGGCGTTAAGCCGGAGTATGGAATTTATACAACTTGTATTGCCGGGATACTCATTTCACTGTTTGGTGGTTCGAAGTATCAAATTGGAGGACCTACAGGTGCTTTTGTTCCGATTCTTTTAGGAGTTGTAATTACCTATGGATACGAAAATTTACTACTCGCGGGTTTGTTAGCTGGAATTATTTTATGTCTTATGGGAATCTTCAAGCTAGGCTCTTTAATTAAGTTTATTCCACGCCCTGTAACAATTGGTTTTACTTCAGGTATTGCTGTTATTATATTTACGGGACAAATTGCTAGTTTTTTAGGTTTAACAGGTATAAAAAAGCATGAGGAATTTTTAGCGAATCTGAAGGAACTCTTCACTCATATTAATACTACCAATTTTTATAGTGTTATAACTGCTTTGATTTGTTTTTTCGTTATAATCACAACACCAAAGATTTTGCCGAAAGTGCCAGGTTCATTAGTAGGTGTTGTTGTTTCAACTATGATTGCAACTGTATTTTTCTCGGGCCATGTACCTACTATCGGTACAGCATACGGTACGATTCCAAATACACTTCCGCAGTTTAATATACCAGAAATCACACTAGAACGTATAGAACAGTTAATTGGTCCTGCATTTGTAATTGCGATGCTCGGCGGGATTGAATCTCTTTTATCGGCTGTTGTAGCAGATGGTATGACAAATAGTAAACATAACAGTAACAAAGAGCTTGTCGGTCAGGGAATTGCCAATATTGTTACCCCGTTATTTGGCGGGATTCCAGCGACTGGAGCAATTGCTCGTACAGCGACTAATATTAAGAGTGGGGCTGTATCTCCGATGTCGGGTATTATTCATGGGGGATTTGTGTTATTTACACTTCTACTGTTAGCACCATATGCTTCACATATTCCTCTTGCTAGTATGGCTCCCATTTTAATGGTGGTAGCTTGGAATATGAGCGAACAAAAACATTTTTATCACATACTCAAAATGAAGACAGGAGATTCCCTTGTATTACTAGTAACATTTTTACTTACTGTATTTACTAGTTTAACAACAGCTGTGGAGATCGGTCTTATTTTAGCTGTTATTTTGTTTACAAAACGTATGAGTAATATGCTTGTTATATCTAAAGTGCTTCCTGATCATACAAAGAAGAATGAAAAATTGTTATCGCATGTGGTAAATAAAGCCCATGACTGCCCACAAATTAGTATTTATACAATAGAAGGGCCATTATTCTTTGGGGCTGCTCAAACATTTGAACAAAATATTTTAGCAACTATTCATTATAAACCTAAAGTTTTAATTTTACGTATGGGAAAAGTTCCTTTTATTGATACGACAGGAGAATCGTACTTTAGGAATATTGTTCAGCATTTCCAAAAACAAGGTGGCGTACTTCTTATTTCAGGAATTCAATCAGAGCTAAAAGTAGCTCTAGATAAGAACGGATTGTATGCTGAGATTGGGGAAGAAAACTTCTTTGATCATACAGGAGAAGCCATTGATTGTGCTTTAAGACATTTGAATGTAAAAAAATGTATAGGGTGTAAGCATTTCGCTTTTCATGAATGTACCGGGCTTTCTCAGGAAATGAATACAAGAAAGAATAAAGAAAATGCATTAGAATATTAAAAAGTTTACTTTGGAGAATGTGGAGGTTTAAATCATGGTTCGCCTCTGTAAGGCATGCTTCAATTTTAGATGTTTTTTGAACAGAACAATACTACGAGTGTAGTATTGTTCCTCAAATTGTAGAAGATATAAATACAGAATATACAGCACTTTGGGTAATCCCTGGTGTAATAAAAAGTGATATAGCATCGGTTCTTGTAACTGGATTACCAGGTATTGTACTAGTCCATGTAACAGTTGCGGGTGCAACTACTGGATTAGGATTGAATACGATTACAGGCTGTGGTCCAATATCAGTAGGTTTGATTGAAAATACTATCGTTCCAGTAATATTTGCTGTAAGGGTAAGGGCAATTGTCGATATGATTTGACCAACTCCAGGTGAAGTTAGATTAATAGGTACATTAGCACATATTTGTAGTATATATACACCTGTAGCTAAGTTATTTACATTAAAAGAAGCAGAAAAACCGACAATACTACCAGCCCCTGCTGTTACATAAGGAAGCGTTAATGAATCTGCACCGGGTGATCCTGCTGTACGTTGAAATCCTGAATTAGTACCACCAAAAAGGATAGCATTTGTAGTGGCTGTTGCCGTAGGTCCGGTATTTCCAGTAGAACCAGTGTCTCCAGTAGACCCGGTGTTTCCAGTAGGTCCGGTATCCCCAGTAGGTCCGGTGTTCCCGGTAGGCCCAGT
>NZ_NVAP01000054.1 GCF_002567495.1 Bacillus cereus | reverse complement strand
CTATTCGGGTTCACTTCAAACTATTTGTTCATACTGGGTGTTTTTATCCCATATTAACGGGGATGCCCCCGATTGATTACAATTTCACCTTATATTGTTGGAATATTTTTCTCATAATATTCTTCTGCAATTTCTTCGTAAAAAGCTGCAGATGTTGTATAGAAATATGGAATTAACCATAAGAATCCAATTCCTAATGTAATACAACTTAATATAAACCAACCAATAAAACTTAAACATAAAATGAAATACTCCATCTTATGTCCATCCATCATACGACGACTTTCTGTAATAGCTTGGTTCAGCGAATACTCAGGATGATCATTTATAATGAAATACGTCATTGCATAAGAAAATGATTTAATAATACCTGGAATAATGAACAATAGCGTCCATAAGAAAAGATAAAGATTTACTAATAAATATAATAAAAATGATTTTAGAAATCTCTTTCCCTCTGAAAACCAAATGAATACATTACCGATACTAGCTTGCTTTTCACGAAGGATATTTAAACCAAGGTAATATCCACCTAAAGTTAACGGTCCAGTAACAAAAAATGTAAGAATATTTATTGGAAGTGAACCATTTGTTTTTTGCCAACCAAAAATTAAAGAAAATCCCCAATCAACACTAAAATCAAAAGCTGTGATAAGAATTGAAATGAGTAGTGTAGCCCCGACAGCTAATCCCCATTTCCCTTCTAATGAATCTAGTGCTTCTCCTTTTAAATCACTAATCATACGTAGCCTCGCCTCCTATACACAATAATTCTATTAGTATAGCATGTTCCTATTGCAATTCGCCTTTTGAAATGTAGCGATAAAAGTGTGCTGTCGTTGTACTCATATACGGACTAAGCCAAAGAAATCCTATTCCAAAAGTAAGAAGCGCTAAAACAGCCCATCCTATGAAGCTCAGCCATAAAAGAAACAAATCTAACTTATGATCCTTCATAAGATTCTTACTCTCCTTCATCGCCTGCGAAACACTATATTCTGGATTTTCAATCATCACATAGTACGTCAGCGCATAAGAAAAATACATCACAATCATACCACCAATTGAAATTGCTAATAGTACGAAGAAAGCTATTGCAAATGACGTATTTCCTTCTTCACCTAACAATGCGAATAAGCCTATTAACAACATCGGAATCCATGTACCTGTATATAACAAAATCGCAAGCATTGCCCACATTGTTTTCATCATTCTTTTAAAGCCACGAAACCCTTCGAATAAGTGATCTACTTTAGCATCTTCTCGTTTACTAATCTGCAAAAATACATTCGTATAACCATATGATGTAATTCCATAAGATGCATTACTCAAAATTATCATAACGCAATAAAAAATCCCAAATGTAATACCTGCTCCAATTGACATCGTTTCCTTTTCAACTGATCCAGTTACGGTAACAACTAAGAAAAATATAATAATTCCTGGAATTAATAGTATAAGCATTGCAGCCATTGAAACGACATAACTTAAAATAAAATATAAAATCGTTGATCCAACACCTAGTCCCCATTTTCCCTTTAAAGAGTCCAACGCTTCTCGTTTCATTTCACCGATCATTGATTCATCCCCTTCATGAAATATAAATTGTTGTACACTTCTACTTATACAAGCATCAATATAATTATACCAGTTTTGTAAAATTATCCATAAAATTCACATAAAAAAATCCGTAAAGGCAAAGCCCTTACGGATTTTTTTATTTCATATCGGAAACGTTTAAACGGTTCACGGCACGTTGCAAGGCCATTTCTGCACGTTTAAAGTCAACATGTGCTTGTTTATCTTGCATACGTTGCTCAGCGCGACGCTTCGCTTCATTTGCGCGATGGATATCGATATGGTTTGCTTCTTCAGCAGATGATGATAATACAGTCACTTTATCTGGACGAACTTCGATAAAGCCACCGCTTACTGCTACATAATCAGTGTGTCCACCATTTTTCAGACGAACTGCACTAATTTTTAATGGTGCAACAGTTGGAATGTGACCTGGTAAGATCCCCATTTCCCCACTCTCTGCTTTTACACTTACCATTTCTACTTCTTTTTCGTAAACCGGTCCATCAGGAGTTACAATACTGACTGGAAATGTCTTCATACTTCGTCCCTCCTAAGGCCTTACGCCATCATTTTCTTCGCGTTTTCAATAACTTCTTCAATGCCACCAACTAAACGGAATGCATCTTCTGGAAGGTCATCATATTTTCCTTCTAGAATTTCTTTGAAACCACTAACTGTATTTTTTACAGGTACATAAGAACCTTTTTGACCTGTAAACTGCTCAGCTACGTGGAAGTTCTGAGATAAGAAGAATTGAATACGACGAGCACGATGTACAACTAACTTATCTTCTTCAGATAACTCATCCATACCTAAGATAGCGATGATATCTTGAAGCTCTTTGTAACGTTGTAAAGTTTGCTGTACTTGACGAGCTACTTCATAATGCTCTTCTCCTACGATTTCTGGAGAAAGTGCACGAGATGTAGATGCTAATGGATCTACGGCTGGGTAAATACCCATTTGTGTTAAACGACGCTCTAAGTTTGTTGTTGCATCTAAGTGAGCGAACGTTGTAGCTGGTGCTGGATCAGTATAGTCATCGGCTGGTACATATACCGCTTGGATAGACGTGATAGACCCTTTATTTGTAGATGTAATACGCTCTTGTAATTGACCCATTTCTGTTGCAAGTGTTGGTTGGTAACCTACCGCAGATGGCATACGACCAAGAAGGGCAGATACTTCAGAACCCGCTTGCGTGAAACGGAAGATGTTATCGATGAACAATAATACGTCTTGTCCTTGCTCATCACGGAAATGCTCAGCCATTGTTAAACCTGTTAATGCAACACGTTGACGTGCTCCAGGTGGCTCGTTCATTTGTCCGAATACCATCGCAGTTTTCTTGATTACGCCAGAATCGCTCATTTCGTGGTATAAGTCATTACCCTCACGAGTACGCTCACCTACACCAGCGAATACAGAGATACCACCGTGCTCTTGTGCGATGTTATTGATTAACTCCTGAATTAATACTGTTTTACCTACACCGGCACCACCGAATAGACCAATCTTACCACCCTTAATATAAGGAGCAAGTAAGTCTACTACTTTAATACCAGTTTCAAGAATTTCTACTTTAGTAGATAATTCTTCGAATGCAGGTGCTTGACGGTGAATTGGATCACGACGTACATCCGCAGGAACATCACCATCTAAGTCAATTGCATCACCTAATACGTTGAATACACGACCAAGTGTTGCATCACCAACTGGTACAGAGATTGCTTTACCAGTATCTTCTACTTCTGTGCCACGAACAAGTCCATCTGTGGAAGACATCGCAACTGTACGAACTGTGTCATCACCTAAATGAAGTGCAACTTCAAATGTTAAGTTAATGCTTGCTCCGTTTTCGTTGCTTTGTTTTACCGTAAGGGCGTTGTAGATTTCTGGTAGCTTTCCGCCATCAAACTTAACGTCTACAACCGGACCCATGATTTGCGTAACGCGCCCTTTATTCATCGGGTTCCCTCCTAGCTTTCTTTTAATTAGCCAGCTTTCTAAGAGAAGTCGGCTTTTAATTTTTTATTAGTTTAGCTTACGCGACTCTTTTGAAAGAGCCGCTTCCACTTTTTATTACTATTCTAACGCTGCTGCTCCACCAACGATTTCCGTAATTTCTTGCGTAATCGCTGCCTGACGCGCACGGTTGAATGAAAGTGTAAGTGAATCGATAACTTCCATTGCGTTGTCTGTAGCACTCTTCATTGCTGTCATACGCGCTGCGTGCTCACTTGCTTTACCATCTAGTAATGCACCGTACACTAAGCTTTCTGCGTATTGTGGCAATAGTACTTTTAAAATTTCTTCTTCAGAAGGTTCGAATTCATAAGCTGTCGTCGGTTTATCAGACGCCACATCAGTAAGCGGTAAAATTTTATTTTCCGTTACTTCTTGTGAAATTTTACTTACGTAATGGTTGTAGTAAATATACAGCTCATCATAAGCACCATCTGCAAACATCGCAATTGCTCGAGAAGCAAGATCTTTAATATCAGTAAATGATGGGTGGTCAGATAATCCAACTACTTCATCAATGATGTTAAAGCCGCGACGTTTTAAATAATCACGTCCTAGTCGTCCAAGCACAATAATTGAATATTGGTTTGAATCCATATTATGACGTTCACGAATTACGTTACTCACTGTACGTAATACGTTACTGTTATAACCACCTGCTAGTCCGCGATCAGATGTAATAACGATGTATCCTGTACGCTTTACAGGACGCGCATTTAGCATCGGATGATTAATCCCTTTGCTTCCTTGCGCAATGCTCGCTACTACTTCTTGAATCTTTTCCATATACGGAACGAAAGATTTAGCATTTTGTTCTGCACGATTTAACTTAGATGCAGATACCATCTCCATCGCTTTCGTAATTTGACTCGTCTTCTTTGTCGAGGTAATCTTCGCTTTTATATCGCGTAAAGATGCCACAGGTTTTCACCACCTTTTTTCCGGAAGTTGGCACGATTAGTAAGAATTCTCTTCCTAATCTACGTTGCAAGATATTCTTGCTCATGATTGAAGGAAAAGAATAGGTGCACCTACTCTTTTCCTTTACATAACCGTCAGCAATCTCAAAGCCTGAGATGCCTATATATATTATTATCTAGCTCCAGCGGCTTGAATGTTCGGTGGCTTCACTTCTTCCTACGAGGCAAAGACCGCCTCTTCGTCAGAAGCTCCATCCCCCTCACATTCAGGACGAGCCGCTTCCGCTTTTATTATTCAGAAGCTACGAATACTTTTTTAAATCCATTAATAGCTGCTGCAAATTTGTCGTCATCCGCAAGTTTCTTAGTTGTGCGGATTTCTTCTAATAAGTCAGTCGCATTAGAATCTAACCAAGCATGGAATTCTTCTTCGAAACGAGTGATATCTACTACTGGGATATCATCTAGGAATCCACGTGTTAAAGCATAAAGAATGATAACTTGTTTCTCTACACGTAACGGTTTGTGTAATCCTTGTTTTAATACCTCAACAGTACGAGCACCACGGTTTAATTTCGCTTGAGTTGCTTTATCAAGGTCAGAACCGAACTGAGCGAACGCTTCTAACTCACGGTAAGATGCAAGGTCAAGACGAAGTGTACCTGATACTTTACTCATTGCTTTAATCTGAGCAGATCCACCAACACGAGATACAGAAGTACCCGCATCGATCGCTGGACGTACGCCAGAGAAGAATAGGTCAGATTGTAAGAAGATTTGTCCATCCGTAATCGAGATTACGTTTGTTGGGATGTAAGCTGATACGTCCCCTGCTTGTGTTTCGATGAAAGGTAGTGCAGTTAAAGAACCGCCGCCTCTTGCATCACTTAATTTTGCTGCACGCTCTAATAAGCGAGAATGTAAGTAGAATACATCCCCTGGATATGCTTCACGACCTGGAGGACGACGTAATAGTAATGAAAGCTCACGGTAAGCCGCTGCTTGTTTTGATAAGTCATCATATACTACTAATACGTGTTTACCATTGTACATGAACTCTTCACCCATTGTTACACCAGCATAAGCCGCTAAGTATAATAATGGAGCTGGTTGAGAAGCTGATGCAGTTACAACGATTGTGTAATCTAATGCACCGTGCTTACGTAGTGTTTCTACTACGTTACGTACAGTTGACTCTTTTTGTCCGATAGCTACATAGATACAAATCATATCTTCATCTTTTTGGTTAATGATTGTATCAAGTGCAACTGCTGTTTTACCTGTTTGGCGGTCACCAATGATTAACTCACGTTGACCACGGCCAATTGGTACAAGAGCATCAATCGCTTTAATACCTGTTTGAAGTGGCTCATGAACAGATTTACGATCCATTACACCTGGTGCTGGGCTTTCGATTGGACGAGTGTTTGTTGTATTGATTGGGCCTAAACCATCAACTGGTTGACCTAATGGGTTTACAACACGACCGATTAGTTCTTTTCCTACTGGTACTTGCATGATGCGACCAGTACGACGAACTTCATCACCTTCACGGATTTCTGTGTAAGGTCCTAAAATAATGATACCTACGTTGTTTTCCTCTAAGTTTTGTGCTAGTCCCATAACGCCGTTAGAGAACTCTACAAGTTCACCAGCCATAACGTTATCAAGACCATGAGCACGCGCAATACCGTCACCAACTTGGATAACTGTACCAACATCACTCACTTCGATTTCAGACTGATAGTTCTCAATTTGTTGCTTTATCAGTGCGCTAATTTCTTCAGCTCTGATGCTCATGTGCTTCACCCCTATCTATTCTTCATTAATTCACGCTGAATACGTGCTAATTTGCCTTGTAAACTTCCGTCATAAATGCGATTTCCAATACGTACTTTAATACCGCCTAGTAAATCTTCATCTACAACATTTTTCACGCGAATTGCATCTTTTCCTGTTTTTTTTGCAAATGCTTCTGCAATGTTAAGCTTCTCTTCTTCCGATAGAAGACGAATAGAATATACAGTTGCATCCGCTACGTTACGTTCTTCATTAGCAAGAACAACATATTCATCTGCAATTTCAGGTAAGATATCAATACGCTTGTTATCAATTAAAATATATAACGTATTTAAAATAGATTCAGAAACAGATCCGAATACGTTTGCAAGAAACGTTTTCTTCTGCTCTTTTGAAATGTTCGGTTGCGTTAAAAAGCTATGTAGTTCTCCGTTCTTTACATAAACGTTTTGTACAAGGCGTAATTCCTCTTCAAACATTTCTAATACGTGTTTTTCTTTTGCAATTTTAAAAAGAGCGACAGCATAACGTTTTGCTACAATCCCATTGCTCATCGCGCTTCTCCTACTTCTTTAATATAATCGCGAATTAACTTAACTTGATCTTCTTCTTTTAATTCTTTTTCAATTACTTTAGAAGCAATTTGAACAGATAAAGAAGCGACTTGTTCTTGTAAAGCAGCAATCGCTTGCTCTTTTTCGCGTTGAATTTCTTGTACAGCAGATGCTTTAATTGATTCTGCTTCTTCTTTCGCAGCAGCAACAATAACATCTTTTTGATCTACAGCTTGTTTTTTCGCTCTTTCGATTAACTCTTGTGCTTCAACACGTGATTGTTTTAACATTTCACGTTGTTCTTCTACTAACTTCTTCGCTTCAGCGTTACTTCTTTCTGCAGCGTCGATTTCATTAGTAACATGCTCTTCACGTTCTTTCATAATTCCCATTAAAGGACCCCACGCAAATTTGCGTAGCATTACTAATAGAATTAAGAAAATGAACAATGTATAAGCAATCGTTCCAAATGGAATGGAAGCTCCTAATAATAAAGTTGGCACAAGGATTCACTCCCTTCAAAATATCTAAATTGATCATATGAAAAAAAAAGACATACGTTTCGTTCATAAAGCAATGGCGAAGAAAGTTCGAAAAAACACTCTTCGCCATCTATGTAAGGGGAGTCTCCCTTATTTGTTCATTACGATGAATGCAATAACTACACCGATGATTGGAAGTGCCTCAACTAAAGCAACCCCGATGAACATAATTGTTTGAAGTGCGCCTTTTAATTCTGGTTGACGAGCAACACCTTCGATTGTACGTGATACGATAAGACCGTTACCAATACCTGCACCTAATGCTGATAAACCAATTGCAATTGCAGCTGCGATTACACCTAAACTCATTTAATTTGTCCTCCTTTGTATTATAAAAAAATAAATTTTTTCTTACTTAAATTATATTAATGGTCATGGCTTACTTTATGAGCCATATAAACCATCGTTAACATAACAAAAATAAATGCTTGGATTGATCCAACGAATACACTGAATCCCATCCATGCTAACATTGGTACAAGCGCACCTAATGCCCCAAGGACTGATGCTCCGCCCAACTTAGCAAGTAATCCTAATAAGATCTCACCTGCATAAATGTTACCAAATAAACGAAGACCTAACGTTAATGTGTTAGCAAACTCCTCAATAACCTTTAATGGGAATAAGAATTTCATAGGTTGGAAATAACCTTTTACGTATTCTTTCGTACCCTTCATCTTAATTCCATAATAATGGGTGAGGGTAACTACCATCACGGCTAATGTTAATGTAACTGCTGGATCAGACGTTGGTGATCTCCACCATGCAATATGTTCGCCAGCTTCAGTTGCTGAATACATGAATGGTAAACCAAGGAAGTTCGATACGATGATAAACATGATAAGCGTAACGCCAAGCGTTAAGAAACGTCCACCTGTTTTCCAGTCCATCGTACTATTGATAATCCCTTTCACGAAGTCAAACACCCATTCCATGAAGTTTTGCATCCCGGTTGGGCGAAGAGCTAAGCTGCGAGTTCCGATAACAGCGATTAAGAAAACAATAACTGCTGCTACAGTAACCATCATAACTGATGACAAATCGAACGTTAAACCTAGAAATTCAACTAATTTACCGTGTTCCACTAGTAATTCACCTCTCTTCCCTGCTCTTATACTCTAAATAAAGAAAATCTATGATCATGACAAGGTATCCTGTCAGCAATCCTACACCTAAGCCCCACATCGCAATTAACTCTTGATATTTGGCTGCAAATAAAATTAATAACCCAATCGTGGCGAATCTTGAATATGTACTTACAGCTGTCGCCTTAAACTTCACGTTTTCTCCATTTGTTACGCGATCTAACAGCTTGTCTGTTCTACGTGCAATGATGCGCAAACTAAGAAAACTGAAAATCGTTCCGATAATCAGCCCAAGAAATACATCCTTGTAAGAGGTAAATCCCCATCCTAGCACTAGAAGCGCAAGCAAGTAGTACATATATTTCTTTTGTCTTTGGACAAGTCCATGTACGTCTATCATCATTGCTCTCCCGAATAGTAATGTCGAATGAGTCGAATCATTGCGTATACCCCTGTTCCTAACCCGAGTAATAACCCTATAATAAGAAACAATGGAAACGTTCCAACCTTATTATCAATCCACTGCCCACCAAAGATTCCAACAAGTATAGAACCAACTAACTGAGCAAGAATTCCTGACATTAAAGCATATGCTTTTATATGGCTGCGATCGTTTTTTTGCAAGGATTCATCCCTCCAATATGTAACCCTCATTCACGATGTGTTAATAATAACTCATTTTTTTGCATAAATCCTATACAAAACAAAAAGTTTACATTTTCGTCACGGAATAGATGTAATTTTGTCACTGAAAGCCCTACCATCTATCCCCGTTGTTAGCATACAATAGGGTATTAACAGTGTCAACGAGAAATCGTAAAAAATCTAAAAATTTGAGTATTAGGCATTTCCTCCCAAAAATGAAAACGTTCCCCTTCTAAATACTGGTTAGATATATGCAATTTCTAACAGTTTTCTCTTTATAATAGAAGGAAATGTTCACAAGTTTGTCACTATTATATTTTCGAGATATAACGCTTTTCTTCCATAATATAGTGTTCCTCAGACGTAAGACTTCTATATTATATGTGATGTGTATGCAACTTATGTTGTATATACGATGTATATTTATCCTCCCCCTCCCCTACTTGCTTACAGCAAAAAAAGACGAGCCGGGGAATCCCCCCTGCTCGTCAGTTGTCTTACTTCGTTCCGAATAAACGGTCACCAGCATCACCAAGACCTGGTACTACATATCCGTGGTCATTTAATTTCTCATCTAATGCTGCTACATAAATATCAACATCAGGATGTTCTTCTTGCACTACTTTTACCCCTTCTGGAGCTGCAACGATACACATTAATTTAATTTGTTTCGCACCGCGCTTTTTCAGAGAGTTAATTGCTTCAGCTGCAGAACCACCTGTTGCTAGCATCGGATCTAGTACGATAAAGTCACGCTCTTCTACATCCGTTGGAAGTTTCACATAGTATTCTACCGGTTGCAATGTTTCAGGGTCACGGTATAAACCAACGTGTCCTACTTTTGCTGCTGGAATTAATTTCAGAATTCCATCAACCATTCCTAAACCTGCACGTAAAATCGGAATTAAACCAAGTTTTTTACCAGCGATCACTTTTGTTGTCGCTTTGCTTACAGGCGTTTCAATTTCAATGTCTTTAAGTGGAAGGTCGCGAGTAATTTCGAAAGCCATTAAACTTGCTACTTCGTCCACTAATTCACGAAAATCTTTCGTACCTGTATTCTTATCGCGAATATATGTAATCTTATGTTGAATTAACGGGTGATCAAATACATACAGTTTTCCCATGTGAATCTCTCCTTTAGATGATATTCATGCGTTTGCACGCTTTTTTACACTATTTACGATTGTAAAGAAAACGCTACTAATATTCAAGGGCAAATTTGGCAAAATCATCATTTTACGATGAATCTATCTAGTATCTTTACCAATTATGGGAGCTGTATCCTTCATTATATCGCCAAAATTTATTCATCATTTGTATACATACTTTAAAAATAATATATGTCCACAAAAAAGACTGCCAAAACAATTACGTTTCAGCAGTCTTCTTCAATCTATTATAGATTTGGATACATTGAGAATTTGCTCGTTAACGCTTCTACACGCTTACGTGCTTCTTCTAATGCAGCTTCATTTTCATGATTTTTTAATGTATAAGCAATAAGTGACGCAATTTCATCCATTTCTTCTAAACCGAAACCACGAGATGTTACAGCTGCTGTACCGATACGTACACCACTTGTTACAAATGGGCTTGCTGTTTCAAATGGAATTGTATTTTTGTTCACTGTAATACCAACTTCATCTAATACGTGCTCTGCTAATTTACCTGTGATTTCTAGGTTACGAACATCAATCAAGATTAAGTGATTGTCTGTTCCGCCAGAAACAAGTGTAAGTCCTTCTTTTTGAAGACCTTCAGCTAAGCGGTTCGCATTGTTAATAATATTTTGTGCATACGTTTTGAAATCCTCTTGAAGTGTTTCACCAAATGCAACAGCTTTTGCAGCGATTACGTGCATAAGTGGACCACCTTGAATACCAGGGAAGATTGATTTATCAATTTGTTTTGCAAACTTCTCTTCACATAAAATCATACCACCGCGCGGACCACGTAATGTTTTATGTGTTGTTGTTGTAACGAAATGTGCATGTGGCACTGGATTTGGATGTAAACCAGCCGCTACTAAACCAGCGATATGTGCCATATCAACCATTAAGTATGCGCCCACTTCATCTGCAATCTCACGGAATCGTTTGAAATCGATAACACGAGGGTACGCACTTGCACCTGCAACGATTAATTTTGGTTTATGTTCTTTCGCTTTTGCTAATACATCATCGTAATTAATACGGTGAGATTCAGCATCCACGCCATATTCTACGAAATTATATTGTACTCCACTGAAGTTAACAGGGCTTCCGTGTGTTAAGTGACCACCATGAGATAAATTCATACCAAGTACGGTATCGCCTTGCTCTAAAATCGTGAAGTATACTGCCATGTTCGCTTGTGCACCAGAATGCGGTTGAACATTTACGTGCTCTGCACCAAAAATTTCTTTTACGCGGTCACGTGCGATATCTTCTACTACGTCTACGTGTTCACAACCACCATAGTAACGTTTTCCAGGATATCCTTCAGCATACTTATTCGTTAAAACAGAACCTTGCGCTTCCATTACTGCTTCACTTACGAAGTTCTCCGAAGCAATTAATTCAATCTTTGAACGCTGTCTTCCTAGTTCTGCCTCAATTGCAGCAAATACCTTTTCATCTTGACGTTTTAAATGATCCACCAAAATCCCCCTTTTCTGAACGAATTACATCGATTCCCAACAGTTTTTTCTTATTTATTCAGAAAAAACGAAAATTCAGGTTGTAATTCTTTCGAACCTTCATGTTTTCAACTACATTCTAACATGACTTTCTATATCATAAAAGAAAAAAAAGACCGAAAATCGGTCTTTTCTTTCTTCTATGATAAAGTCAGACAACATACCTTATTCGTAGGATACAATGAAATTTTAACGGCAAGTGATAGTCTCTTCAGCCACCGCATAAACAGCACGCGCTCCACCAATTAGTTTTCCACGTGTTGTTGCCATCGTTACATGCGCACTTCCAATTTCCTTCACACTTGTACGAACCGGAACAGCTACATGCTTTAAATGCATACCGATAAATGTATCACCAATATCCATTCCTGCATCTGCTTTAATAAACTCAATTACTACCGGATCTTTCAAATTGTGATAAGCATATGTTGCTAATGCACCACCTGCTGATCTAACAGGCGTAACTGTTACAATTTCAAATTGATATTTCATCGCCAACTCTCTCTCAACTACTAAAGCACGGTTTAAATGCTCACAACATTGAAACGCCAATTCAATACCTGTTTGCCCTTGAAATTGTTTTAACTCAGAAAAAATCGCCTCTGCTACTTCCATCGTTCCTGATGTTCCAATTCTTTCACCTAGCACTTCGCTCGTGCTACACCCCACTACAAAAATTTGACCACTTTGCAGCGTGGCTTGTTCTTGGAAATCAGAAAGTGACATTTGTAGCTGTTCCCTTACCTTTACGATTTCTGTCATTACGCCTCTTCCTTTCACAGGTTGGTTCACCAAATTATATTTCGCACTACTTCCAGTTAGAATCTATTACTTTGTTTCGTATGTTTTAATTTTTCCTACGCGGTTTTCGTGACGGCCACCTTCATAGTCAGTTGTTAACCAAATTTTCGCGATATCACGCGCTAGACCAGCACCAATTACACGCTCTCCCATTGCTAGCATGTTAGTGTCATTATGCTCTCTCGTTGCTTTCGCACTGAAAGTATCATGAACTAACGCACAACGAATACCATTTACTTTGTTTGCCGCGATTGACATACCAATGCCTGTCCCACAAACTAAAATACCACGATCCACTTCACCATTTGCTACCATTTCCGCTGCTGGAAATGCAAAATCAGGGTAATCAACAGAACCAGCTTCACATTCACAACCTAAATCAATATATTCAATATTTAATTCTTCTAATAAACTTACAAGTTCTTTGCGGATATTCATACCGCCGTGATCAGATGCTACTACTACTTTCATTTTTACCCCTCCAAAGTTTCAATCAATTATCTTCATTTCACACTCGCTACCTCAATAGGACGAAGTGATCTCCAATATCGTATTATACACGAAACATCAACCTTCTGAATGTTTTTTCAGTAAAGTTTGTACAAGTTTTTCCATCTCATCTAACGTTTCTTTATAAATAGAAAGAGAGCCTCCAAATGGATCTGAAATGTCCTTGCCTATACCTTCAGTTAATCCATATAATGTATTCAATTTCTTTTCAACACTCGGATAATGCCCAAGTACAATTTGTTTATGATTTTCTGTCATCGTTACGACAATATCAGCCCAATCAAGCAAAGTTTCGTTTACCTGCTGCGCGGCATGATCAATTGAAATTCCTTTTTCAGCTAAAGCTTCCTTCGCATGTACCGATGCATTGCTCCCAGGATAGGCAAAAACACCAGCAGATTGCACTTCAAACTTATCTCCTCCGTGATGACGAAGCAACGCCTCAGCCATGGGACTACGACATGTATTGCCAGTACAAACAAATAACACTCGTTTCATCTAAACCCACCCCTATATTCGCTTTCTTATCACTCATCATAACTTACATTAGAATAGAACAAAAGAAATGTGAATATACAAAAGGCGCACTTCTCTTATATTTTTTCTAAGAAAAATGCGCCTTATCCACATATATGTGAAACCCTATTTCCAAGTGCCTAGAGTATTTTAACATACCTACTAAACATACAACAAAAATAAGGAATCCATTTCATACGAAACGGATTCCTCTTATACAACAATTATTTCATTGTAACTTTCATTACTTCTGTTGAACCTTTTGTAGCTGTTACGCCTACAGTTGTCTTAATAGACTCAGCTGCATCTGTGTTTGTAATAACGATTGGAGTAATTGTGCTTTTCGCTTTTTCACGGATTAATTCTAAGTCGAATGAGATTAATTTATCTCCAGCTTTTACAGCTTGACCTTCAGAAACGTGAGCTTCGAAACCTTCGCCTTCCATTTTTACAGTTTCTAATCCAACGTGAATTAAAATTTCTGTACCGTTTTTCGCTTTAATTCCGATAGCATGTTTTGTGTGGAATAATTGTACGATTTCACCATCAACTGGAGATACAACTACACCTTCAGTAGGATCGATTGCAACACCGTCACCCATCATACGACCAGCGAATACTGGATCTGGTACTTCTTCAATATTTTTCACTGCTCCAGTTAATGGAGCTACGATTGTTTCTTCATTTGTTTTTGAACCAAGACCGAATAATTTTTTAAACATAGGATAGTCCTCCTTATAATTTACCTAAAAGTTTATAGGGCAATCCCTAGTAAAGCTCGGGATACATGTAAGACTTCATACTTCGAATATTATACTGTAAAAACGCTTTCGAAATAAATTACGTCGTTACTAATAGACTCTTATTGTAGCGCTTCACAAAATTCCAGTCAATTCTGATTGTCTGAATAACAATAAGAAGTTAACTTCTATTTATATTTTCTCTTTTTTTGCCCAACTTGTCTAGAGGTCTTTACTACATTTTGTTTTTTGTTGTTAATTTGTAAAATTTAATTCAAACTTTTTTCAAAATCCACTTGACTAAAGTAAGTAACTATTTTATCATTACTTACATAAGGTAAGTTAATAACTTTTAGGAGGTTTTCAAAAATGATGGATTTCGGTCTTCTTATTATTCGTCTTATTATAGGAATTACATTCATGGGTCATGGCGCTCAAAAATTATTTGGTTGGTTCGGCGGTTACGGTTTAAAAGGAACAGGTGGCTGGATGGAGTCAATCGGTTTACGTCCTGGTGTATTTATGGCATTTATGGCTGGCGCAACTGAATTACTAGGTGGTTTCTTATTTGCATCAGGTATTTTCATTGTAGTCGGTTCATTATTTATCGTTGGAACAATGTTAATGGCTATCTTCACTGTTCACGGAAAAAATGGTTACTGGGTGACACAAAACGGATACGAATATAACTTAATGTTAATTGCTGTTGCTGTTGGTGTAGCTTTAATCGGACCTGGCGCATACGTTTTACTTTAATTAACATTTAAATTTTAATATGCTCGTTAAAATCTGCATCCCCCAAGAAATCATCTTGGGGGATTTCAGTATTGCTTTAATCTATCATTTTTTTCACTAGGAAAATCCAATACTTTTCATTGAGGAGATTTTTAAATTCCAACTCATAGGACAACCCCCAATCACACTTAAAAACCAAACATATGCTACAAGTATTAAATATAATAAGGGGGAAAATCTTATGAAAAACTACGATAAAAAACTTCTAGAAGATGAAATGGATCCAACTAACGAAAATGATAATGAAAGCAAAGTAAAAGCGAAGGCCAAAAACAAAAATAAGAATAAAAACAATAATAATCTTGCGAATCAAGGTGGACAAGCTGGACTCGAATTGACAGCGACTGGTGGTGGACAAATTAGTGGAAAAGCTGGAACAAACGTAAGTCAAGGTGGACAAATTGCTAAAAAAGGCGGACAGAATGCGAATCAAATGGGACAAGTTGCTAGAGAGGATAGTGAAAACATAATCAAAAGAAGCGAATTCGAAGCTGGTGTTGCCGACAGCGAAGAAAGCGCTGATGAAAACATCTCAACACCGGCGGAAGATGAGCTTTAAGCTGAGCAGAAAAAAAGATAGGAGCGAACATTCTTATGGCGAACCGTCATTCTCAAAAATATAAAAACACTAACACAGAAAAAACAGAAGCAACCTCCTCCTTCAAACTCAGCAAAGATGATCTTCCAATTGAAATTCACATCCACGTCAACATTTACAACTACAATGATAACAACAATAATCTTGCAAATCAGGGTGGAAAAGCTGGATTTACAATAACAGCGGATCGAAATGGGCAAATTAGCGGAAACGCCGGCTCAAACGCCAATCAAGGTGGACAAATCGCTAAGAAAGGCGGACAAAACACAAGGCAAACAGGACAAGCTTCTAAAGAAAAGGGCGAAAATGAAATGCAAGAATCGCGTCCTACACTTTTTTTACCACCATTCTCTTAATTGGCATCCTACTGATGAAGTTTTCACTTTGTCTTAATTCCATGATTGTTTGTCATTTATAAATTAAATCTTTATTTAGCATATAAATGGCAAACATATTTTTATCGCATCAAAATAGTAATATTAATTTTTCTCAACGTACGAATTCTTTTTAACTCATTTACAAAAATGTTAAAAAAATATTTGTCCAGCAGGATTTTCCCACCGATATCTTGTAAACAAACAATAAGTATTCATATTTAGAAAGGGGATTACAAGCATGTTATCCATTAATCCAAATGAACAAACTGAAAAAGATAATTACAAATTACTTACCGGGAGTATTATCCCTCGCCCTGTCGCATTCGTTACTTCTGTGACAAAAGAAGGCGTATTAAACGGCGCACCGTATAGTTATTTCAATATCGTTGCTGCAAACCCACCACTTATCTCAGTTTCCGTACAACGGAAAGAAGGAGAGCGAAAGGACACTTCTCGAAACGCAATTGAAAAAGGAGAATTTGTCGTACATATTTCTGATGAATCATATGTAGCAGCAATTAACGAAACAGCAGCTAATCTCCCGCCAAATGAAAGTGAAATTGAACTAGCAAAACTAACACCAATTGAAAGTGAAGTCATCTCCGTTCCAGGTGTAAAAGAAGCAAATATTCGAATGGAATGCGTATTAGAACGTGCAATTCCACTTGGCGGAACGGAAGACTCACCAGCTTGTGATCTACTAATTGGACGCATCGTTCGTTTCCACGTTGCCGAACATCTATATGAAAAAGGACGCATTCACGCAGAAGGACTCCAACCAGTAAGCCGCCTAGCAGGACACAACTACGCAAAACTAGGAGAACAATTTGAATTAGTGAGGCCAGTTTAAAAGCGGAAGCGGCTCGTTTAGAATGTGAGGAGGATGGAGCTTCTGACGTAGAGGCGCTTTTTGCCTCGCAGGAAGACGCGAAGCCACCGACCATTCTAGCCGCTGAAGCTGGATATATAAAAAGTGGAAGCGGCTCGTTCATCTCCATCACTCAAACATAAAATCCCCTGCTTTTTAGCAGGGGATTTTATCATTGTAATTCTTCCTTCTTTTCCTCTAAAGTAGGCATTTTCTCTTTTTTCGGTTTCCCTAGCTTAATTACGAAGAAGTATAGGGAAAGTAATGTAATAAGAAAAACAATTAAAAACGGGTACGGAGAGTAAAAGGCACGCGCCGCCTCAGTCTTTCCTGCAACAAATTTCAATGACTCAATATCTAAAAACTCAGCAAACATTTGTACACCGAGCATACTAAACCAAAAAACAAAAAAACTAATAATAATACCAAAAACTTGCTTCAATCTCGTCATTCATCTCATCCTTTCTATATCTGTAATTTTTAGTGCAATAAATATAGTACAAACAAAATATGCACAGAAAGGAATTATCTCACCATTCACGAATTAACTTAATCCAACCTAACATCGAAATTTGCAAAATAATACCCCAAATTATAAGTCTTCTTAGCCATCGAGGAAAGAAGGTTAAAAACTTAACATACCATTCCAATAGCTTGTTCATAATTCCCTCCTACATAAAATTATATAGGAAAAAGGATATATAATCCAAATCCAACCAAAATGATACCACCTACTATTTCACCATATGTACCGAGCATATCTTTCGCATGTCTACCAATTAATAAGCCAATCCATGCTAATAACATGCTAACAAATCCAAAAAGTAATATCGTAATAATCGTTTGCGCCCCATAAATACCAAGACTAAGCCCTACCGAGAAACTATCTATACTGACACCAAATGCAAATACGAATAAACTAATTCCAACAGGGGCAGTTCTAGTCTCTTCATTTTGTAAAATGGTCGAATATACGATATAAAACCCTAGTCCGATTAATAAAATAGCACCCGCAAAATGTGCAATATCTCCATACTTCTCTGATAAAAAACGACCTAGTACCATCCCTATAAACGGCATAATAATATGAAATATTCCTATCGTCATACCAATATACAGGATTTGTCTTAACTTTAAGGGCATCATCCCCATACCAAGACTCACCGAAAATGCATCCATCCCTAAGGCGAATGCCATAATTATTAAAGGTATTAGCTGTTCAAACGTCATTCATGCCCCTCCTTGGACGTGCTACTTCACAATATGCTTATCCAAGGAGAAATATTCTGTTTGCTAATCGTACCTCATCATTCAATAATAATATGATGTCCTGCCGCTTTTGTTAAACGATTCATAATAGCATTCCCTATTCCTTCATTAGGGAATGACTCACTAAAAATAACATCCACTTCACTTGCATCAAATGTTCTAAGTACATCATATAATTTAGTCGCAACGCTAGCTAAGTCACTTCGAACACCACAAGATAATATAACATCTGCGCTATATACATGCTGATACTCTTCTGTCGTTAATACGCCTACTTTAAATCCTTCTTCCTTTTTCTTATCCACAAGATGCTGAATAAACTCACGTGAGCCCTCAACAATACTAAGTGGCGCTTTCGGCGCATAATGTGTGTATTTCATTCCAGGTGATTTCGGTTTTTCCTTCTCATCCTTTAAAGCCGGATCTAAAGAAACAGCACCTATCACCGCTTCTAATTGTTCTTTCGTAATCCCACCTGGACGTAATATTGTTGGAACAGTGCTTGTACAATCAATTACAGTTGATTCAACACCTACTCCAGTTGCACCACCATCAACAATACCTGCAATCTTCCCATTCAAATCTTCATATACGTGAGAAGCTAATGTCGGACTTGGACGCCCAGAACGATTCGCACTTGGTGCCGCAACAGGTACATTTGCCTCTTCAATAAGGGCAAGCGCAACTGGATGATCCGGCATTCTTACGCCAACCGTATTAAGGCCTGCCGTCACCTTCTCTGAAATCCCTTCTTTTCTAGGTAAAATAATTGTTAACGGACCTGGCCAAAAGTGCTCCATTAACTTCTCAGCAACTGGTGGAATTTCCGTCACAATCCCATCTAACTGAGATTTTGTACCTATGTGGACAATCAGTGGATTATCACTCGGTCTTCCTTTCGCTTCAAAAATCTTCGCAATCGCTTCATCATTCATCGCGTTCGCACCTAGTCCATATACTGTTTCTGTAGGGAAGGCAATCGCCTCGTTTTCCTTTAATAATTTTGCCGCTTCTTGTAACTGTGGATAATATTTTTTTCTTTCCACAACATTATCCACAACCCACATATTTGTATGCATTTTTTCCCACGTCCTTTTCTGCCATGAAATACTTGTCTATTTTTAGTTTACTATGAGGTTTATCCAAAAGACAAACAAGGTTTATCCACAAAATGTGGATAAACCTAATTAATCCGTGGATAACTTTGTGAATAGCTGACAATTTAGTATTATTGCATTTGGCTCTTTTATATTTTTACAAAAGTGTTCTAACTGTCGAATTCCCTCTGGCACATTTTCTTTTTCTATAGTCACAAAGTCAAAAAACTGAAAGATTGTTATAGATTGTAGATGGTTTGTTAGTAAGTACAATTGTCGAATATTTTTTTCTTTCATATACTGCAAAAACATTTCAAAAAAATATAAGAAAGTCTGTTTATCCACATGAGGTGTGAATAAACAAGAACGAATAAGTACATCTTCCCCACTTTGTTCATAACCAATTACAGCTCGTATTTCTTCCGCCTCTTCCAAAACCATAAATTGTGCGTACAACTCATTTATTTTATCATCTTTTTTATTAGCTTGTCCGAAAAAAGAATGTAATCTTTCCACATCTGCTTTCGTAGCAAAATACACTTTCTTCATAATAAATCCCTCCTCATTTTTATATATGAGAAGGGATTTATGAATAGTACTATTTAGAGAATAAAGATGTAAAAGCTTCTACAATAAACAATTTAACTTCTGGCTTTTCCTCTTCCTCTTCTACTTTTACATACTCATTTTTCTTTTCTTGTTTTTTCTCCACAGGTTTCTCCACTTTTTCCACAGTTTTTGTTTCTTCTTTACTTACAGGCTGCTCTTCGACTTTTGTTTCATTTTTTACTACTTTCTTTTCAGAAGCTGTTACTTTTTTTCCTACTTCCTGCTTTATAACTTTCGTTTCTTTTACCTTATCCACTTTCTTCTCTTCTGTATCTACTACTTCCTCATCTAGTTGTTTCACCTGCTCCTCTTCAGTAGATTCTGCTTTCACAACATGCTCTTCTTTTCTTACAGCTGTCCCGCTCGAAAAATCTAAGAAACACATTGGTGGAAATAATACACACCACCAGTTCGCCCCTTCACCTTTTCCAATTGTGATCAGTACCGCTTCATATTCTCCTGCTGGATAAATAAAATTCCCATATACCTTTGTAGGAAACTTTACATTCTTACTAAATTTCACTTGAAATGCCTCTTTACTACCTTCTCTTTTTAACGTATTTTCCACCGTTTTCTCGATTTCTGGAATATGACTTTGAATTACTTTGCGTGCCTCTTCAAATGATGTTAAATCCGCTACCCATCCATCTATTTGCGCTTTTACTTCATCACGCACTTTACGCTTTAATGCCTGGTCTTTATCTGAATCACTATTTGCTAAAATCCGTAATCGAACGGCCTCTTTCGGAATAACTGAAGGTCCTTTCGCATCAGCTTTCATATATCCAAACTGCACAAGTAACTGTGCACCAATTAATAATATAAGAAGATAAGCAATAACTTGTTTTTTCATTTCCTCCACCGTCCCCTCTACAAACAGTGTGGACAGACTTTCATCTTTCTAAACTATTAAATTCAAAATCTATATGAATTTTCCCCACAAAAAATAGAGTAAGGTGTAAACCTTACTCCATCTCTGCAAATACCATACGGTCTTTTCCGTTAATGTCAAAAACAACTTCAACATGAGCATGTGGAAAAGCTTGTTGTAACAGCCTCTTTACATCCTCACCTTGTCCCACTCCGATTTCAAACGCTACAATTGCTTTCTTCTGCAACACATTCGGCAATTCTTCCATAAAACGGCGATAGAAATCTAATCCGTCTTCACCACCAACAAGCGCTCTTTTCGGCTCATGCTCTTTCACAACAGGAGAAAGACCTCGCCAGTCTTCTTCTGGTATATATGGAGGGTTTGAAACAACAACATCTAGCTTTTGACCTGTTTTATCAAATGGTGACAATAAATCACCGTGATAGAATGTCACTTCTGCACCTAAAGATTTTGCATTTTCTTTTGCAACTTCAATCGATCCCTGTGCAATATCTACTGTATACACTTGAAGATTTTTATTTTCTAAAGCAAGCGTAATAGAAATCGCTCCACTACCTGTACCTATATCTGCTACATGTAGTTTCTTATCGCCAAAATGGCGCTCAATTCTTTCTAATACTCCTACTATAAGCTCTTCTGTTTCCGGTCTTGGTATTAATACTTCTTCATTCACAAAGAACGACCGGCCATAAAACATTTCATAACCAATCATATATTGAATCGGAATACCTTCTACATGCTTGTGGATAAACTCTGCAAAACTTGTTTCTTGTTCCACAGTTATTTCTTCACGCATATTCATAAGTAATCCTGTTCTGTTCGTCTTTAATACATGACAAAGGACAATTTCTCCCGCATTTTCATCTCGTCCATTTTCCTGTAAAAAAGAAGAAGCCCATTTCAGGGCTTCATAGACACGCATTACTCAGCTGCCTCCATCCTTTGAGCCTGATCTTCCATCACTAAGGCATTGATGAAATCATCTAACTTACCTTGTAAGATTTGATCTAGCTTTTGAATCGTTAAACCGATTCGATGGTCTGTAACACGGTTTTGCGGGAAGTTATACGTACGAATACGCTCTGAACGATCACCCGTACCAACAGCTTGTTTACGGTTTTGATCATATTCAGCTTGTGCTTCTTGTCTAAACTTATCATAAACACGTGCGCGTAATACTTTCATCGCTTTTTCTTTATTCTTAATTTGTGATTTCTCATCCTGACAAGATACAACTACACCAGTCGGTAAATGCGTTAAACGTACCGCTGACATCGTTGTATTAACACTTTGTCCACCAGGACCACTAGAAGCGAATGTATCAACACGAACATCTTTCTCGTGAATATCGATTTCCACTTCTTCTGCCTCTGGTAATACAGCTACAGTTGCTGTAGATGTATGAATACGTCCACCAGATTCCGTTTCAGGAACACGTTGTACACGGTGAGCACCATTCTCGAATTTCAGCTTCGCGAAAGCACCTTTACCGTTAATCATAAAGATAATCTCTTTATATCCACCTAACTCTGTATAGCTAGCCTCGATAATTTCTGTTTTCCAACCTTGAACCTCAGCGTAACGGCTATACATGCGGTATAAGTCACCAGCAAATAAAGCGGCCTCGTCGCCACCAGCAGCTCCACGAACCTCAACGATAACGTTCTTATCATCATTAGGGTCCTTTGGAACAAGTAAAATTTTCAGACGTTCTGATAACGTTTTATCTTGTCCTTCTAATTCAGAAACCTCTTCTTTTACCATGTCACGCATTTCTGCGTCTAACTTCTCTTCTAACATTGCTTTCGCATCTCGTAATTGCTCACGAACATCCTTATACTCACGATACACCTCTACCGTTTCCTGTATATCAGACTGTTCCTTTGAATATTCACGAAGCTTATTTGTATCGCTAATAACCTCTGGGTCACTTAACAATTCATTTAACTTCTCATAACGATTTTCTACAGCTTGCAAACGATCTAACACATCATTCACCTCTACATCCTAGTATCTAATACAAATAGTATATGGTACTTACTCAAAAAAACGCAAATTATATTTAAAAGCGGAGCCGACTTCTTAGGTCCAGTGGCTAAGGTTCTCTCGTACAGAAGACGCTTTTTGTCTTCTCGTGCGGGAGGTTCTTAGACGCAAGGACCTAGGAGGCGGAGCTAGCTAATATCTAAAAGCGTAAGCGGCTCACACCGCCCACACTCTCTATTCTGAAAAAAACCCGCCTTGCGCAGCGAGTTTTACTTATCTTTGTTTGTAGGAACTGCATGACAATGACGACAACGTGGTTCGTACGATTCTGAAGCTCCAACTAAAATAATCGGATCATTAAATGCCGCCGGCTCTCCATCAATTAATCGTTGTGTACGACTTGCCGGAGATCCGCATGCAGAACATACTGCTTGCAGTTTTGTTACGTGTTCAGCAATCGCCATCAGCTGAGGAACTTGTCCAAATGGTAGACCACGGAAATCTTGGTCTAAACCAGCTACAATGACACGATAGCCACGATTTGCCAATACTTGCACCACTTCCACAATGTCCCCATCAAAAAATTGCACCTCATCGATCGCAATAACATCCAACTCTTCTGTAATATGTTCAAATATATCCTTTGAAGCTGAAACAGGAACTGCTTTTACCTTTAATCCGTTATGTGATACAACATCTTCTTCACTATAACGATTATCAATACATGGTTTAAATACAATTGCATGTTGTTTCGCAAATTGCGTACGACGTACACGGCGGATAAGCTCTTCTGATTTACCAGAAAACATACTACCGCAAATCACTTCAATCCAGCCATTTTGATTTATTAAGTACATGAAGCTCTCCTTTCATCTACTTTTTAGTTAAAAGTAGGGTAAAGGTATAATATTTTCGCAAAAAAAACAGACAAGCGAATACATACACTTGCCTGTTTTATGTTTTTATTACTTGATACCGTATTTCTTATTGAAGCGATCAACGCGTCCGTCTGCAGTAGCAAACTTCTGACGTCCAGTGTAGAATGGGTGAGAATCAGAACTGATCTCAACTTTTAGTAATGGATAAGTGTTACCATCTTCCCACTCAACAGTTTCGCTAGAGCCTTTAGTAGACCCGCTTAAGAATTTGAAGCCTGTGTTTGTGTCCATGAATACAACTTTCTTGTAATCTGGGTGAATTCCTGCTTTCATTCTTTTCATCTCCTTCCGCCCTGAATCATTTTCGAAACAGAGTTTTTCATCTTCAGCTGCATACACAACTATATTGATGAAACACATATGATGAAATTATAACAAGGCTAACTTCATTTTGCAACTACCTGTTTTTGTCTTTTTAATTTTAAAAGCGCAACCGGCTCGTTTAGAACGGGAGGGGGATGGAGCTTCTGACGTAGAGGCGCTTTTTGCCTCGTAGGAAGACACGAAGCCACCGACCGTTCTAGCCGCTGGAGCTAAGGTTCTTCCACTTATTTCTCTCTTTAATATCACCTAAACAGCATAAAAAACTCGCTTACTATAAAATAAGCGAGTCCCAATCTTTTCCCTTTACTTAGTTGTTACATACCTTTTCGAGTCTGCAACAATGTTTTGTAAAAATTCTTCATTTGTCTTCGTTTGACGAAGCTTACGTAAGAAACTTTCAACAAAGTCTGGTGTATCACGCATTGTTTTACGAATACCCCATAACTTGTCTAAATGTTCTTTTGGAATTAATAGATCTTCTTTACGTGTACCGGAACGACGAATATCAATCGCTGGGAAGATACGACGTTCAGCTAACGAACGATCTAAGTGAAGTTCCATATTTCCAGTTCCTTTAAATTCCTCGTAAATAACATCATCCATACGAGATCCTGTATCAACAAGGGCTGTTGCTAAAATCGTTAAGCTACCGCCTTCTTCAATATTACGTGCAGCTCCAAAGAAACGCTTCGGTCTATGGAAGGCAGCTGGGTCGATACCACCCGATAATGTTCTACCACTTGGTGGAATAACAAGGTTGTAAGCTCGCGCTAAACGGGTAATACTATCCATTAAAATGATAACATCTTTTTTGTGCTCTACAAGACGCATTGCACGTTCTAACACAAGTTCAGCTACTTTAATATGATTTTCTGGTACTTCATCAAAAGTAGAACTCACAACATCGCCCTTAACAGAACGTTCAATGTCTGTTACTTCCTCTGGACGCTCATCAATTAAAAGCACAATTAATTCTGCTTCTGGATGATTTGTTGTAACACTGTGCGCGATTTCTTTTAATAGACTTGTTTTACCAGCCTTTGGAGGCGCGACAATTAAACCACGTTGTCCAAATCCAACTGGTGCGATTAAATCCATGATGCGTGTCGGTAACTTTTTCGGTTCCGTTTCCAACTTCATTTGGCGATCTGGGTATAATGGTGTTAATGCAGGGAAATGCACACGCTCTTTTGCTGAATCTGGATCATCTCCGTTTACAGCTTCAACTTGTAATAACCCAAAATAGCGTTCATTCTCTTTCGGAGGTCGTACTTTACCAGAAACCTTGTCTCCATTACGTAAATCGAAACGACGAATTTGCGAAGCTGAGATATAAATATCTTCTGAGCTTGGAGAATAGTTGATAGGACGTAGGAATCCAAATCCTTCTGATTGAATAATTTCTAATACGCCTTCCATGAAAAAGAAACCTTCTTTTTCTGCTCGGGCTTTCAAAATAGAAAAGATTAACTCTTTTTTCGTTAACTTGCTATAATACGAAATCTTAAATTCTTTCGCAAGCTCGTATAACTCTTTTAATTTCATGTTTTCTAATGCTGCAATTGACAAATTCATTCAGACACCACACTTTAACGTTATTCTCTTTTTTCATGGGTAAAGGGAAAAATACGGAAGGCAAATAATTAATAATGAAAGGCAATAAGTTCAAGTAGGGTAATATTCACTATTGTAACCCTTTTATCTAGTTTTAATCAATACGTTGGAACACAAATACAAGAAGCGAAGACAAGAAAATTTGTCTTCGCTTCTTATTTAATTTAGTTCCAGATTCGATAGTTAGAAAGGTCGACCATTTTAACCATTCTGAACGAGCCGCTTACGCTTTACTCAATCCAGCTTCAGCAACTAGAATGGTCGGTGGCTTCACTTCTTCCTACGAGGCAAAAAGCGCCTCTACGTCAGAAGCTCCATCCCCCTCCCATTCTGAACAAGTTGCTTACGCTTTTTATTTAATAACCAAATTTGGTTTTTTATTTAAGCTATGGCGTCCGTCCACGAAGCGGACTGTACCTGATTTTGCACGCATAACAAGAGATTGCGTTGTCCCAACGCTACCTTTAAATTGAACACCACGTAATAGTTCACCATCTGTTACACCTGTTGCTGCAAAGATTGCATCGTCACCTTTTACTAAGTCCTCCATGCGAAGGATACGATTAATGTCTTCTATGCCCATTTTTTTACAACGCGCTAATTCAGCTTCGTTTTGTGGCAATAGTTTTCCGTGAATCTCTCCACCTAAACATTTTAAAGCAACTGCTGCTAATACACCTTCAGGTGCTCCACCAGATCCAAATAGAATATCTACACCTGTACGGTCAAACGCTGTATTAATTGCTCCAGCTACATCTCCATCGTTAATTAATTTAATACGAGCACCAGCCTTACGAATTTCTTCGATAATCGCTTGGTGACGCGGACGGTTTAAAACTGTTGCTACAACATCTTCAATGTCTTTATTTTTCGCTTTCGCAACTGCACGTAAGTTATCAATAATAGGCGCATCAATGTCGACTGCCCCAACTGCTTCTGGGCCAACCGCGATTTTATCCATGTACATGTCAGGAGCATGTAACAAATTACCGTGATCTGCAATTGCAATAACAGCAAGAGCATTCCAGCCACCAGCTGCTACGATGTTTGTCCCCTCTAAAGGATCAACCGCAACGTCTACACGTGGTCCATATCCTGTACCTAATTTCTCTCCGATATATAGCATTGGTGCTTCATCCATCTCACCTTCACCAATGACAACTGTACCTTTCATCGGAATTGTATCAAATACATCACGCATAGCTGATGTTGCTGCACCGTCTGCCTCATCCTTTTTCCCGCGCCCCATCCAACGCGCTGATGATAATGCTGCAGCCTCTGTTACACGTACTAACTCCATAGATAAACTTCTTTCCACGATAATCCCTCTCCTTTAAGTCTTTATATTTCTGCCGTATTTTGTGAACCGTGTTTTTCTATAAAGTGTACTTCCGCAAGTAGTGATGCTTCGCTTCCCCCTTACGGAAGTATCACTTATGCGTTCTTCATCTCTTCAATTTCTTGCTTTGTCATTTGTTCTCGCCAAATGTTTGCTCCAAGCCCTTTAAGCTTGTCCACTATATTCTCATAACCTCGATCAATATGCTCAAGTCCTGTTACTTCTGTAATTCCATCTGCCATTAACCCTGCAATAACAAGTGCCGCCCCCGCTCGTAAATCACTAGCTTTCACTTTTGCACCTTGCAACAACACAGGACCAGTTACAATTGCCGAACGACCCTCTACTTTAATTTGAGCATTCATACGACGTAATTCATCAATGTGTTTGAAACGGGCACCGTAAATTGTATCTGTTACAACTCCCGTCCCGTGCGCCTTTGTTAAAAGCGTCGTAAACGGCTGTTGTAAATCTGTTGGAAAACCTGGATATACAAGCGTTTTGATATCAACTACTTTTAACTTTCTATTACCGTTCACTGTAATTTGATCATCGTTCGTTTCAACTTGAACACCAGCTTCTCTTAGCTTAGCAGTAACTGATTCTAAATGCTGAGGAATAACGTTATCAACCGTTACTTCTCCTCCTGATGCAGCTCCTAGAATCATATACGTACCAGCTTCAATACGATCTGGGATGATAGTATGGTGACAACCATGTAAAGAGTCCACACCATCTATTCGGATTACATCTGTACCAGCACCTTTAATACGTGCTCCCATGCTTGTTAACAATGTAGCTACATCAATAATCTCAGGCTCTTTCGCTGCATTTTCAATAACAGTTCTACCTTTTGCTCGTACAGCTGCTAGCATAATATTAATCGTAGCCCCTACACTAACAACATCTAAATAAATACGTGCCCCGCGCAATTCATCTGCTCTTAAATAGATGGCACCTTGTTCATTCGTAACATGTGCACCTAGCGCTTCGAACCCTTTGATATGCTGATCAATCGGCCTCGGCCCTAAATGACATCCACCCGGAAGCCCAATAACAGCTTTTTTAAAACGGCCAAGCATCGCACCCATTAAATAATAAGAAGCACGCAACTTTTTCACTTTTCCATTTGGCAAAGGCATTGCAACCATGTTAGAAGGATCGACTACCATCTCTTCCTCCTGTCCATAAGTTACTTTCCCTCCAATTTCCTCTAGTAAGTCTCCTAACATTTTTACGTCCGAAATATTAGGGACACCACCAATAGTTACTGGAGTATCTGCTAAAATTGTCGCTGGAATTAATGCAACGGCACTGTTCTTTGCACCACTTACTCGAATTGTTCCATTTAAAGCTCTTCCGCCTTCAATAAGCAATTTTTCCATATTGAGCTCCCTTCTCGTGAATGTATTTACTTTCTATCTTTTTATAGAAAGCTCCCCTTAAGAATCTCAATCACTCTTTCCATCCCAAAACTCAATAAATAGGAAATCATTATCTTCATTTCTCCTGTAGCACGAATAGATAAAGATCAACTATTCATCGAATTCACTTTATCAATTTAGATACGTTATCACATTTATTAATAGGACTATGCACATTATTTTCTATTTTAAACACAAAAATAATAAAATCTTTAGACTTGTTCACGCTTTCATTATACAACGAAAGGAAACCGTCTAAAAGACTAGACGGTTTCCAAAACGGAATTTTATTCTTACGCTTTACCGTTAGAACCGAACTCACGCATTTTACCAGCAACAGTTGCTTTGATAGCTTCGCGGCCAGGTCCAATATATTTACGAGGATCGTAAACTTCTTGGTCTTTGTTTAATGCTTCACGAACAGCTTTTGTAAACTCAATTTGGTTCTCAGTGTTTACGTTAATTTTTGAAGTACCTAAAGAAATAGCTTTTACGATATCAGCAGTTGGGATACCAGTACCACCGTGTAATACTAAAGGTACGCCAGTGAAGTCGCGAACTTCTTCCATTTCTTTGAATCCTAAGTTAGGCTCACCTTTGTAAGGACCGTGTACAGAACCTAAAGCTGGAGCTAGGCAATCGATACCTGTTGCTTCAACAAGGTGCTTACACTCTGCAGGATCAGCGTAAATTACGCCTTCAGCGATAATGTCGTCTTCTTGTCCGCCAACTGTTCCAAGCTCAGCTTCAACAGATACGTTACGAGCGTGTGCGTATTCTACTACTTTTTTAGTAGTTTCAACGTTTTCTTCGAATGGGTGGTGAGAAGCGTCGATCATTACAGATGTGAAACCTGCATCGATTGCTTCTTTACATTTTTCGAAGCTTGAACCATGGTCAAGGTGAATAGCTACAGGAACAGTGATGTGCATTTCTTCGATTAAAGCTTTAACCATAGCTACAACTGTTTTGAAACCAGTCATATGACGAGCTGCACCCTCAGATACACCTAAGATTACAGGAGATTTTTCTTCTTCCGCAGCAGCTAAGATAGCTTGAGTCCACTCTAAGTTGTTCATGTTGAATTGACCAACTGCGTATTTTCCTTCTAGTGCTGTGTTTAGCATTTCTTTCATAGAAACTAAAGGCATGGTGAATCCTCCTAAAAAACGTTTTTTGTATCCGATAAATTCTTATCGCTGGTAGTATGACCAGGATAAGGTAAATTATGTATATTTACCTACCGGACTTTTTTCTACACTCAATAGGATAACAACTTGTACTCAAAAACTCAACTGTATTCACTTGCTCAATAGTCCATGTAAACGCTTTTTTCCATATTTTTTATAAAAAATTCATTTTTTACGCCTCTACAGCAAGCTGCTCTCTCACAGCTTGACGAATTTCATCAATATCAAACGGTTTAGCAAAATGCATTAAAGCTCCTAAATCTTTTGCTTCTTGGATCATATCAAGCTCTCCATAAGCAGTCATTAAAATTACTTTAATACTCTCATCAATTTCTTTTACATGCTTTAAAATCTCTATACCATCCATGCCTGGAATTTTCATATCTAACACTACTAAATCTGGATTATCTTTTTTCACGATATCTAAAGCTTGAAATCCATTCGCTGCTTGGAATGTCTGATAACCTTCTTTTTGGAACACTTCATGTAATAACACACGAATCCCATATTGATCATCAACGATTAAAATTTTACCTTCCATAATTCCCAACCTTTCTGTGTAAATACAAGATTTAAAGCTTCTTATATCTTAACGATTTAATTTCGCTATTCTTTGGCAAATTCCTTCCTATTCTTTCTTATTTTACCGTTTCCTATTTTGTTATGCTACCCTACTATTTCACCTTTCTAAAAAAATAAACTATAATGAAAGCCGGCAAACACGTACGAAGGGAGTAACATTATGTTAAAAATTTTTTCAACTCAATTAAGTGGTTATTTCTCCAGAGTTTCTCAAAAAGAGGAAATGAATATAGAAGATAGTGCTCGTTTACTTGCTCAAGCACTAGTTGGCGATGGTTTCATTTATTTATATGGTACCAATGAAATGGAGGGCGTTGTTGCTGAAGCACTATTCGGTGTTGAACCAATGAAGCAAGCAAAACGCTTATTTGAAAATGGTAAAGAAGTAGAAGTAACCTCTGCAGATCGTGTACTTCTTATTAGCCGTTTTTCAACAGATGAAGAAATTATAGCAATAGCAAAAAAACTTCAAGCAGATGGACACTCTATCGTTGGCATCTCTGCTCTTCAAGAAGGTACGGAATCACTGGAACAATATACAGACGTACATATTGATACAAAACTGCTAAAAGGTCTTATTCCAGACGATGAAGGTAATCGCTACGGGTTCCCAAGCTTAATAGTAGCTTTATTTGCTTATCACGGAATCAAATTTACAATCGATGAAATGTTAAACGAATATTAAAAAAAGCGCCGTCACTTTAAAGTGACGGCGCTTTTTTTATTACTTGCTCTCTTTATTCGTAATAGAAGCTCTTACGAAGTCATGGAACAATGGTTGTGGACGGTTTGGACGAGAAACAAGTTCTGGGTGGAACTGTGCTGCCACGAACCAAGGGTGGTCTTTTAATTCAATGATTTCAACTAGACGGCCGTCTGGGCTTGTACCAGAGAATACAAATCCTTCTTTTTCCATATCCGGACGGAACTGATTGTTGAACTCATAACGATGACGATGACGCTCATATACAACCGGCTCATTATAAGCATTGTAAGCATTTGTTTCTTCAGCAAGCTTACATGGGTATAGACCAAGACGAAGTGTACCACCTAGGTCCTCTACATCTTTTTGTTCTGGTAATAAATCGATGATTGCATATGGTGTGTCAGGGTTGATTTCAGAAGAGTTGGCACCTTCTAAACCTAATACATTACGTGCGAATTCGATTGATGCAAGTTGCATACCTAAGCAAATTCCTAAGAATGGAACTTTGTTTTCACGAGCATATTGAATCGCAACGATTTTACCTTCTACACCACGATCGCCGAAGCCACCTGGTACAAGGATACCATCTGTATCGCCAACTAATTCTTTTACGTTTTCTGCTGTTACGTGCTCAGCATTTACCCACTTTACTTCTACATCTGTGTCGAATGAGTAACCAGCATGACGAAGTGCTTCTACAACAGAAATGTATGCATCTTGAAGCTCTACGTATTTACCAACAAGAGCGATTTTTGTTTTCTTAGAAAGGTTACGCACTTTGTTAACTAGCGCAGTCCACTCTGTCATATCTGCAGCTGGATTGTCTAATTTTAAGTGATCGCAAACGATTTGGTCCATGTTTTGCTCTTGAAGAGATAATGGAACCGCGTATAAAGTATCTGCATCGCGTGCTTCGATAACTGCTTTTGTATCGATGTCACAGAATAATGCAAGCTTGTCTTTCATATCTTGAGAAACAGGCAGTTCTGTACGAACAACGATAATATTTGGTTGAATACCTAAGCTACGAAGCTCTTTAACGCTATGTTGCGTTGGTTTTGTTTTCATTTCACCCGCTGCTTTTAAGTACGGGATTAACGTACAGTGAATGTACATTACATTGTCACGACCGATGTCGCTCTTAATTTGACGGATTGCTTCTAAGAATGGTAGAGACTCGATATCACCAACAGTTCCACCAATTTCTGTAATAACAACATCCGCATTTGTTTCGCGACCAGAACGGTATACGCGCTCTTTAATTTCGTTAGTAATGTGAGGAATAACCTGAACTGTTCCTCCTAAATATTCACCGCGACGCTCTTTTTGAAGAACTGAAGAGTAAATTTTACCTGTTGTTACGTTGCTGTATTTGTTTAAGTTAATATCGATGAAACGCTCATAGTGACCAAGGTCTAAGTCAGTTTCTGCGCCATCATCTGTTACGAATACCTCACCGTGTTGGTATGGGCTCATAGTCCCTGGGTCTACGTTAATGTATGGATCAAACTTTTGAATCGTTACGTTTAAACCACGGTTTTTTAAAAGTCTTCCAAGTGATGCTGCTGTAATACCTTTTCCTAAAGACGATACTACACCGCCTGTTACAAAAATATACTTAGTCATGAAAAAGCTCCCTTCTATTTTGCTGTTATATAATCACCGTTGCAAAGCGCAACGTATGTAGATAACACTGTATCCATCTTATTGTTAGACTCTTTTTATTTTCTAAACAAAAAACAAAAAAGAAAATTGCTCCCCTCATCACATAAAGTAATAAGTAGGGAGCAATTTTCTTTTATATTTACACTTTAAAAGTATTATCGTCCTTTTTTAAAGAGCCCAAAAATGATTCTACATGGACGATAATGAAAAGTCAAGAACTACAGTTCTTCCTCTTCTTCTTCTTCAGTTTCATCATACTCAAGTTCTTCTTCAGCGAAGTCGTCTTCTTCATCTTCATCTAAATCATCAAGATCATCATCGTCGTCTCCGTCTTCATCTTCAAGAACCTTGTCCAAATCTTCTACATCTTCTTCTGCATTTCCGTCTGCATCGTCAAAGTCATCTTCATCTTCTTCAATGTAGTCGTCAAAACCGTCTTCTTCAACTTTACGTTTTTTCTTCGGTTTTGGCTGCGGTAAGATTTCTTCATCAATTTGCTCATATGGGTACCAGCTGCGTAGTCCCCAACGATTTTCTCCTAAATTAATGAAACGTCCATCGATGTTTAAGTCTGTATAAAATTGTGCGAGTTTCGCATTAACTTGCTCTTGAGATAGTCCCAGCACTTGAGCGATTTCTTGAACCAACTCGTTGAATGTCGTTGCTTGTCTTTTATCCCCTAAAACGCTATGTACAACTTCAATCATTGAACATTCTTTTAGCTCTTCTGGTGAATATTGCTTAAAATTCACTTATGCGGCACTTCCTTTCTTCAAATATAACCTTATATATAACGGTCTGCCTAAAAAAATCCATACTATTCATTATAAACAAAAGTCGCACAAATATGCTACAAAAAAAACGGGAAACTTTTATATGGTAATAAAATTAATAATTTGTCCATTCCTTATTTCGGAAGCATATGGGCCCCCTGCAGTACATACCTAATTTGCATTTCTGTATATTCCTCGAGCGTATACAGTTTTTGCAGCGCCCAGCGTCTAAACCCCCACATTTGTCCTTGTATAAAAATATTATGTGCAAGAAGCTGTATTTCTTTTTTATTTAATATAAATGTTCCATTTTCCGTACACTGTTCTAAAATATCCTCAAACATTCCCACCATTTGAAACTCTTTTTCTAATACATATGGGAGAGATTCTTTCGGTAAAAAACGTACTTCTTGATACATAATTAATACTTCTTCTTGTAATTCGTCCATCACTTTAAAGTAATTCGTTATCGCTATCTTTAAACTTTCTATACTTCCTTTTTCTGTACACACTACTTCCTCTAATCGTTCTTTTACATGTTCATATATACTATCACAAACTAAATACAAAACATCATCTTTCGTACGAATGTACTCATAAAGTGTCCCTATACTAAATCCAGCCGCTTTTGCAATCTCTCTCGTTGTTGTACGCGGAAATCCTTTTTGTTTAAACAGTTGCACCGCACCTTTAATCATTTGTTCACGTCTTAACGCGACTAATTTTTCATCTTTCACCGATGCATGTACGTTATGTTTAACCATCCCCTTCACCTCTCTCTATTATTTTTTGGAAGGAAAAAGCGTAGGAAAATACCTACGCTTTCGTTCCTACTTCGTTAACATACGAGAAATTACAAGCCTCTGAATCTCTTGTGTTCCTTCATATATTTGTGTAATCTTTGCATCTCGCATATAACGCTCTACTGGATAATCTTTCGTATAACCGTAACCACCAAATACTTGCACCGCTTCAGTCGTCACCTTCATCGCTGTATCACCTGCAAATACTTTTGACATCGCTGATTCTTTCCCATACGGAAGCCCTTCTGATTCAAGCCAAGCCGCTTGATATGTTAAAAGGCGTGCTGCTTCTACATCTGTTGCCATATCCGCAAGTTTAAAGCCAATCCCTTGCTGCGCCGCAATCGGCTTTCCAAATTGATAGCGCTCTCTTGCATATTCTACAGAAGCATCTAAAGCCCCTTGTGCAATACCAACAGCTTGCGCCGCAATACCATTACGGCCACCATCTAATGTTTGCATCGCAACCTTAAATCCTTGTCCCTCTTCCCCAAGTAGATTCTCTACAGGTATACGGCAATCTTCAAACATAATTTCAGTTGTTGGTGAAGAGCGAATCCCTAACTTGCTTTCCTTCTTCCCAACTGAAAACCCTGGCGTATCACTTTCTACAATAAATGCGCTCGTGCCGCGCTGCTTCGATTCAGGATCAGTTAATGCAAAAACAACATAAATATCGGCAATTCCGCCATTTGTAATAAAGATTTTTGATCCATTTAATACGTAATGGTCCCCATCTCTCTTTGCAATCGTCTTCATTCCACCAGCATCCGATCCAGATCCTGGCTCCGTTAAGCCATATGCGCCAATTTTCTTTCCTTCAGCCATCGGTCGTAAAAACTTTTGCTTTTGTTCTTCCGTCCCAAATTTAAAAACTGGCCAACCAGCGAGTGAAGTATGTGCTGACAGTGTTACACCTGTTGAAGCACAAACGCGAGATAATTCTTCAATGGCGATTACGTACGCTAAGTAATCGCTTCCAATTCCACCGTACTCTTCAGGCCATGGAATACCGGTTAAACCAAGCTCTGCCATTTGATCAAATAACTTTCGATCAAATCGCTCTTCCTCATCACGCTCAGCTGCCGTTGGCGCTACTTCGTTCTTAGCAAAATCTCGAACCATTTTTCTTATCATTTCATGTTCTTCTGATAGTTTAAAATGCATCTCCGTCTCCCCCTCGTCCTGTTATAAAGCACGGCTAATAACAAGTTTCTGTATTTCACTCGTTCCTTCATATATTTGCGTGATTTTCGCATCACGGAAAAATCTTTCTACTGGATAGTCTTTTGTATAACCGTAACCACCAAATACTTGCACCGCCTCAATCGCGACTTCAACCGCTGTCTTAGAAGCAAATAATTTTGCAATAGATGCTTCTTTACCGCATGGTAATCCTTGTGCCCTAAGAGATGCCGCTCTATATACGAGTAATCGCGCTGCCTCGACGCTTGTTGCCATATCTGCAAGTTTGAAGCCAATCCCTTGCTGCGCCGCAATCGGCTTCCCAAATTGCTCTCGTTCTTTTGCATAATCAATCGCACATGCAAGCGCCGCTTCAGCAATTCCTAACGCCTGTGCACCGATTCCAATTCGCCCAACATCTAAATTCGCCATCGCCACCTTGAATCCTTGTCCTTCTTCCCCAAGTAAATTCTCAGCTGGCACTTTCATGTCTTCAAACGTAAGTTGTACTGTACGAGAACCGAGAAGCCCCATCTTATGTTCATCTTTTCCGATGATTAGACCAGGTGTATCTTTCTCTACTATAAATGCAGAAATACCACTTTTTCCTGCCTCTGGATTTGTAGAAGCGAATACAATGTATGTACTTGCTTCACCACCATTGGTAATAAACACTTTCGATCCATTAATAATGTAATGATCACCTTTTTTTACAGCTCTTGATTTCAAACTCCCTGCATCTGATCCTGCATTTGGCTCAGTTAAAGCAAATCCGCCTAGATATTCCCCAGTTGCAAGTTTAGAAACATACTTTTTCTTCTGTTCTTCTGTTCCGAAATATAAAATCGGATTCATTCCAACTGACGTATGTACAGCTAAAATTACACCAACTGTTGCGCTTACCTTTGAAATTTCCTCAATTGCTAGAATGTAAGACATAAAATCCATTTCTGCGCCGCCGTATTTTGCAGGCGCTGGAATACCCATTAATCCAAGCTCACCCATCTTTTGCAAAATCTCTTTCGGGAAAACCCCTTGTTCCATACTAGGAACAAAGGGAGCTATTTCCTTCTGCGCAAAATCCCGAACCATTTTCCTCATCATTTGCTGCTCTTCATTAAAACGAAAGTTCATATACTCCGCCTCCATTTGCTATATATCCTTTTAACAATTTGGTAAGACCACTATTTTGTAACAAAGGGGGAATTTATTCGTAAACGTAGAATCCACGACCTGTTTTACGTCCTAACCATCCCGCATTCACATACTTACGTAATAACGGACATGGGCGATATTTACTATCTCCTAATCCTTCATGCAACACTTCCATAATGTATAAACACGTATCTAAACCGATAAAATCAGCGAGCGTCAAAGGCCCCATCGGATGGTTCATACCAAGCTTCATTACTTCATCAATGGCTTCTTTCGTCGCCACACCCTCATATAACGTATAAATTGCTTCATTAATCATTGGTAGCAAAATGCGGTTTGATACAAAACCTGGGAAATCATTTACTTCAACTGGTACTTTACCGATTTTTTTCGTAATATCTTCAATTGCTTCATATACCGCATCATCTGTAGCCAAACCACGAATAATCTCAACAAGCTTCATAACTGGAACTGGATTCATAAAGTGCATACCGATTACCTTTTCCGGACGTTTTGTTACCGCTGCAATTTCTGTAATTGGTAGAGATGACGTATTCGTTGCTAAAATAGCGTGATCTGGTGCGATTTCATCTAGATTCGCAAAGATTTTCTTTTTAATATCCATCTTCTCAACAGCCGCTTCAATAACAAGGTCCGCTTCTTTCACACAATCTAAATCAAGCGTTACCGTAAGACGATTTAAAGTTGCCTCTTTCTCTTCTTCCTTCATGCGTCCTTTTTCTACTTGGCGCGCTAAGTTTTTCGTAATGATAGCCAATCCTCTATCTAATTGCTCTTGTTTTAAATCTTGTACCTTCACATCATATCCTGCCATTGCACATACTTGTGCAATTCCCGATCCCATTTGTCCTGCACCAATTACAACAATCTTTTGTACACCCATTTTTTTCTTCCCCCTTAATTGTTAATAAATTTTATACCCTCGAACTTTAATTAGTGAACTTCAATCATCACTGCGTCACCTTGACCGCCACCGCTACAAATTGAGGCAATTCCAATTCCACCACCGCGCTGCTTTAATGCATGAATAAGTGTAACGATAATACGCGCTCCACTTGCTCCAATCGGATGTCCCATCGCTACTGCACCGCCATTTACATTCAATTTTTCTGGATCAATTCCTGCAATCTCTGTACTTGCAATTGCTACCGCTGCAAATGCTTCATTAATCTCGAATAAATCGATGTCTTCAATTGTCTTTCCTGTTTTTTTCAACAATTCGTTAATTGCATAACCTGGCGTTCTTGGGAAATCCTTTGATTCTACTGCAATTGCCGTATGTGCTAAAATTGTCGCTAATGGCTTTCTTCCTTCTTGCTTCGCTCTGTCTTCGCTCATTAATACAAGCGCAGCACCGCCATCATTCAATCCTGGAGCATTACCAGCTGTTACTGCCGACGTCTGGTCAAATACAGGTTTTAATTTCGCTAACTTTTCAATTGTTGTATCCTCGCGTGGTGCCTCATCCTTTGCAACAACGATAGGATCGCCTTTTCTTTGCGGAATTGTTACGGGGACAATTTCCTCTTCAAAACGTCCTTCTTTATGTGCTGAAACCGCGCGTTGATGGCTACGATATGCCCACTCATCTTGCGCTTCGCGAGAGATCCCATCTTCCTTCGCAACTTCTCCGCCATAAACGCCCATGTGTACACCTGAAAATGCGCATGTTAAACCGTCAGCAACGTTTAAATCGATAACTTCGTTGTTACCCATTCTGTATCCCCATCTTGCCCCGCGTAAAATGTAAGGACTGTTACTCATTGATTCCATTCCACCAGCTACAATCAGTGATTGATCACCAGTACGAATAATTTGGTCTGCTAATGTAACCGCACGAAGTCCTGATGCACAAACTTTATTTACTGTTTCCGTCTGCACTTCCCAAGGGATTCCCGCAGCTCTCGCAGCTTGGCGCGATGGAATTTGCCCCTGCCCACCTTGAATAACCGTTCCAAATATAACTTCCTCCACATCACTAGCAGAAACATTTGCTCTTTCAAGCGCCGCTTTAATTGCAATTCCTCCAAGTTCCGTCGCTTTTACATCTTTTAAAGATCCTCCAAATTTTCCAACTGGTGTTCTTGCAGCACTTAAAATAACTGTTTTACTCATGTTTTTTCCCCCATTTCATTTTTTAACACTGAGCGCTCGCTCGGTATCCCTACGTTGAGAAGAGGTGCAAACATTGCACCTCTTTCTAAAGTTGTATACATCCTTACAAACTACATCGCTTCTTTTTTCTGTCCAATAACAGATCGTTCTAAAATCTCTGTCACATCAAGAGTTTGAACTTTCTCTTCTACTTCTTTCGCTTTCGTTCCATCACTGATCATCGTTAAGCAATATGGACACCCTGTACCAATAATGGATGGCTGCACAGCTAGTGCTTGTTCTGTACGAGCAACGTTAATACGAGAGCCTGCTGTTTCCTCCATCCACATTAAGCCGCCACCTGCGCCACAACACATTCCCGTTTCACGGTTACGTGCCATTTCTACAAGGTTCACACCAGGAATTGCTTTCAAAATGTCGCGTGGCGCTTCGTATACTTCGTTGTATCTTCCTAAATAACAGGAATCATGGTACGTAACTGTTTCCTCGATAGCGTGAACAGGCTTTAAGCGCCCCTCTTTCACCCACTGAGCTAACAATTCTGTATGATGATAGACCTCTGCTTGCAAGCCAAAGTCCGGATACTCATTTTTAAATGTGTTATAAGCATGAGGATCAATCGTAACGATTTTCTTTACTCCTGCTTTTTCAAATTCTTCGATATTCTTTGTCGCCATCTCTTGGAATACAAATTCATTTCCAAGACGGCGCGGTGTATCTCCAGAGTTCTTTTCTTTATTACCGAGAATCGCGAATGAGATGCCTGCTTCATTCATTAATTTCGCAAACGATATCGCAATCTTCTGACTACGATTATCATATGATCCCATTGAACCAACCCAGAATAAATACTCGAATTCCTCACCAGCTTTTGATTTTTCTTTTACCGTTGGAACTGTTACTTCGTCATCACCTTGGCGCCATGTTTCACGCTCTTTACGGTTCAGACCCCACGGATTTCCTTGACGTTCTATGTTTGTCATCGCGCGTTGTGCTTCCGCATCCATTTTTCCTTCTGTTAAAACAAGATAGCGGCGTAAATCAATAATTTTATCAACATGCTCATTCATAACCGGACATTGATCTTCACAGTTACGACACGTTGTACAAGCCCAAATCTCTTCTTCTGTAATAACATCTCCGATTAAACTCGGATCGTAAGCAAGCGTTGTAGCCGCTGATTCTTGTTGTCCTTTTCCAGCCGCCATCATCGCTAACTGATTTCCTTGTGTATTATTAAAAGCTACTACTGGAACCCACGGTGCTTTTGATGTTACCGCAGCTCCTTTATCAGTTAAATGATCGCGAAGTTTTAAAATTAAGTCCATCGGCGATAACATTTTTCCTGTGCCTGTTGCCGGACACATATTTGTACAACGACCACACTCTACACAAGCGTATAAGTCAATAAGTTGATTTTGTCTAAAGTCTTCAATTTTACCAACACCAAATGTTTCTTGCGTTTCATCTTCAAAATCAATCTTTTCAAGCTTCCCTGGGTTTGAAAGACGACCGAAGAATACATTAGCTGGTCCCGCAATTAAATGCGCATGTTTTGATTGTGGAACATACACTAAAAACGTTAACAAAATTAGTAAATGCACCCACCAAGAGAAATAGAACACTGAAATGGCTACGGTTTCATTTATCCCGCTAAAAACGTAAGCGATTGCAGAAGCAATTGGTTCACTCCATGAAAGCTCCTCGCCATGCCATATAAGTCCCATACCGTTACCAAGTAGCACAGAAATCATTAAGCCACCGATAAAGATAAGAACAAGACCTGATTTGAAGTTACGTTTTAAACGAACAAGCTTTTCTACATAACGTCTATGAAAAGCCCAAAATACTGCAATTAAAATAACAAGTGTGACAATTTCCTGGAAGAATGTAAATGCAGGGTATAGTGGTCCAAGTGGAAGATGTGATCCTGGTGCGAGTCCTTTCCAAACGAAGTCAATTGCTCCAAATTGGACAAGAATAAATCCGTAAAAGAACATAACGTGAATGATGCCGCTTTTCTTATCTTTCAGCAGCTTTTTCTGACCGAAAACATTGACCTTAAGGAGATCCCAACGCTCTTTAAAACGGCGGTCAAATTCAATCTTTTTTCCTAATTGTATGTAGGCCATCCTCGTCCGTATAAGATATACAAACAAATATCCTGCATAAGCAATAACAGCAATGGCAGCCAGCCAATTAATGATCAGTAAGTTATTCATTTTTATGCTACCCCTCTCTTTGTAAGCCCTCTTTCTTTTTAGAATCTTCGAAAATATATAATTTTCTGAATTATATCCCCTATCCCCATTATATAATGAGTGAGCATTCAGTCAACAGTTTTTTGTTATAGAACAACACATTTTTTCATAAAGCTGTTTATTTCGGTGAAACTATAAAGTGAAACTTTAATCAGTAAGGGGTGGTTCATCCCCCGCTGATTATTAGTTGAACCAATCGGACTTTTACGGGCAGTTGATTTCCACACTATCTTCTACTTATTCATCAAATTTTAAGGTGGGAGGTTTACTGCCCGTTAAAGCGGGATAAAGTGAAACTTAATCAGTACAAAATACTATCTTCTGATGAAATTTATAATAACAGCCGTGCTACCCGTATCATTTGTAACACACTGAAGGTGAAAAGAATGCGAAGGAGGGAATTCACTGATGCTCTACTTATCTCTCTTGTTAATATCCGTTGCTCTTTGGATTACAATTGACCTTTCATACGGGAGACTTCTTCATTTAAAACGGGTACGCTCTCGCACTTTCCCTTTACGTCAAAGTGATTTTCACCTTTATACATACGGGAAAGATTTATATGACGCTTTATTTACTGATATAAAACAAGCACAGCACCACATTCATGTTTTATTCTTCATTGTAAAAAACGATAAAATCAGTCGTGAATTTTTAAAGTTATTGATTGATAAGGCTCAGGAAGGAATTGAAGTACGACTTTTACTTGATCGGTTTGGCAGCCATTCTTTATCAAACGAAGCTATTCGCTCCCTGCAAAAACATGGTGTATCTTTTTCATTTTGTCATAAGGTAAAATTTCCTCTTCCTTTCTTTTCTGCCAATCAAAGAAATCATAGGAAAATTACAGTGATTGATGGGAAAACCGGCTATATTGGGGGATTTAATATCGGAGAAGAGTATCTAGGGCATAATGAACGCTTAGGATTATGGCGAGACTATCATTTACGTCTTACGGGAGAAGGGGTTCAAGATTTACAAAAGCAATTTTTGCATGACTGGTTTGATGATACAAAACAGAATTTCTTGGATGCTTCTCTTTATTTTCCGAAACAACACCCAGGTACCATTCTACATCAATTTATTCCGACTGATGGTGCTTATTTACAACATACTTTTTTACACTTAATTGAGGGGGCAAAAAAAGAGCTCTTTATCGGTACTCCATATTTTATTCCTGGAAAAAAAATTATGAATGCCTTATTAAAAGCAAGAGAAAGAGGCGTTCAAATCACAATTCTTGTTCCCGAAAAAGCTGATCACCCTCTCGTTCGAGAAGCAAAATTCCCGTACTGCCGAAAATTAATACAGGCTGGTTGCAATATTTACGCATTTCAACAAGGGTTTTTTCACGCCAAAATTATTATAGTGGACGATGATGTTTGTGATATTGGAACCGCAAACTTTGATATGAGAAGTTTATATATTAACCATGAAATAAACTGCCTTTTATATAATAAACATTTCATTCAAACAGTAAAAAATAAATTCCATGAAGATTTAGAGAATGCATCCGTACTTTCCTATAGAGATGTAAGCCCGTTTTCTCTTATCGATAGGGGAAAGGAATGGATTGGAACAATGTTTGCTTTCTTTTTATAGGAAAGACAATGAATAAAAGAGGTGTACCTTATATGATTATGCGGTTTGGATATGTCTCACATGCAATGGCACTCTGGGACTGTTCTCCTGCCAAAACAATGACGTTTACAAGCTTTAAAAAACTAGGCAAACAAGAGCGAGAAGACAAACTGTACCATATTATAAGGCAAAATTTAGAGCACACAATACGTATCCTTCATTACAATATAGCGCATGAAATTTCACTATATCGCCTATCGTCTTCCATCGTCCCACTTGCAACACATCCCGAGGTCGAGTTTGACTATATTGAGGGATTTACACCACTTTGGCGTAAAATAGGGGCTTTAATTAAAGAACACAATTTACGAATTAGTTTTCATCCAAATCAATTTACGCTATTTACAAGCGACAAGCCACACATTACTACTAACGCTATTACGGATATGACTTATCATTATAAAATATTGGATGCTATAGGCATTGCAGATTCTTCTTACATTAATATTCATGTAGGTGGAGCCTATGGAAATAAAGAAAAAGCAATTGAGCGCTTCCATGAAAACATAAAAAAACTTCCTGCACATATAAAAAAACAAATGACTCTTGAAAACGATGATAAAACATATACAACTTCTGAAACTTTATCAATTTGCCAAAAAGAAAATATCCCATTTGTATTTGATTATCATCATCATATGGCCAATCTTTGCGAGGAACCACTAGAAGATTTGCTTCCTGCAATTTTTGAAACTTGGTCACATACAAATATCTCTCCTAAAGTTCACATTTCCTCCCCTAGGTCGAAAAAAGAATTTAGGGCTCATGCTGAATATATCGATTTAGAGTTTATTAAGCCATTCTTACACATTGCAAAAAAAAACAATCATAATTTCGATATTATGATTGAAAGTAAACAAAAAGACTTAGCGCTATTCCAATTAATAGATGAGCTTTCTGCTATAAGAGGAATTAAACGAATAGGTGGTGCAAAGTTACAGTGGTAAATTGTAGCTTTGCACCATTTTTTTCAAAAAGTGATTTTTATAATCAAAAACATCCTATTTTATATGCTATTATTTAAATTAGCATTTCCCCCGAGATTCAACTTTATTGAAACGGAGTCATAATATGATTAATCAAAAAAAGTATATACAATCTGTCATAATATACATATTTATATTTGCTCTTTGGATATTCCTTATTCCAAATGAATCGAATATAAAAGAAATCGGGATTCTTTTCTTATTCTGTTTCGCTGCACTTTTTTCTTGCTATTGCTTATATAAAGCAATTAGGAAAATGACGCATGGCGATAAATTATTTTGGATTTTATTATTGTGTACTTGCCTATGCGGATTAGCTATGGAGATAACTTTATTCCTTCATTCACATTCTATTCATGAGCAAGCCATATTCTCATATAAAGCATTACCTTTTTTTATCATACAATATATTTTGCTCTTTGTTGGATTTGCTATAAAATTCATAAAAAATTACTCTATTAAGGGGCTTGCTCAATTTTCATTCGATAGCATCTTTATTGTTATTATGAACATTTATTTCACCTTAACTTTTATCTTAGATCTTTCAAGCTTCCGTATGTTAACAAAGGATACTTGGATTTTAATGGGGTATTTTATTGCACAATCATTAGTAATTTACGCCGTTATTAGTCTATATAGAAGAGAACAATATTCTTCTAGTAGAATTGCATTAATTATCGGTTTCACTATTATACTCGTATACGGTTATATTCATCTGTTTCAATTAAATTTTGGGATTCAAACTTCGACTGAAATTAATTATTTAATACACACTGCTTCCATGTTATTAATTGGACTTTCTTCCATACTATATATTTTGGATAAACCAATGCAACATGAAACGAAAGCGAAATATTATCGATTCGATTATGTACGCTTTATACTACCTTATGTTAGTATCATTATTACTTTTTCCTTTATTATCATTCAACCTTGGGATGATAAATTCATGTTAATCGGTCTCGTATTATCACTTATTTTGTTATTCTTGAGACAACTTTACATGTGGAAAGATAATCAAGCACTAATCCATACATTTGAACAGTTGACTACACAACTAGAGGATGAAGTTGAAGAAGGTGCATTTGCATTATCAAAAAGTGAACAACGCTATAAATCTTTATTCGAAGATCATCCCGATGCCGTTTTCTCTTTAAATATGAATGGCATTTTTCAACAATCTAATAAAGCATGCGAAAGCTTATTTACCGCCTATTATTGCGAAGTGGCAAGCTATTCTCTGCTACACTTCATCGATTCAAAAGACCATGAACTACTAAAGAAGGCTTTACAAATTACAAAAGAAGGTAGGCCACAAACGTTAGAAGTTCGTACAAAAGAACAAGAAGGCTATTATTATTATCTCCATATTACACTTATCCCTACTTTTATAAACAAAGAAGTGGTCGGAATGTTTGGGATAGCGCGTGATATTACCACTTTATATGAAAAACAAAAACAAGTGGAACATTTAGCCTTTCACGATGCACTTACTGGATTACCAAATCGCCGAAAGTTTGAAAAAGATTTAAAGACCATTTTAAATACAGCTCAAACTAATGCAAATGATGTCGCCGTCATATTCCTTGATTTAGATCGATTTAAAAAAATTAACGATAGACTTGGTCATGACGTCGGAGATTTATTATTAATTGAAGTAGCAAAAAGATTACGCAGTTGCCTACGTTCAAAAGATGTCGTCGCTCGCCAAGGTGGAGATGAGTTTACAATTCTATTACCAGATATGTACTCAGAAAAAAGTGCAATTTTTATAGCTGAACAGATTTTAACTATTTTAAACAAACCATTCTTCATTCAAGGCGAAGAACTCTCTATTACACCAAGTATCGGAATTGCGATGTACCCTGATTGCGGAACTGATGTAACTGAGTTAATGAAAAATGCTGATATGGCGATGTATTGTGCAAAAGCAAATGGAAAAAACAGATTTGTTTTCTTCTCAAAAGAAATGAGTATCGCTCAAAGTGAAATTCAATTCTTAGAAGGTGAACTTTCAAAAGCATTACAACAAAATGAATTTTTCCTTGAATATCAGCCACAAGTAAGTACAAAAACAAAACAAATTATCGGTTTTGAAGCATTAATACGTTGGAAACATCCGAAACTCGGCATCGTATCGCCTGCCCAATTTATTCCTCTAGCAGAGGAAACTGGTTTTATTATTGAACTTGGTAATTGGATTTTACGTACTGCCTGTTTAGAGGCAAAAAGATGGCATAATCAAGGTTTTTCTCACTTAAAAGTTGGTGTGAATTTATCTGTTGTTCAATTTAACCATGCACATTTAATCCCAACTATTTCAAAGGTGTTGGAAGAAACAGAGCTGAAACCAGAAGCACTAGATATTGAAATTACGGAAAGCATCGCAATTAATCAAAATCAATCTGTAGTTGCAAAACTAGAACAGCTTCAAGATCTCGGTATTCAAATTTCAATCGATGACTTCGGAACTGGTTATAGCTCTTTAGCTTATTTAACAAAATATCCAATCAACACATTAAAAATTGCTCGAGAGTTTATTTGTGGAATTACAACTAGTCCTTTAGAGGAAGCAATCATCTCCTCCATTATTACATTATCAAAAGAATTAAATTTAGAAGTTATTGCAGAAGGTGTAGAAACGGAAGAACAATGGAAGTTTTTACATGATCAAAACTGCGACCACATTCAAGGATTCTTTATTAGCAAACCTGTTTCTAGTAAAGACGTTTGGATGTTACTCCATAAAAAAACAACCGTCTAAGTAAGACGGTTGTTTTTTAGAACTCAAAAGGTACTTCACTAGCTAATTGTACCTCTTGATTATTATGAGAAATTATTTTATTTTTCTCTAATGCTGTATCTCCTAATGAAATACCCCATGCCATCGCTAACGTTAATAAACTACCAATAAGTAGTTTTTTCATATTCCATCACCCGCATTTTTTTCTTTAAATATATCATGAAAAATTATCCAGACTTTATGCAATTATGCATATTTGTTCTTTATGTCTTTTTTATTTCTTCATTTTTTTTATAAGTGATTCTTTTAATTCATGGTTTCCTAATATATCAAAAAAGAAGCATGCTTTTTCGTAAGCATCTTCAATTTCTGCTCTATCACACCCAAGTTTTACTAGGCATTCACCTTTTCTAAAGTATAACTGTCCAATCAATGTCATACTGTTAATTCGACACGATAGTTCAATGGCTTTATTTGCGTGACAAAGTGCTTCTTCGTATTGATTATCTATGTATAATGCTTTTGCATGATTATGTCTCACCTTCACATCAAACTCTTTATTATCATGCAATTCCTCTAATTGTTTTAATATATTTTCAAACAAATCAATCCCCTGCTTCAAATAGCCATTTTCAGCATAAATGTTTGCAATTGCGTTTTCAATATAAAGGTTCTGATATACATCTATTCCTACCAATTGTTGATTGAGCAATTTCTTTAATTCTAAAATACAATATTCGTAATCAATTCTTTTCAATACGTAAGCAGCTACATAATATTGCCATTGAAGAAATTGCTGAAGCTCGGGATGATATTCTTCCTTTTTCAATTCATTGCATACTTTATTATAAATTTCTTTATATTTTTTTTGCTTACAAAGCAGAATAATTTGATCTTTTAACTGCTTATTCCTCTCAATATCAGAATAAATGAGTACCTCATAAAAATGAATGATGGGAACTTGTAATTTTGCTGCAATACCTTGCAATATATCCATACTTGGGTATACCGCGCCCGATTCAATTCGGCTCACTTCCGATTGATGACATATGTTCTCGGATAACTGTTTTTGTGTTAATCCTCTCATCACCCTAATTTTCTTAATTTCACTTCCTAATTTTTCTGCGTGCATACTTACTCACCATCCCATTATAACAATCTAGTTTTTTAAGTTGTCATACCACTACAATAATGTGAATTCGACAATTTTTGATATGAAATAATGCATAATATATATATAATTCGGCAAATTTTTCATACAATTCATCTCACATACAATAATAGATTAGGAGTGTTATAGATGAATTATAGAAAACTTGCCAGTGCATTCATTACGTTCGGTCTCCTTTGTCCTTTATCAACAAAAGCTATTCATGCCCAAGAATTAGATAAAAATGAAATAAAAGTTGAAATTGCTCAGCCTGGTTTAACAATTGGAAAATTAACAGAACCTCAAAATGATACGAAAGAAAATATTGCAAAAAAGTATTTAAAAGGTGAGGTAAACGGGGCTAAAGCTCAACAAGAGCAAGTAACAACTGAAAAAAACGTAGATTTCCAACCTACAAATAAAGAAACAAAAGAAAATCAAACCGAAGTTCGCCTTGCACAAACATATAAAAACTATAAAGTATATGGCCAAGATCTCATTGTAAAAGTAGATAAAAATGGAGTGATCACAACTGTTAGTGGTAAAGTTGTTCAAAATTTAGATCAACAACCTAATCTTACTATAACAAATTTTTTGTCGAAAAATGAAGTAAAATCTAAATTACGCGATATAGTTCAAATTTCAAGTGATGCAGCTGAGACGGAATTCTCTAGCGAAACCGTTGTTTATAAGAAAAAAGATGGCTATTATACATTCGCAACTGTTATTACATTTACTTATGAAAACAATGAACAAATTATAAACGGAAATGCCATCGTTGATTTAAAAACTGGCGAATTACTTTTCCAAGAAAAATTCATCAAAAACAAAGAGAATAAGACTATAAATCAAGCAACATCACCTAGATTATCCCCTGCAAGTGAGCAAGGAATCGGGAAAAATGCTCTACAAGAAAACGTCTCTTTCAATATCGCCAAAGGGACTGATGGAAAATTTTATTTAGCTGATTTATCACGCGGAAATGGTATTTATATTTATAATGCAAACTACGCCGATTCTCTCGGTGGATATAGTCAAGCAGGTTACCCGGGAACACTAATTTCAAGTAGCACTCCTAATTTTGCAGATAAAGAAGCCGCGGGTGCTATGAAGAACATGAGTGATATTTATGATTACTTTAAGAAAGAACATAATCTAAAAAGTTATGACAATAAAGATTCAAAAGTTATTGCTAGTGTACACGGTTTTGATTCTACTGAAGTTAGTGATGGTATAAAAGAAGACTATGTAAATGCGTTTTGGCATCCCGCTTGGAACCAAATGGTATTTGGTGACGGTTTAAACGGGAAACTAACATCAGCTCTTGATGTAACAGCTCATGAATTTGGACATGCTGTATTCAGTGGCACTACCAAAAATAAAATTGTGAGATATCCAAGCGCTGAAACATCTGCACTAAACGAGGGATTAGCAGATTTCTGGGGTACACAAATCGAGTATTACGTAAAGAAAGATAAAGGAAATTGGATTATGGGCGATACATTAGGTGGCCTAACAATTCGTGACATCCCAAGGGAAATTGGTGACGGCGGTCATAAATTATATACAAATTTACAAGATTTCTATAACGATGGTAATAATCAAGAATCACACGTGAATTCTGGTATTATCAGCCACGTATTATATCAATTAGCTGAAGGTAAAACATATAACGGTGTTGCTGTTCAAAAACAAGGCAATGAAAAAGTAAGTAAAGTAGTTATGCGTACATTGCAAAATTACGCAACTTCCGCCGAAGACTTTGAATCACTTCAATCTCACATCGTACAAGCTGCAAAAGATCTATATGGCACTACCGTATCAAATGAATTTGCAAAAGCATTTGAAGCACATGGTTACAAAACGTTACAAAAAGTAAATAAGGTAATAGAAGTACAATAACAAAGAAGAAGTTTACCTCTTATAGGTAAACTTCTTCTTATATCCAGCCCTTTTCTTCCGCAATTGTAATTGCCTCAATTCTATTTTTTGCATCGAGCTTCGTTAATACTTCAGAAATATAATTACGTACTGTACCAGGTGAAAGATAAAGTGCTTTCGCAATTTCGTTTGCCGTCTTTCCTTCTTTCGCAAGTAACAATACCTCTTTTTCGCGATCTGATAACGGATTTTGCTCCTGCCATAAGCCGAACATTAAATCTTGAGAGACCTCTCGTTTCCCTTTCATTACATTACGAATTGCTGCCGCTAAATCTTCACTTGGGCTATCCTTTAACAAATAGCCGTGCACACCAGCTTTCATTGCTCTTTCAAAATACCCCGGCCGTGCAAATGTTGTTAAAATCATTACTTTACATGATGATTTTTCTTTCTTTAAAGTTTCAGCGACATCTAATCCACTTTGAATTGGCATTTCAATATCCATAATGCTTATGTCCGGTTTTAACGATTTAATTAATTTTAGCGCCTCTTCCCCATTCGCTGCTTGCCCAATTACTTCGATATCATCTTCTAGATCAAGTAGAGCCCCTAACGCACCACGAAGCATCCGCTGATCTTCTGCAATAATAATTCGAATCATGCCCTCACCTCATCTTTTCCTGTTCTAATAACAACTGGAACTTTTACTGTTAACAGCGTCCCTGGATTGATTGTATCTAGTTCAACAAATCCATCAATAAGAGCAATTCGTTCTTTCATGCCGCGGATACCATTTCCATCATGATTTTGATCCATTAAGCCAATTCCGTTATCTTCTACTTTCAAAATCAACTCACCTTGCGATTCTAATACAGAAACTGCGCACCGCGTTGCCTTACTATGTTTTACAACATTCGTAACAGCCTCACGTAAACACATCCCTACAATATTTTGTTCAATCGGCGATAACGAACTTGAGCTTGCTTCTTGCTTCACTTCTAATTCAATATTAGCTGCTTGTAAGATCGCTTTTATTTGCTCCAGCTCTTCTTCTACCGTAATCATACGCATATCAGAAATTAATTCTCTCAGCTGCTTTAAAGCTGTACGAGACGTTTGTGTAATTTCCTTTGCTTCCACACTTGCACGCTCTGGATTTTTCACAATTAACTTCTCAACGAGTTGGCTTTTTAAAGTAATGAGAGATAACGTATGCCCTAATGTGTCATGAAGATCCCTTGCAATTCGCTGGCGTTCCTCTCGCTTTACTAAATCTTTAATTTGTTCATTCGCTTCATTTAATTGATTTCTTAATATCTTTTTTTGATTAAAATTGCGCATCCCAAAAGGCGCAACAAGCATTAAAATAAGCATCGGTACAGTATTTATAAAGCTTGTAAATGAAAAACCCGCACCATATACAAATGTTATAAGCGTTACAACTAATAAGCCCAATAATATTCGAAATATTTTTTTCGTAGGTGCAAATGCTATGGCATTTGATGTGAAAAAACATAAAAAAATAAGATACGGACTATAAAAAAAGCTAAATACCAAGGCTATAACCATTTGCATACAAGCCCACATTGCGAACATTTTTGTAACAAAATACAACTGCCGGTATGCTAATACAAAAAGAATTAGCATGCCAGCCCCAAACATTAACCTTGATCCCTCCTCTTGTACAAGTGCATAAATCGGAAACGCTAAATACACAAGCCACATATACGGGAAGAAACCCATATGTTTCGGAAAAATCTCAATCCTCTTCTTCTCTATCATTTATACCGCTTCCTGTCTTTTTCTTATATATATTGATACTACAACAAATATAAGGAAATAACCTCCTAGTACCGCGATATTTTCCCAACCAACTGATTTTCCAGCTACAATATCCCATGCACCGCTTCCGAAGTGGTATGTCGGTGTCCATTCACCGATAGATCTTAATATTTTCGGGAATACTTCGATTGGCATCCATAGCCCACCAACTATAGCTAAACTCATATTTAAAATATTTGCTAATCCTGCTGCTGCGTCCGCCTTCTTAATGGAACCTATTACTGTTCCTAATGCCAAAAATGGTGTTACCCCTAACAATAACCATAATCCGGCACCAATCCATTGCCCTACTGTTAGCTCAACATGATTAATCAATATCCCTGCTATAAAAATAACTAAGATTGAAAAAGCATTCACCACTGTTTGGGCAATAATTTTAGCAGTTATATACGCACCCTCTGGAAGTGGTGTAATTTTCAAAAGATGTGTCCATCCTTGTCCTCTTTCCTGAGAAAGTCTCACACCGAAACTAAAAAGTGCAGTCCCTACAATACTGAAAGTTGCCATCGAAATTAAATAGTGTGCTTTCCACGCATCTCCATTTTGTGGTACTTGAACAACATTTGTGAAAATGTAGTAAAACATAACTGGCATTAATAATGAGAAAAAGATAAATAATTTATTACGGAACGTACGTAAAATTTCTATTTTGCATTGCATCCATAATGCTCTCATGCGATTTCCCCCTCCTGATTTGCGACGAACTGTTCAAATGCTTCATCAAGGCTTCCACGTTCAACTGAAACGTCTGTTACAGGTAAACTCCTTTGATAAATAGCTTGTAAAGTTGCATCCGTATCCTCCGTTGTTAAAGTGAAACGTCCTTCGTTTGACTGTACTTCTGTTACATTTGGTAATTCCTTTAGTAATTTTGTAGGAATGCTTTCCTTCGAGTAAAATGTGATTGTTTTTCGCGAAATCGTCGCTTTCATTTCGTCTGGTGTACCATTTGCGATAATCTTTCCGTTCGCAAATAATAAGATACGATTCGCTAAAGCATCTGCTTCTTCTAAATAATGCGTCGTTAAAATAATCGTTTTTCCTTCACTTGCTAACTTTCGAATTGTTTCCCAAAACGTTCTTCGAGACGTAATATCCATTCCAACTGTCGGCTCATCTAAAAATAGCAAATCCGGATTTCCTGCAAGCGCGAGCGCAAAGTTTAATCTTCTCTTTTGCCCACCTGATAATTTTTCACATCTTTGCTTTCGCTCTGATTCTAAGTTTGATAACTGTAGTAACGTTTCTTTCGCTACTGGATTTGTATAATAACTACGGAATAACTCAATTGCCTCTTCCACTGTGATGCTATCAATGACACTTACTTCTTGTAACATTGCACCAAGGCTATTACGAACATTTCTATGCTTTGGACTTTTTCCAAATATAGAGACCGTACCTTCCGTTGGGTCCTTTAATCCAAGCATCATTGACATCGTCGTTGTTTTACCCGCACCATTCGGACCAAGCAACGCTACGATTTCCCCTTTATTTACATGAAATGAAACGTTATTTACTGCTTTTTTATGTTTAAATGTTTTAGAAACATCATTTACTTCAATAATCTTTTCCATCTCTCCACCCCCGCTGTTTCTTATATTTACATTGTATTACTTGGAAAACTTAGGAAACAGTATGATGCGTCATGACATCGATATGACAATTGTCATGTATTCTTTATGAGAGGAATCAATCCGCATACTGCAAGCGAGTAGCAGGACGAAAATAAACATGATACAATCGGGTAAGATATATATTCGAGGAAGGACAGTGGTTTTCATGATTATTCGTAATGAACAAGATTTAGAAGGCTTACGAAAAATCGGCCGCATCGTTGCGCTTGCACGTGAAGAAATGAAAAAAGAAGCGAAGCCAGGTATGACAACGAAAGAGCTTGATTTGATCGGTAAAAAAGTATTAGATGAGCATGGTGCTATTTCTGCACCTGAAAAAGAATATGATTTTCCAGGTGTAACTTGCATTAGTGTAAACGAAGAAGTTGCTCACGGTATTCCAGGAGATCGTGTATTAAAAGAAGGCGACTTAGTAAACGTCGACGTATCTGCTGCACTTGATGGTTATTATGCGGATACAGGTATTTCCTTTGTACTTGGAGAAGACGAAGCAAAAGAGAAGCTTTGCCAAGCAGCAGTTGATGCATTTTGGGCAGCAATGAAAAAGGTGAAAGCTGGCTCAAAACAAAATCAAATTGGTCGTGCCGTTTCAAACTTCGCACATAAAAGTGGATACAATGTTATTCAAAACTTAACTGGTCACGGCATTGGTCTTAGCTTACATGAAGCACCAAACCACATTTTAAGCTATTATGATCCAATGGATAATGCGCTTCTAAAAGACGGTCTTGTTATCGCTGTAGAACCATTCATCTCTATGAAAGCTGATCATATTATTGAGCGCGGTGACGATGGTTGGACATTCGTTACACCTGATAAAAGTCTTGTTGCACAATGTGAACATACCGTTGTCGTAACACGTGGTGAACCAATAATCTTAACAGAAATCTAATACAAAAAAACGGCTGTTTTGTAGAGTTATTCCACATAAAAACAGCCGTTTTTTAATTTTTGGAAAATATGTTAACCATTGTTGAACTCTTTATCATTTAAGTATATAATCTTTAGCGGAGGTTATTCATGATATCTTCAAGAGAAGATATCACTATTACCAAAAGGGATAACTTCTTTTTTATTATGTAAAACAGCTTCAAAAATGACCGCAGTAATGATTTAGTCGAATATTATAAATACCTTATATTATACTAAATCCAAAAGGAACTGTACCATCTTAACTTCGGTCCACAAATTGTACAGCTCTCTAGGCAAAAAGTTAATTTTCATAAATGTAATAAATGAACTTCCTAAGATACAATTATTTCAATTCCATATTACATAAATGAATATTTTCAAAGTACATATTGTCTTTAACCTAACCAAAATCAACCCTATCAGATTTTTTCCACACAACTTTAAAGCAAATACAAACTTTCAACTTGGGATACATTACTTTGGTTAGCATGTATCGTAAAACTTACCTTTATAACTATTCAGTTCATAACACATTCACAAGAAAATACTCGTGTATATAAAGGTCTGATATCGTTCCTTTTATCAGTATGCTTTCGACATTTTTTGTCGAACTATGTATATTCCAGATTTTTACGTTACATTATATATGCCTTTGATTTAGCGTCTATTCTGTCAGAGAACGTACATAGAAACGGAGGGATAGTAGAAACAAATACTTTATAACAATTAACTTTTTTTATATTCCATTTGTTCATGTGGCATATATTCCTCAGTGAACAAATGCATGTTCAAAGGAGGCAAAATGAAAAAACTTTTCAATATATGTTTAATTGTATTTGTACTATTTTCACAGTTTATTAGTTTCCCGTACAATCAAGCAAAAGCTGAGACTTTAAAGGAAACTTCATTATTTGACACTGTTGAAATGAAAGATGCAACAGATCATATTATTGACGAAGCAAAAAATCCTAACAACTTAATAAAGATAGGATCAACCATTCAAGTAGAATACGCTTGGTCAATAAAAGATCAACAAGTTGTACATGCAAACGATACAGCAGTAATTCAAATACCACTTGCATTAAAAATATCTAAAGACTTGCAAGGAGATTTAGTAACAGATCAAAAAAATATTGGTCAATATTTTATAACAGCTAAAGATAATAAATTAAAACTAATATTTAATGATCAAGTAGAAAAGCCGAAAGATGCTAAAGGAAAAATTAAAATTGATACTGTCTTTAACCCAACTTTAAAAACTGGAGAAAAATCAGTTCAAATCGCTTTTCCTTTAGGAACACTGGTTCAGTCTATATCGGTTCCTGTTCAAGTAGAAAAGCCGAAAGAAGATGGCACCAAACAGGATACTAATAAACAAGCACAAGATCCAGCAGCTAAACCTGTTACTGACAATCCGGAACAAAACCCAGCAACTAAACCTGTTACTGATAATCTAGAACAAAATTCAGCAACTAAACCTGCTACTGACAATCCGGAACAAAACCCAGCAACTAAACCTGCTACTGACAATCTGGAACAAAACCCAGCAACTAAACCTGCTACTGACAATCTGGAACAAAATCCAGCAACTAAACCTGCTACTGACAATCCGGAACAAAATCCAGCAACTAAACCTGCTACTGACAATCCGGAACAAAAGCTAGCAAGCGACCCTGCTGAGAATACAAATTCAGGTCCAAAGCAAATAACAACAAACATTTTAACGGGCGTAAAGTTAACGGACAAAGATGGAAAACCATTTACAGAGGATAATCGTCCAAGTACAGATTCCCCTGCCAACATTGAGTTTACATGGGAACTTTTAAACTCGATGAATGTTAAAAGTGGAGATTACTATATTTTTGATCTTCCTAAACATTTTAAGATTTACAACACAATTAACAGTCCTTTATATGATAATGAAAACCACCCTATTGGGAACTTTACTGTTACAAAAGACGGCAAAGTCACAATGACATTCAACGATTATGCTGAAAAACATCCAGATCTTGTTGGTAACCTAAAATTAAAGACAGAATTTAATAAAGCTGAAATTAAAGGTACAACAACACAAGAAATTCCTTTCCCAATTAAAGATAAAGATGTTTCTATTACAGTGGACTTTAAGCCTAATGTACAAACAGCCACGAATAAAAAAGGGTTACCCGATAGACCAATTAATACAAATGAGATTAATTGGACAGTAGAGATGAATAAAACGAAAGACACTCTTAAAAACGCTGTTTTTAAAGATAACATCCCACAAGGTACAAGCTTAAATAAAGATTCTATTAAAGTTTATTATTTAGAAGTTGATGTTAACGGAAATGTAACACGTGGTAAAGAAGCTGAACCAGCAGATTATAAGATTATTTCATCAGATGGTTCAAAACTGGAGATTGCTTTTAAAGATAGCATCAATAAAGCATATCAAATTGAATATGCCACAAAAATTACTGACGAAAATATTAAAAATTTCCAAAATAACGTTACGATAACGAGTGATAATCAAAAGCAACAAAACGCAAGCTCTACTGTAACGGTTTCTCGTGGTACACATTTAAACAAAACAAGTAAATATGATCCAAAAACGCAAACAATTGAGTGGACAATTACTTACAATGGTGATCAAAGAGAGATCAAAAAAACAGATGCGATTTTAAAAGATATTTTTGATGATACACATGAACTAGATGCAAATTCTATCGTTGTGAAAAACGCTTCATATAATGAAAGAGGAAAGCTTGTAACAGGAGACGCTGTTAATAATTACACTGTAAGTAACAAGAAGAATGGATTCGATTTACAGTTTAATGAGGATATTAATAGTGCTTATGTAATTACCTATAAAACCAAGCCAACTAATAAAGTTATAGAAGATGGAAAAGTAAAAAATAAAGTTACGGCTGATAATAATTCAAGTAAAGAAAATGAAGCTAGCTTCAAGCAGCAAAACATTATTAAATCTAATAATAAAGCTGAAACAAATTATAAAGACAAAACAACAACTTGGACAATTATAGTAAATAATAACAACTATCCATTAAACAACGCGATCATTACCGATACCTTTGATCATGGTGGATTACAATTAAAAGATAAGAAACTAGAAATTAAAGACGGAGATTATACCCTTCAAGCTGGGACTGACTACGTTTTAGATGTAACCGATAAAGGTTTCAAAATTACCCTTATAGGTACATATCAGTCTAATATGACAAAGACATTAGTCGTAAAATATACGACAGACTTTGATTATACAAAATTAGAAAGTGGTAAAACTTCATTTAAAAATACAGGTAACCTATCTTGGATAGATACGGATTCTAATCCACAATCAAATAAAGTTGAAGCTAATTTTGATCCTGATGCTTTCACAAAGGCAAATGGTTATAAATACGGTTCTTATAACGCCCAAACGAAGGAAATTACTTGGATAATAGGCTTTAACTATAATAATGTTGAGATTAAAGATCCTTATGTTATAGACGTAATACAAGATAAACAAAAGCTAGTGCCAGGATCCATTGAAGTGCGCGATATGATTTTAAATGGAAGTCCTGATAATGCACAACCTGGTAATGCTGTACCAACTGAGAAATATGAACTTGAAGAACCTACAGAGAAAAATAAAAACACCCTAAAGGTTCATTTCAAGCAATCAATTAATTCACCTTACTATATAATCTTTAAAACAAGCCTTGATGGTGAACTTATCCAAGGCACCTACAAAAACGAGGCAGATTTAAAAGATGGCTCTACAATTGTTAACACTCTTAAAGGTGACACTCAAGTAAATAAAGGTGGCAGCTTTGTCACAAAAAAAGCTGTACAAGATGACAACTACATTAATTGGAGTATTGCAATTAATGAAAGCCAATCAACCATTGCAGACGCAGTTGTAACAGACGATCCAACAGACAATCAAGTACTTGTGGAAGATTCATTCCACTTATATCCTACAACTGTCGATTACTATGGAAATGTAACAAAAGATACAGCAAACGAATTAAAAGAAGGAACAGACTATAAACTCAAAATAACAACAGACAATAATACCGGAAAGCAACATTTCGAAATTGCCTTCTTGAAAAAAATTGATCGAGCTTATATTTTAGAATATCGTTCACTTATTAATGCAGACGATAAAGAAAAAGTAAGTAATAAGGCGAAAATTGCAGGCAATAAGTTAACGGTAAAGAATACAGAAACTACCGAAACGATTGAAGTACGAATGTCTTCCGGTTCGGGCGGAGGATCTGCTACTCAAGGTCGTGGAAACCTTGAAATTATAAAGGTAGATAACGACAATAAGAACGCTCTATTAGCTGGGGCAGAATTTACTTTATACGATCGTACAGGTAAAACTGTTATCCGTAAAATCACAACAGACAAAGACGGTATCGCTAAATTTAATAACTTAAAACGCGATAAATATTTATTAAAAGAAACAAAAGCTCCTGAAGGCTATGTAATTAGCTGGGATTTAAAACAAGGGAGAATTGTTGAACTTGGTAAGCAAGAGACTACAACATATACACTTATAAATAAGAAGTTTGTCGGGAAAGTAGTTTTAACAAAGTCTGATGACCTGAATAAAAATGCAACACTACAAGGTGCCGTTTTCACACTACTAGATAAAGACAAAAAAGTAATTCCAGAACACAAGGAATTAACAACAAATAATAACGGACAAATTATTATAGATAAACTAAAACCAGGAACTTACTACTTACAAGAAACGAAGGCTCCTGAGCATTATCAATTAGATAGCAAACTAATTCCGTTTACTATTTCTGAAGATCAAACAACAGTAGTAAACCTAACTGCGACAAATAGTTTAACTAAAGGATCTGCTCTTTTAACAAAAGTGGATAATTATAATAAAACTTTAGCAGGAGCAGAGTTTACTGTTCAGGATCGCAACGGAAAAAATATTCCTGGATATGAAAAATTAACAACAAATGAACATGGACAAATAGAAGCAAAAGATTTACGTCCGGGTAAATACCAGTTTGTCGAAACAAAAGCTCCTGAGCATTATGAATTAGACAAAACGCCTATTCTATTTGAAATAGAAAAAAGCCAAACTACAGCCGCTTCTGTTACAGCAAAAAACGCTTTAATTAAAGGTGGCGTTACGTTAACAAAAGTGGATGATATTGATGGCACTACCCTTGAAGGTGCGGTATTCAACATTGTTAACGACAAAAATGAAAATGTCCGTACAAACTTAAAAACAGAAAAGGATGGAACTTTAACCGTTAAAGATTTAGATCCTGGTGATTATCAATTTATTGAAACAACACCACCTAAATACTATGACTTAAATAAAGAACCAATTCCGTTTACAATCGAGAAAAGTCAAACAAGCATTATCTCCATTACTGCAAAAAACAGTTTAACAACAGGTGCTGTTGAGCTATTAAAAGTCGACGAATTTGATAAAAAGACTCCTCTTGCTGGAGCTATATTCAAAATCGTGAATGACAAGAACGAAGACGTTCGTACAGAATTAACTACCGATACAAACGGAACTGTTAAAGCTTCAGACTTACGTCCAGGCAAATACAAATTTATTGAAACGAAAGCTCCTGAACATTATGAACTGCGATCAACACCAATTGAATTTACAATTGAGAAAGGTCAAAAAACACCGATTGTTATTACAGCTGAAAATGGTCTACTACCAGGCGATGTTGAACTAACAAAACTCGATGATACTGATGGCACTGCACTTACAGGTGCCGTATTCAAAATTGTTAATAATAAAAATGAAGATGTCCGTACAGAGTTAGTTACGAATCAGGAAGGTAAAATTATTGCTACTGGTTTACGTCCAGGTAACTATAAATTTATCGAAATGAAAGCTCCTGAGCATTATGCCTTAAATAAAACACCGATTGAATTTACAATTAAGGAGAGCCAAGCGACTGCTATTAACGTTACAGCTACTAATAGCTTAATAAAAGGCGGTATTGAATTAACAAAAGTTGATTCTGTAAATGCTAAGGAAACCCTTGAAGGTGCAGTATTTAAAATTGTTAATGACAAAGGTGAGGATGTTCGTACGGAACTTACTACTGATAAAGACGGTAAATTAGTGGTTCAAGACTTACGTCCGGGTAATTATAAGCTAATCGAGACGAAGGCTCCTACTTATTACGATGTAAATGAAGAACCAATCGAATTTACGATTGAAAAGAGCCAACAAAAACTCATCCCTATTACTTTCAAAAATAATTTAACGAAAGGAAAAGTTAAATTAATTAAAGAAGATGACGTGGAGAGCGCGAAAGCTCTTGCCGGCGCTGTATTCACATTACAAGACGCAACTGGCAAAGAAATTATGAACGATTTAACAACAGATGCATACGGAGTATTAGTCATCCCTGATTTAGCACCAGGCGATTATCAATTTATTGAAGTGAAAGCTCCTGAACATTATAAATTAGATCAAACACCTATTAAGTTCACAATTAAAAAAGGTAGCAAGGAAGATCTTCCTGTCCCTGTCATTGTAAAAAACAGTTTACTTACAGGTGGCGTCACTTTAACAAAAGTTGATGACGTTGACGGCACTACTCTTGAAGGTGCAGAATTTATAATTGTTGATGCTCATGACACTAAAAAGGTAATTCGCAAAGGTTTAACGACTGATAAACACGGTAAAATTACTGCTTCTGATTTACGTCCTGGAGACTATCAATTTGTTGAAGTAAAAGCTCCAAAAGACTATACGTTAAGTAAAGATTCTATTCCGTTCACGATCGGAAAGAGTCAACAAGAAAACATTACTGTTACTGCTACTAACAGCTTAAAGAAAGGTGCAGTCACTTTAACAAAAATTGATGACATCGATCGTACAATGCTCAAAGGTGCAATCTTTAAGATTGTGGATATGAACGGTAACGAAGTTCATACAAATCTTGTTACAGATAAAAATGGAAAAATCTCTGTTTCTGATTTACGCCCTGGAGACTATCAGTTCATTGAAACAAAAGCTCCTGAGCACTATGTATTAGACGAAACACCGATTCCATTTACAATTGAAAGAAGTCAAACGAAAGAAATCAATGTTACAGGTAAAAACACTTTGAAAAAAGGTAGCGTTGAACTAACAAAGATTGACGATATTGATGTAAATACAAAACTTGCTAACGCCGTATTTAATTTATTGGATGCAGACGGAGAGCTAGTTAAAGAAGGCTTAAAAACAAATAATGAAGGGAAAATTGTTGTTGAAAACCTACGTCCTGGTACGTATCAATTCGTTGAGACAACAGCCCCTGAACATTATGATTTAGATGCAAAACCTATCATATTTACAATTAAGAAAAGCCAAGTTGAAACTCTTCATGTTACTGCTACAAACGCTTTAACAAAGGGTGCAGTTGAACTTTCTAAAACAGATGATGTTGATGGCACTTCTCTTGTAGGTGCAGTATTTAAAATTGTTAATATGAATGGTGATGTAATTCATAAAGACCTTGTTACAAATGAGCAAGGGAAAATCGAAGTTAAAGACCTACGTCCTGGTGAGTACCAATTCATCGAAACGAAAGCTCCGAAGCATTACGTTTTAGATGAAACTCCTATTAGTTTCACTATAGAAAAAGGACAGAAAAAAGCTATTTCTTTAACTGCTAAAAATAGCTTACAACAAGGTAGTATCGAACTACTTAAAGTCGATGATCTAAACAATCAAACAAAACTTGCCGATGCGGTATTTAATTTACTAGATCAAAATGGCAAAGTACTTAAAACAGATTTAAAAACAAACAGTGAAGGTAAAATCGTTGTCGAAAACCTACGTCCTGGTACGTATCAATTCGTTGAAACAACGGCTCCTGAACACTATGATTTAGACAAAAAGCCAATTATATTTACAATTGAAAAAAGCCAGAAAGATATTGCTACCGTTACTATGAAAAATAGTTTAACAAAAGGCGGCGTGGAACTTTCTAAAGTGGATGATGTCGATGGCACTACTCTTGAAGGCGCAGTATTTAAAATTGTGGATATGAATGGCACTGTAATTCGCAAAGATCTTGTTACGAATCAACAAGGTAAAATTAACGTTTCTGACCTACGTCCTGGTGATTATCAATTCATCGAGACAACGGCTCCGAAACACTACGATTTAAATAAAGAGCCAATTCCATTCACAATCACAAAAAGCCAAGCTGGCCCTATCTCTGTTACAGCTACAAATAGCTTAACGAAAGGCGCTGTTGAGCTGTCTAAAGCGGATGATGTCGATGGTACCGCTCTTAAAGATGCAGTATTTAAAATTACTGATATAAATGGTAACGACATTCGCACTGAGCTTACAACAGATGTACATGGAAAAATTTCCGTTTCTGATTTACGTCCTGGGGACTATCAGTTTGTTGAAACGAAAGCTCCTGAACACTATAAATTAGATAGTACACCTATTAAGTTTACAATTAAGAAAAGCCAAAAAGAAAAGTTCCAAGTTACTGCTACAAATAGCTTAACTGAGGGTTCTGTAGAATTAATAAAAGTGGATGATATAAATCCAGATACAAAACTTTCTGATGCAGTGTTTAACATCGTCGATGCGAAAGGTAAAATTGTTCGTTCTGATTTAACTACTGATAAAGATGGTAAGATTTCTGCTACGAATTTACGCCCAGGAGACTATCAATTCATTGAAACAAAAGCTCCTAAGCATTACGATTTAAATAAAACACCTATTGATTTCACTATCGAGAAAAGCCAACTAACTCACGTTTCTGTTACTGCCAAGAATGGCCTAACAAAAGGTGGCGTGGAATTAACGAAAGTTGACTCTATAGATAAGAAAGAAATGCTAGAAGGTGCGGTATTTAAAATTACTGATATGAATGGTAACGACATTCGCACGAATTTAGTTACAAATAAAGATGGTAAAATCATCGCTAAAGACTTACAACCAGGAGACTATCAATTTATTGAGACGAAAGCTCCGAAACATTACGACTTAAATGAAGAACCACTTAAGTTCACAATTGAAAGAAGTCAAACAAAGCACGTCTTCGTTACAGCTATTAATAGCTTAACAAAAGGTAGTGTGGAGTTAATTAAAGTAGATGATATTGAACAAAACACAACACTTGAAGGCGCAGTATTTAAAATTGTTAACAAGGATGGACACGACGTCCGTACCGATTTAACTACTGATAAAAATGGCCGTTTAGTCGTTGATGAATTACCACCAGGAGACTATGAGTTTATCGAAACAAAAGCTCCTGAACACTATGACTTAAACGAAACACCTATTAAGTTCACAGTTAAAAAAGGCCAAGAAAAAATTGCCTCTGTTACTGCTACGAATAGCTTAACGAAAGGTGCAGTTGAATTAACTAAAGTCGATGATATCGATGGCACTACTCTTGAAGGAGCTATCTTTAAAATTGTGGATATGGACGGCAAAGATGTTCGTTCTGATTTAACTACTGATAAAGATGGTAAGATTTCTGTTTCTGATTTACATCCGGGAGATTATCAGTTCATTGAAACGAAAGCTCCAACTGGCTATGATTTAAACGTTAAACCAATTCCTTTCACAATTATGAAAGGACAATCTCAGGTTACCTCTGTTACAGCTTTAAATAGTTTAACAACAGGTTCTATTGAGTTAACTAAAGTTGATATTGATCACCATGGAACACTTGAAGGTGCCATTTTCAATATTTTAGACCAAGATGGAAAAGTTATCCGAGAAGGTTTAAAAACAGACCAACACGGAAAAATCATCGTAAATGATTTGAAGCCTGGTAATTATCAATTAGTAGAAACAAAGGCTCCTAAAGGCTATCAATTAGATGCATCATCAATAAACTTTACAATTGATAAAGCCCAAGCTACGCCACTACAAATTACAGTTTCAAATAAAAAGATTGAATCTTCGTCAGGTGGAGATGACAAGCCAGTTACTCCTCCAAATAAAGAAGAAAACAAAGGCAATGAAACATCTGAGAAACACGAAAACGGAACTTCTGAAGAACAAAGTAATGAAACGCCTGAGAAACAAGGCAACGGAACTTCCGAAGGAACATCAAATAAAACAGATAACAAACAGCAAGATGATCGAAATACGGATAAACACCTTCCAAATACAGGTCATAAAGAAGATCCTACACAAACAGTAGGTATTGTTCTTCTACTAGCTGGATTGTTAAGTATTTTAGCTACAAAACGCAAAAAACATTATTAATAATTTTTTCACATCCAATCAATCTCTCAATTGATTGGATGTTTTTTTATACAAAAAGGACGATACATAAAGTATCGTCCTTTTAACGGGGTGAGGCTGCCCAAAAGTACGGAAAACCTTTGAACAGCCTCTTATTTTCATATGGATGCCTTACATATATCACTGATAATAATTATGAAATGCGGAAACATAATTACCATCAACTGATTCAAACATGAGAAATGAAATCCTACAGTGATTCCATTTCCCTACATAATCTAAAGTTTGGGTACACTAGATTCATGCAATGCAGGAGCTTTCAGAGTAGAAAGCGAACCTTCGTTTAAAATGATAGCATACATATCTCCCTCAAAAATATGCAAATATGCATATATAGTTTTTATTTCTCAATGTCAGAATATTGAAAATTATGAGTCGTGAAGGTAAAATAAAGTCATTATCCGTCTTCTTTTGTCAGTCATAGAGAATAGAAGAATAGGAGAGGAAAAAATGAAAAAATCATTGAAACAAAAAATAGTAAGCTCTCTGCTTGCTGTATCACTCGCTGTTAGCTTAGCTCCAGTTGGGCAAGCAAAAGCAGATTCTACGTCAGGAATTACACAAACTCCATCTATTACAAAACAGATTGATCCAAACCGTGCCATTGAACATATTCGTTTCTTATCTGAAACAATTGGTCCTCGTCCCGGTGGAACAAAATCCGAAGAATGGGCTTCTCGCTACATTGGTATGCAGTTTAAATCAATGGGCTACGAAGTAGAATATCAGCCGTTTCAGGTGCCCGATCAATACGTTGGATTCATTGAATCACCACTATCCACACAACGTAATTGGCAAGCTGGTGCTGCTCCTAATGCACTAATTTCTACAGAAGCTGTTACAGCCCCCCTTATCTTTGTTCAAGGTGGGACAAAATTAGAAGATATTCCAAATGAAGTAAATGGAAAAATTGTTTTATTTGAAAGAGGAACTACAGCCTCTGATTATAATAAACAAGTTGAAAATGCCGTGAGCAAAGGTGCAAAAGGTGTTCTCTTATACAGTTTAATTGGGGGACGTGGCAACTATGGGCAAACTTTCAATCCTCGTTTAACGAAAAAACAACCTGTACCTGTGTTTGGCCTTGCTTATGCTCAAGGAAATGCATTTAAAGAAGAAATTGCGAAAAAAGGAACAACAATCCTTTCCCTAAAAGCGAGACATGAAGCTAATTTAACATCTCTAAATGTTATCGCCAAAAAGAAACCAAAAAAGAGTGACGGTAATGAAAAAGCAGTTGTTGTAAGTTCGCACTATGATAGTGTTGTCGGAGCACCTGGTGCAAACGATAATGCTTCTGGAACTGGGTTAGTATTAGAACTAGCTCGTGCTTTTCAAAATGTAGAAACTGATAAAGAAATTCGCTTTATTACCTTTGGTTCTGAAGAAACGGGGTTACTTGGTTCGGATTATTATGTGAATGGTTTATCGCAAAAAGAACGTGACCGTATTTTAGGTGTCTTTAACGCTGATATGGTTGCAACTAATTATGATAAAGCAAAGAATTTGTACGCTATGACACCTGATGGATCTAAAAATTTTGTGACAGATGCTGCCTTGCAAGCAGGTAAACAATTAAATAATAACCTCGTCCTACAAGGTAAATTCGGTTCTAGTGATCACGTGCCATTTGCTGAAGCTGGTATTCCTGCTGCTCTATTTATTTGGATGGGTGTCGATAGTTGGAATCCATTAATCTATCATATTGAGAAGGTATACCATACGCCTCAAGATAACGTGTTAGAAAATATTTCACCTGAACGCATGAAAATGGCATTAGACGTTATCGGAACAGGGGTTTATAACTCACTTCAAAAACCTGTTAGCCAAACTGAACAAAAAGCTGCTTAATCCTTTAAAAGACCACTGATTTTTATCAGTGGTCTTTTATTGAGAAAAAATATATATGCATAAAAGCATATTTTATCCTACTCATTATCGTATACAATATTAACTGTAACGATATTGATTACAACTAATAAGGAGGCTTTTTCTACTATGAAAAAAATGGTTTTAGCAGGTGCGTTAACTTTAGCAGGAATTACTGGAGCTACCGCGTTTATTCCTGAAACAAAAGTTTCTGCTGCCGCTCAAGAACAAAGCTTTACAAAATTTTATTCTTTGCAAGCTGGAGGTAGTTCTGAACAAGAACCTATTTTTCTTCAAAAAGGACAAGAACTAACAATTCATCCCAACAGCAAAACCCCTAGCTATAGCGTTTATGATGCAGATCATAATCTTATCGGCCGATATTCTGATGGTTACGGAAGAATTTTCACTGCAAAAACAGATGGAAATATGTATGTTCAATTTCATGCACCTTACGTTTACTATAGTCCTGTTAGTTTTTCTGTTACGTATACAATTCAATAAAAAAGAGGCCTTTTACGAGGCCTTTTTTATTTCTCTTCCCAATTTATTTTTACAAATCCATCTTTCACTTTTAATCCACTTATATTAAATACATACTTTTCATTTGCTTTTAATGTAACTGTAAAATCCCCTTTTTTCGATTCGCAGATCTCTTTTAACTCTTTAATACTTTCCCCTTGTCTTTCATACAAACTAAAGCACAAGTTACCACGTTTTGCATCTGTCTCATAAGAAAATGTCACGTTTGTATCCTTCTCGTACTGCAGTTCAATATCTTTCCCCTCAATATCCCATGATGAGAACTTCGCCTCGTAACTAGTCTTCCCTTGCTTCTCACTTTCTAAATATATATCACCGGCTCTCCACGCATCATCTAACGTTTGCACAAAAGTAAAACCACTAAGCAATACAAACATTGTACTTGCCAATATCGCAACTAATGTTACTTTCTGTTTTTTAACAAAATCCAGCTTATATTCTCCTTCTACTTTCTTTTTACTTCTTCGCACCATATATAATAAAAATCCAATAAAGAATGGCAATATAATTGCTAAAACACTCCACCCTTTACTCATTTGATGTGCTTTAGTATCTGTATATACCCATGATGCAACACATATTAAAAGCACTATAAAAGCACAGAACATGATAACTCCAGCTGTCTCAAATGTAATAATTGAATTAACGAACTCTTTCATGTAATTTATACTCCTTTTTCAAAAATGTTTGTATTACAACGTATATGGGAATATATACGTGTATCATAATAACTATCGCTATAATGATGGGAATTTTGTGCTCCAAATGCGTAACAAATTGTTCTATAACAACTGTTAACAAGACGATCCAAACGACGTGAATGCAAATCAGCCATCTCTTCTCTAACTTTTGAGCCTTTCGCACGCCCTGCTTCGTATTATTTATCAGCTCTTCACTTGGAATTATCTCTTCTGCTAAGCTACTCTTTATCTTCTGTTCAAATTTATCTTCCTTCATGAACGAACCCCTCCAAATGTTCTCGCATTTTCTTTTTTGCATAATTAAGACGATACTTCACCGTACCAATCGGTATATTTAATATTTCACTCATTTCCTTATAAGAATATTGTTCATAGTAATAGAGTACGAGTACTGTTTTATATTTTTCATTTAATAATTGCATAACTTCCCGTATCATTTCCGCTTCTACCCTTTGAATAATTTCCTCTGATATATTCACTTCATCTACAAACTCTACTTCGCCACCATCTTCTTTATCAAATAAATCTAACACGCGATCTTTCCATCTTTTCTTTTTTCGATAAAAATCATAAAATGTACGAACACAAATTGTAGTAATCCACTTTTTATAATTCTCCACGTAAGAAAGTTGGTGCCTAGAGGAAAAAACCTTTATCCACGTCTCTTGAAAAATATCTTCCGCATCTTCTTTCGTTTTCGCTAACTTATAGCATAAGGAATATATTTGCTGCTTATATATATCAATTAATTCTTCTACCTTTTCTTCCATCGTAAGCCTCCTGTCATTTATATAAGACGACGCAAATTCCTCTTTTGTTTGATAAAATTTTATTTTTTTATTATCTCCATACAAAAAGGCAATCACAACATCGTGTGATTGCCTTTTACTTAAAGCGAACAGTCGGCTCCGCTTTTCTTTATTGTCCAGCTCCAGCAGCTAGAATACTCGGTGGCTTCGCGCCTTCCTCCGAGGCAAAGTACGCCTCTCTGTCAGGAGCTCCATCCCCCTCCTATTCTAAACGAGCTGCTTCCGCTTTTCTTCATTACATTTTTTCTGGTGCAGATACCCCTACGATTGCTAATGCATTTTGAAGTGTAGTGCGTACTGCTTTCATTAACTCGTAACGAGCTTTACTTAATTCTAAGTTATCTTGGTTTAATACTTTTTCTGCATTGTAGAAGCTGTGTAATGCTGCTGCTAATTCAAATGCATAGCTTGTAATGCGGTGTGGCAGACGTTTTTGTGCTGCATCCGCAACTACAGCTGGGAATTCACCAAGTTTTTTCAGTAACTCTACTTCTTTCTCAGAAGTAACAAGTTTGTAATTCACGTCTCCGCCTGTAGCTAGTCCAAGCTCTTCACCTTGACGAAGGATGCTGCATACACGAGCATGAGCGTATTGTGCATAGTATACTGGGTTTTCATTAGATGTTGATACAGCTAAGTCCATATCGAAGTCTAAATGAGAATCACCGCTACGCATTGCGAAGAAGTAACGCATTGCGTCCACGCCTACTTCTTCCATAAGCTCACGAAGTGTAACTGCTTTACCTGTACGCTTACTCATCTTCATTTTTTCACCATTTTGATACAGTTGTACCATTTGGATGATTTCTACTTCAAGCGTGTCTTTATCGTAACCAAGCGCTTGAATAGCAGCTTTCATACGAGGAATGTAACCGTGGTGGTCAGCACCCCAAATGTTAATTAATTTATCAAAACCACGCTCTAATTTATCACGGTGATAAGCAATATCTGGCGTTAAGTATGTGTAAGAACCGTCGTTTTTAATTAGTACACGGTTTTTGTCATCGCCGTAAGTCATTGAACGGAACCAAGTTGCGCCGTCCTCTTCAAAAATTTCTTCACGCTCTTTTAATACAGCAAGAGCTTGATCGATTTTTCCGTTTTTGTATAATGATGTTTCAGAGAACCATACATCAAATTTAACACGGAAGCTTTCTAAGTCCTTTTGAAGTTTTGCTAATTCATATTTCAAACCGTATGAACGATAGAACTCATAGCTTTCCTCTGCATCAGCTTTTGCATAACGATCACCAAACTCTTCCGCTAAACGTTTACCGATTCCAATGATGTCTGCACCATGGTAACCATCTTCTGGCATTTCTTTCTCTAAACCTAATGCTTGCATGTAACGAGCTTCAACAGAAAGAGCTAAGTTATTAATTTGGTTACCCGCATCGTTAATGTAGTACTCACGAGATACATCGTATCCTGCTTTCGCTAATACGTTACATAAAGTGTCACCTACTGCAGCACCGCGTGCATGTCCTAAGTGAAGGTCACCTGTTGGGTTCGCAGATACGAACTCAATTTGTACTTTTTCACCTTTACCAGTGTTCGTCTCACCGTAAGCTTCACCAGCGTTAACGATTGTTGGGATTAAGTCTGTTAAGTAGCTATTATCCATGTAGAAGTTAATGAAACCTGGACCAGCAATTTCAATTTTTTCAATAGAAGCTTTTGCTTTATCGAAGTTTGCAACTAATTCTTCTGCAATCATACGAGGTGCTTTTTTTGCAACGCGTGCAAGTTGCATTGCCATATTTGTAGAGAAATCACCATTTGTTTTATCTTTTGGAGATTCTAATATAACGTTTGGAATCTGTTCTTCTGTTGCTAATTCAGCCTTTAATACAGCGGCTTGAATTTCTTCTTTAATCAATCCTTTTACTTGCTCTAAAGAATTCATTATTTTGCCTCCTTCAAATTAATTGTAATTGTATATCTGCCAGCTTCTTGTTCACTTAGAAGCAATGCGTACGTTAAGAAGAGTTGTCCTTTTTTCTTTTCATCCGACCATTTAAAAAGAACGTTATCAGTTTTCGTTTGCAATGCAAACGTACCAAGTTCACTCGTATACGTACCCGTTGTCCATTCACCTTTCACATGCGTCTGACGCATAGAAATAGCACCTGAACGCATAATGAGAACTTGTTCATCTTGAATTTTAATAATTGTTTTCACTTCGCCTTGTTCGTTCGGCTCTTGGAATGTTACATATGTACCTTGACCTTTTACATAGTATTGACCATTTGCTTCAAAAGCAACGGTTTCCTTCCTCGCCCCTTCACGGATTTCTGTTACGAAATGAACGTGTACCGGCAAGCCTGCAAGTTGTTTCTTCACGTCTTGCACACCTTTCAAATGTTATAGATATTAAATACTACTTATAATAAATCACTTTTCCTATCATATCAAAAAAAGACGCTGTCTGTCTGCTGAAAAATCAGGAAAACTCCATTTCAAAAAATAATTCACTTCTACTTTATTTCATATGATAAAATATTTTTTAAATCTAAATATTCTTTTAATTATAGAGGTGAATTCAGTGATACCAACAAAGTTAAAAAAGGGCGATGAAATACGCGTGATTTCACCATCCTGTAGTTTAAGTATTGTTTCAAATGAAAATAGAAAACTTGCTATAAAAAGATTAACTGACATGGGCTTTCAAGTAACATTCTCAAAATATGCCGATGAGATAGATCGATTTGCTTCCTCTTCTATTTCTTCCCGCATTCAAGACCTCCATGAAGCATTTAGAGACCCTAATGTAAAAGCTATTTTGACGACACTTGGTGGATACAACTCGAATGGTTTATTGAAACATCTCAATTATGATTTAATTCGTGAAAACCCGAAATTTTTCTGTGGCTATTCTGACATTACTGCCTTAAATAATGCAATTTACGCAAAAACGGGTCTCGTTACATATTCGGGTCCCCACTTCTCTTCATTTGGAATGGAAAAAGGACTCCATTACACGGCTGATTACTTTTTACAAAGCTTAACCGCTAATGGGCCTATTGAAATCATTCCGGCGGAAACGTGGAGCGATGATTCTTGGTATATGGATCAGGAAAATCGAGAATTTATTAAAAATGAAGGATATGTTCCAATTCAAGAAGGAGAAGCGGCAGGAGATATTATCGGTGGCAATATGAGCACACTTAATTTACTACAAGGCACACCATATATGCCAAACTTACAAGGCAAAATTTTATTCCTTGAAGAAGACAGCTTAACAGGAAAATCTACACTTAAAACTTTTGATCGCTATTTACATTCACTTATGCAGCAAGCCGATTTTGAGCATGTAAAAGGCATTGTTATCGGAAGAATGCAGAAGGGAGCGGAATGTACACTAGAAGACATTCAAGAAATGATCGCTTCAAAGCCTGAACTTACACACATACCTATCATTGCAAATGCTAGTTTTGGACATACAACACCAATTTTCACTTTCCCAATTGGCGGACGTGCAAAAATCATTGCTAACAAAGAAAATACATCTATCACTATTTTAACGCACTAAAAAAGGAGCGAACGATTCGCTCCTTTTATGGTTTTTCTATTTTTTGCAACGCTTTTTGCGGGATTGACTCTTTCGGTATTTCAGCCCATCCTTTTCCTTGCATACCTTTTGCATAAATTTTTATAAAAGCACCTGCGTGCAATTCACGATTTACAATTCTTTTAATAACTTGTTGCTTCCCGTCCTCTGTATACCCTGTAAATGTATACAAATATTCGCCGTCTTTTTTCTCACCTTTATCTACAACCGCATAATAATCTTGAATTTCTTTATTTGAAAAGAAGTTGTCTACAAAAGCATGTACACCTTCTGTTTTTGTGTTTAAATAATACGCTGTTCCCCCTAAAATGATGGCAAATACAGCTAAAACTTTAATTACCAATTTCATACATGCGCCTCCTGTTTGCACTTCTTTCTCACTAGTATTATATCTATACTTGTATTATACGGAAAAGAGCATACTATACTCTATCGAAAAGTCTTACACTTTCCTTACATTATTGTAAGGGATTTTTTCTTACAGCAATTTCCCAAGAAAAAATTTTTCCGTTTCATACACTTTTATATTATTATTAAATGATACGAATTTTTATCCCGCATTAACGGGCAGTAAGACTCCCACCCCCAAATGCGGTGAATACGGGAAAAGTCGGTGGGAAACAACTGCCCGTAAATGCCCGATTGGTTCAACTAATAATCAGTGGGAAGGGACAAAACACCCACTGATTAAAGTTTCACTTTATTACAAAAATCAAAGGAGACAATTTTCAAATGGCTATCTTGCAAGGTTTAGCACTATTACTTGTTGTACTTTGTCTATTTACACTTTTCAGTTACCGTGCTCCTTACGGAATGAAAGCAATGGGTGCTTTAGCTAATGCAGCAATCGCAAGTTTTCTTATTGAAGCATTTCACCGTTATATTGGTGGAGAAATGTTTCATAATAACTTTTTACAATCAGTAGGGGAAGCTTCTGGTAGTATGAGCGGTGTCGCAGCAGCGATTTTAGTCGCATTAGCAATCGGTGTTTCACCCGTATACGCTGTTTTAATCGGTATCGCTACTAGCGGATTCGGTATTTTACCAGGATTTTTCGCTGGATACGTTTGTGCATTCATCGTGAAATTTCTCGAAAAGAAATTACCAGCTGGTGTAGAATTTTTAGCAATTCTATTTATCGCTGCACCAATCTCACGCGGGATGGCAATGCTTATGGATCCACTCGTTAACGCCACACTCGGTAAAATCGGTTCTATGATTTCAGTTGCAACTACAGAAAGTCCTATCATTATGGGTATTATGCTTGGCGGATTAATCACCGTTATTTCTACATCTCCACTGAGTTCTATGGCACTAACTGCCATGCTTGGATTAACAGGTTTACCAATGGCAATTGGTAGTCTTGCCGTAGCAGCTTCAGCCCCAATGAACTTTATTTTCTTTAAACGATTAAAGATTTGTTCAAAGAAAGATACAATTGCTGTAGCAATCGAGCCTTTAACACAAGCCGATGTTGTCTCAGCAAATCCAATTCCAATTTATATGACAAACTTCGTTGGCGGTGCACTTGCCGGTATTATTACATCGCTATTCCAGCTCGTTAATAATGCGCCAGGAACAGCATCACCAATTCCAGGTCTTCTTGTCCTATTCGGATTTAATGACGTTATAAAAGTAACGATCGCTGCCGTACTATGTGGAATCGTTACCACTATTGTTGGTTACGTTGGATCAATTGTATTCCGCAAATATCCAATCCGCTCTGCCGATGAAATTCGCGGCATTAATTCGGAAGAGAAAGTTGCATAAGAAAAAGAGTTGTTCTCAAATGATGAGAATAACTCTTTTTTTGTCCAGCTACAGCGGCTAGAATGGTCGGTGGCTTCGCTTCTTCCTTCGAGGCAAAAAGCGCCTCTACGTCTGAAGCTCCATCCCCCTCACATTCTGAGCGAGCCGCTTCCGCTTTTACTTTATCCAGCTACAGCGGCTAGAATGGTCGGTGGCTTCACTTCTTCCTTCGAGGCAAAAAGCACCTCTACGTCTGAAGCTCCATCCCCCTCACATTCTGAGCGAGCCGCTTCCGCTTTTATTTCTATCCAGTTACGCCTCCTAGACCCTTGCGTCTAAGAAACTTAGTCACCGGGTCTAAACAGTCGGTTTCACTTTTACTTCACCCAACCGAGCAGCATTTCCCGCACGAATTTGCTTGCTGCGACTGGTGTTTGATCACTATGGTCGTAGACAGGAGCTACCTCAACTAAGTCTGCTCCAACTACATTTATATTTGAATTTGCAATTGCTACGATGGAATCTAATAATTCTTTAGATGTGATACCTCCAGCTTCTAACGTTCCTGTTCCTGGAGCGTGAGCTGGGTCTAATACGTCAATGTCAATTGTGACATAGACTGGGCGTCCTGCTAGTTTCGGTAATACTTCTTTTAACGGTTCTAATACGTCAAATTTGTATAAGTTCATACCTACTTCTTTCGCCCATTCAAACTCTTCCTTCATTCCAGAACGAATTCCGAAAGAATATACGTTTTCCGGACCAATTAAATCACACACTTTACGAATTGGTGTAGAGTGGGATAAAGGCTCCCCTTCATACGATTCACGTAAATCAGTATGAGCATCCATGTGGATGATTGCTAAATCCGGATATTTTTTTGCCATTGCCTTAAAAATTGGCCAAGACACTAAGTGCTCACCGCCGAGACCTAGTGGAAACTTATCGGCATCTAAAAGTTTTGATACATACTCTTCAATCATGTCTATGCTGCGTTGTGCGTTTCCGAATGGTAATGGGATATCACCCGCATCAAAATATTTTACCTCTTCTAGTTCACGATCTAAATACGGACTATATTCTTCAAGACCGATTGATACTTCACGAATACGTGCAGGGCCAAAACGAGATCCTGGACGGTAGCTTACTGTCCAATCCATAGGCATCCCATAAATAACTACCTTTGACTCTTCAAAACTTGGATGACTTTTAATAAATACTTTACCTGAATAAGCTTCATCAAAACGCATATTCTTTTCCTCCTTATGTGGAACTTAAGGTATCCCAACCTTTCACTATTTCTCAAATTTGGAGCGAATTGCTCCTCTTTCTCGATTTACCGGGGTCTTCTTTTTAACAACAAGAAGACGATTTCCTCTACAGAAGTGTAAGTAGCTAGCATGTTCAAGTCTTCTGGACAAACACCTTAAATGAGCTACTCACACTTTATTTGTTCAAATTCGATTTTCTTACTTAATTAAATCGCCAACAAATTTCGGTAATGCGAATGCTGCATTGTGCAATTCTTTTGTGTAGTATTTCGTTTCGATTTCGTGGAAACGCTCTTCACTTACTTCTAATGGATCATGTTTTTTAGATCCGATTGTGAACGTCCAAAGACCACTTGGGTATGTTGGAATGTTCGCTGTGTATAAACGAGTAATTGGGAAAATCTCTTTTACATCTTTAAACACAGTTGTAATTAACTCTGGTGTGAACCAAGGGTTGTCCGTTTGTGCAACGAAAATACCGTCTTCTTTTAATGCTTTAGAGATTCCAGCGTAGAAACCTTTCGTAAATAAGTTTACTGCTGGTCCTACTGGCTCAGTAGAATCTACCATGATTACGTCGTATTCATTTTCGCTTTCTGCGATGTGTAGGAAACCGTCCCCTACTTTTACTTCTACACGCTCATTATCTAATGCGCCTGCGATTGATGGTAAGTATTGTTTAGAGTACTCAATTACTTTTCCATCAATTTCAACAAGAGTTGCTTTCTTTACGCTTGGGTGTTTTAGCACTTCACGAATAACACCGCCATCGCCACCACCAACAACTAATACGTTCTCAGGGTTTGGATGTGTAAATAAAGGTACGTGCGCTACCATTTCATGATAAACGAACTCGTCTTTTTCTGTTGTCATAACCATGCCGTCTAAAATAAGCATGTTTCCGAACTCTTCCGTTTCAACCATATCAAGTTTCTGGAATTCTGTTTGCTCCGTATGTAATGTGCGGTTAATACGCGCCGTAATCCCAAAATGTTTTGTTTGTTTCTCAGTGAACCATAGTTCCATCGTACAATCACGCCTTTCAATGCAAATTTATAATGAGGACATCATTAATGTCCCCTAACAAAAATAAAACAAAACATCCAAAAAGTATAGTTAAAAGTACAAAAATACCGAAAATATATTTTAGTCAGAGGGTTCTAACATATATGCATAAAGAAAACCCTTTCTTAAGAAAGGGCCTTTGTCTCTAGTTCTACTGGTTTACGAATTGGAATTAGGATCATAATACAACCAACTAACACAACAATTCCCCCAACTAAAAATGGACTTTGTGGTGAAACTGTGTGCCCGATAACTCCTGATAGAATTGGAGCAATTGCTCCACCTAGCCAACGAACGAAGTTATAAACACCTGATGTAACAGATCTTTCATAAGGTGAAATATCCATTACATAACTTGTATATAATGCATTGTTTAAGCCTGATGCCAATCCTGATAAAACGATAAGAGTAATTTGTAACCACATAATTTGAACAAAGAATAATGCAATTAATAAAATGGCAAATACAAGTAGACTAGCTTTCAATAATGTTTTCGGTTCATACTTCCCTTCTAGCTTATGTGCTAAAATTGCCGAACCGTAAGCTAACGCTAATCCCCATCCACAAAATACAAATCCTAATTGAATAGCAGATAAATGCATAATAAGTGGTGAATACGCTAACACGACGAAAAATCCGTAGTAGTATAACATCCCTGAAATAGCACCTTGCATAAAGGGTTTATACTTCACTAGGTTAACTAATTCCCCTACACCTGCCGCCTTACGTTTCACTTTTCGCTCCGGCTCTTTTACAAAAAAGAATACTAAAATAAACGCTAAGAAAATTAAAATACTCGTTGCGAAAAACGGATAACGCCAAGAATGACCACCTAATATTCCACCTAATAACGGTCCGCCAGCCATACCTAAGCCGATAGCTGCTTCGTATAATCCTACTGCTTCATGAACTTCTTTACTTAATGCTATTAACAGTGTCATTGCTGTAGCAAAAAACATCGCATTTCCTAATCCCCATCCAGCGCGGAAAAGAGATAATTGAGCAATCGTTTGCGATATACCACATATAAACGCAAATACAGTCACAATCGCAAGACCAATTGTCATCATCCGTTTATCACCAAATCTCGATGCAAATATGCCAGCTGGTAACATCATGATTGCCATCGTTAAAATATAAGCGGTAAATAACATTTCAACTTGCCAATGCGTTGCGCCAATTTTCTCAGCAATAATCGGCAAAATCGGGTCGACTACTCCTATACCCGAAAAGGCAAGGAAGGTAGCCACCACTGTAATCAATCTCCCTAGTTTTTGTTTTCTCTCCATTTTAATTACTCTCCTTTTGTGCTCTCTAAAAATGTTACTGCACGATGTAAACTATCTTCAAGTTCTGCCTTTACACGCTGCATTTGCTCCATTTTTTCGTCTAACGTTTGCACTTGATTTTCAAGCATATCTTTAATTTCTTGAATCACTTCACGGTCTCGAGGGTTCTCGCTATTTCTTCTTTGTTCCATTCTTTCTTTTAGTGATAAGAAATGCTGCATTTCTTGAAGTGTGATTCCTAGCACTTCTTTCGCTTCTACAATTCTTTTAATTCTTGCAATATCCTCATCCGTATACAGACGAATATTCCCCTCACTACGTTCTGGAGGATGAATTAAACCAATTTCCTCATAATAACGAAGTGTACGTTTTGTTAAACCGACTTGCTTTGTTACTTCATCAATTTTATACATGTTTATTCCTCCCTTCACTTGATTATTACATTTTACGTTAACGTTAACTTTTCTGCAACTGTTAGACTTTTGTAAATGTTTGTCCTATTAAATTGTATTTTTTCCAAAGCAGTTTCATAATGAAAGAAAAGAGATGATAAGGAGAATTTCACATGAGTAAACCACTTATTTTCGCTCACCGCGGAGTAAAAGGAACACATCCCGAAAATACGATGATTGCCTTCCAAGAAGCTGAACGCATTGGCTCTCACGGAATTGAACTCGATGTCCACCTATCAAAAGATGGTGAACTTGTCGTAATTCACGATGAAACCGTTGAGCGTACAACAAATGGCGTTGGACTTGTTTCGGAAAAAACGGTAGAGGAACTACAATCATTGGACGCCGGTAGCTATAAAGACCCTTCTTTCCATGAAGCAAAAATCCCAACGTTGCGCGAGGTTTTTATTTGGCTTTCCACAACGAACTTACAACTAAATATTGAATTAAAGACAGATGTTATTCATTACCCAAATATTGAGGAAAAAGCTGTTGCACTTGTGCGTGAATTTCATCTTTCTAATCAAATTGTATTTTCATCATTTAACCATGACTCTGTTTCATTATTAGCAGAAATTGCTCCTGAAATCCCAAGAGCAATTTTATATGATACACCGATTGCTGATCCAATTGCCGAGGCAAAACGTAGAGAAGCAAGTGGATTACATCCAAACTTCCAGCTATTAACGAAAGAATTTGTACGATTAGCACAAGAACAAGGATATGTTTTCCGTCCGTATACAATTAACGAATACAAAGATTTACAAACTATGATTGATTATGGTGTAGATGTCATCATTACCGATTGGCCTGCACGTGCCTTTGAGCTCCTTTCTTAATTGAAGGAGCTTTTTTATTTTCGAAATTTCATTGTTTAAAATAAACGAAAATCCTCAATACTAATACAATAACGCTTGTATTAATGAGGGGCTGAAAAAAGATGGATCAAACTATGAATCCAAAACTTAAAAAATATAAACGTCTTTTCTTCACCGCAATGTTTTCTTGCGTCCTTTTCTTCGTTTTTTCCTTTTTTGTTATTATTATAGTTGCAAAAATCATGGGACCTCCCCCTGTTGCGGTCCCGCAAACAAGCGTCTTTTACGCAAACGATGATACTGTTATTGGACAAAGTAATGAAATTCAAAAGCGTTACAATGTCTCTCTTAATGAAATTTCACCTTATGTAAAAGAAGCGACTCTTTCTATCGAAGATCAAAGGTTTTATAAACATCATGGCTTCGATATGAAACGGATTGCAGGTGCAATTGTTGCTGATTTAAAAGCGATGGCAAAAGTACAAGGAGCTAGTACGATTACACAACAATACGCGCGTAATCTGTATTTAGATCATGATAAAACGTGGAAACGGAAATTATTAGAGGCAATGTACACTGTCCGCCTTGAAGTGAACTATAATAAAAATCATATTTTAGAAGGATATTTAAATACAATTTATTACGGGCATGGCGCTTACGGCATTGAAGCTGCGTCCCGTCTATATTTCGATAAAACAGCAAAAGAGTTAACATTAGCAGAAGCTAGCATGCTCGCTGGTATTCCAAAAGGCCCAAGTGTCTATTCTCCTTTTTTGAAAGAGGATCGTGCTAAAGGACGACAAGCTCTCATATTAGATGAAATGGTAGAACAGGGCTATATTACGAAGCAACAAGCAGCTTTAGCAAAGAAAGAGCCGCTAACTTTTGCCTCATTAGATACGAAAAAAGTAGCAGAGGTCGCACCATATTTCCAAGATGCTGTACAAGCTTCGCTTCTTCGTGACGTTGGATTAGACGAACAAGCTTTACAACGAGGTGGCTTGCGAATTTACACAACGCTAGATCCTAAACTACAAGCTGTAGCAGAGCAAGCTGTAAAAGATCATATACCTGACACAACAAACATACAAACTGCTCTCGTCTCTATGAATCCAACGACAGGTGAAGTGGCTGCTCTTGTTGGTGGAACTGATTATAATACGAGTCAATTTAACAGGGCCACACAAGCCGTTCGTCAGCCTGGTTCTACATTCAAGCCATTTCTGTATTATGCAGCATTAGAACGAGGATTCACGCCTGCTACGCGCTTAAAAAGCGAATATACTGTATTTACTTTAGGTGACGGCGTTTCAAAGTATAAACCGAAAAACTATAAAGATTATTATGCAGATGATTTCGTAACGATGGCACAAGCTCTCGCAGTCTCTGATAACATATATGCTGTAAAAACGAATTTATTTTTAGGAGATGACACGCTCGCAAAAACAGCGAAACAATTTGGTATTACAAGCGCATTAAAAGATGTACCTTCTCTAGCTCTCGGCACATCACCCGTAAAACCAATTGAAATGGTTAACGCTTATAGCATGTTCGCAAACGGTGGAAAAGAAGTAAAACCAACTTTCATTCGCCGCATTATGGATCATGAAGGAAATATATTATACGATGCTCATTTGGAGAGTAAACAAGTTCTCGACAAGAGCAAAGCGTTTGTAATGGAAGAAATGATGACTGGTATGTTTAATAAAAAACTAAGCAGCTATGCTGCTGTGACTGGTCAATCAATGTTATCAAAATTATCAAGAACATATGCCGGCAAATCTGGTTCTACCGAAACGGATAGTTGGATGATTGGATTTACCCCACAAATCGTAACTGGTGTATGGGTTGGATACGATCAACCTAAATCTATTTCAAACGTAGCAGAACAAGGATATGCAAAGAAAATATGGACCGATACGATGGAGAAAGGCTTAGATGGACAGCCTAAAAAAGAATTTAAACAACCAGGTGACGTCGTAGCGGTTAATATAAACCCAGAAAATGGTAAAATCGCTACAAAAAATTGTCCTATTTCTGTGAAAATGTATTTCGCAAAAGGTACAGAACCAACTGAATATTGTATGGATCATGTTGATGATAAAGAAGAGTTTGAAAAGACAACTGAAGAAAAGAAAAAAACAAGTTGGTGGAAAAAATATCTTCCTTGGTAAAAAAATAGCTGACGGGCATCCGTCAGCTATTTTTTATTCACTTAATAATGCACGGCGCAATTCTTCACTAGATTCGTTCCAAATTGCTTCATTATGTTCTTTCAAGAACGTACCAAGTACTTTTTTAGATGATTCATCCATATGGTCAACCATAATGTGACGCTTCATTGATTTATCCATTTTGTTTACGTGCTCTGGAAGTGATTTATATCCGCGGCGAATTTCACGGTCAACTGTCATTTCACAAGCTGTTACACCTGCGTAATAAGCACCTGTTGCAGTTCTTTCAATCGTTACCCATACAAGCCAAAATGGTTTTCCGTTTGGAACTTCATCTTTATTTGTTAAAAACTTAATACCTTTTTCTACTGTACTACGCGCATGCATCGCACCGATATCAACGAATGCAGTCTTCTCTAGTACATCAACAAATACAGGTGAAATGTTTTCTAAACTTAATGCCCCAACGCCAAATCCACCATGTCCATCTGTTGAATCATTTTTCACGATATTAAAACCGATTTTTTTCTTTTTCTCTGTCATATGTAAGCTCCTCCTCTTTTAAAGGCCGAAAATAGGCGCAATGATATTCTGTAAAAATATTAATACATACGGAATAACAACATTGAAAATAGGCTGGATTGTGTAATTACTAAGCGGTGTAATAACAAGAATTAATAACGCAATTGCCCCGTATTTTTCATACTGTGTCATTTTCGCACGGATCTTTGCTGGCGCTAAATCTTCCACAACTCGATATCCATCAAGCGGTGGGATTGGTAATAAATTAAATACAAGTAAAACGATATTAAGCATAATAAAAATCTGGAAAAATTGAGCTAACGTATCTGCTACTGCAGATGGAATTGAGTATAATACACCAAATTTTAATAAGCTATACCAAATAATTAAACCAATTGCACTTAAAATTAAGTTACTAATTGGACCTGCAATCGAAACTAATATACCAGCAAGACGTGGTCTTTTAAAATTATACGGGTTAACAGGAACTGGTCTTGCCCAACCGAAACCAAGAATTAATACAGCAATCATCCCGATAGGATCTAAATGCGCCATCGGTGATAAAGTTAAGCGGCCTTGTCTCTTTGCTGTATCGTCTCCAAATTTATATGCAACATATGCATGCGCAAATTCATGCACTGATAACGCAATAATAATGGCCATTGCTACCAATGGAATTTGGTGCAACGGATATCTAAATAACTGATCCATACTTCATCTCCTCTTCAATATGTCAAAAAAGAAATTATTTGTTTTTTTCGATTGTTCTTCCCCATAATCCGCTATAATAAGAGTGTAACTTACATAAAAGGAGCGATTGTACATGCCATACGTAACAGTGAAAATGCTAGAAGGACGCACAGAGGAACAAAAGAAAGCTCTTGCTGAGAAAGTAACAGCAGCAGTAAGCGAGACAACTGGTGCTCCTGAAGAAAACATCGTTGTCTTCATCGAAGAAATGTCTAAAAACCATTATGCAGTTGGCGGAAAACGCTTAAGCGACAAATAATTTCAAGTTTTTTCATAAGAAGCAGCCATTAGCTGCTTCTTATTTTTTTCCTTCTAACAACTCGATAATTCTCTCTTTATATTTTCCTTTTCTTCCATCTTCATAGATTAAATCATGCGGATAGAATAATTTTTGATCCGTTCTCTTCTTACCTGTAATCGCCTCAACAATATCTGATTCACGTGAAAGCTCTCTAAGCTCTCCATTTGGCATAAGCAGTAAGATTGGCAGACGTTCCTCTTCTTCTCCTGCACGATAAAAGTCGTACGGTAAGTCTGATGTTGAATCAACTATTAAATAGTACTCTGGATCAAGTCCAATTTTTTTAAATAAGCTACTTAATTCCATCCAATTATCTAAGCCATGCTTATCTGTAAACTCTACATATTTAAATAGATTTCGATTCATAAAACGTCGGCATAAATCACTTAGAATTGGATCTTCTTCGTCTTGCCATACTTGGAAGTAATAATACATAACGTTCTCGTCTAACTTTAAATAATCCTCTACTGTTACTTCTTCTTCAAATAAAGAATAGAAATGAACCGGATGATTTTTAAATGTATAATACTTCTCATGCAATGCTTTAGCACGGTGTAAAATCTTCGTTAAAATAACTTCAGCACTTCGCGTTACCGGATGGAAATATACTTGCCAGTACATTTGATAACGACTCATAATATAATGCTCAACAGCATGCATACCACTATTTTTAATAACTACTTGATTCCCGTACGGACGCATTACACGTAATATACGTTCCATATCAAAATTTCCATACTTTACACCAGTGAAATAAGCATCTCTTAATAAATAATCCATACGGTCCGCATCAATTTGACTCGAAATCATACTAATCGCTAATTTATTAGTAGATGTTTTCGCAATTACGTCGGCCACCTTTTGTGGGAAATCCTTATCCACACGGCTTAATATGCGATTAATTTCCGTATCTCCAACAATAATCTTTTGTGTAAATTTCTCATGATCTAATGAAAATACTTTTTCAAACGAGTGAGAAAATGGACCGTGACCGACATCATGAAGTAATGCCGCACATAAACATAACAATCTATCTTCAGCATTCCAATTTGGTCTGCCATCAAACACATCATCAATCATACGACGAATAATTTCGTATACACCTAACGAATGAGTAAAGCGACTATGCTCTGCACCGTGAAATGTAAAAAATGTCGTTCCAAGCTGCTTAATACGGCGCAAGCGTTGAAATTCTTTCGTTCCGATTAAATCCCAAATAACACGATCGCGTACGTGCACATATTTATGTACTGGGTCTTTAAACACTTTTGTTTCGCTGAGTTTGTCGTTTAAATATACCACCTTCCGACATCCCCCTTTCTTTACTACATTCTTACTTTATATTATAAACGAAATGGGAAACAGAAAGAAATGAAAGACTATATTAATTCCCTTTATATAAAGAAAAAATCACCTTTACCGGAGTAAAAGTGATTTTCTTTTATACATTATTTCCCTAAAACGAACTCAGCAACTTCGTCTAAGATCATATCTTTACCTAATGGGAAGTAACCTTTGTTTAAGTCTTCATTTTTAATTGTAAATACGTGGTTGTTTTTAACAGCGTTCATGTTTTTCCAAATTGATTCTTCTTGGAATTCTTTTAAGCGCTGAGAACCATCACCAGTTGTAAATACAAATAAGTAATCTGGGTTGTAATCGATTAAAGCTTCTTTTTGTACTTGCACTAACGGTTTATCAGTTGGTGTACCTTTAACCGCTGGTAATTTTAAATCATTAAAGATTACGCTACCGTAACCGTAGTCACCGTATACGCGGAAAGCATTTGGATATGCAGCCATTTTCATGAATGTTGCATCGCCTGTTTTAGCGACGATTTTATCATGTAATTTACTTGCTTTTTCATCATACTTTTTGAACCATTCTTTTGTTTCTTTTTCTTTACCCAAAATTTGACCCACTTCTTCGAATTTTGGACGCCATTGATCTAATGGAGTGTTTAACATAACTGTTGGTGCAATTTTAGATAACTGGTCATAAATCTTTTCTTGACGATTATTTACAAGAATTAAATCTGGTTTTGCAGCAGCTACTGCTTCGATGTTAATTTTATCGCCCCAAGCAGAGCCAACTGGTTTAACGTCTTTTAGTTTCTTTTCAATATGTGCATCAATTTTCTCTTGAGATGTATTAGCAGTAATAACCGGTTTCATACCGAAAATTAATAATTCTTCTGTTGAACCACTAAGGTCAGCAATTTTCTTTGGATTTGCAGGGATTTTAATTTCCCCTTTTGCATGTTTTACAGTGCGCTCTTCAGTCTTCGCATCTGCTTTCTTTTCTTCTTCTTTGTTAGAACAAGCTGCAAATAGTACAGAAGTCACAACTAGTACCATTGCTAATAGTGCCATTTTAAAATTCTTCATGTTCCCACTCCTTCTAGCTGTATTTATCTTATAAGTTACAATGAACTATAAGAAACAAAGATAACAATTAATCAATATATATTTATTAACTGTTGTTAATAACCCATTCTAACGGGCGTTCAACTTCCCATTCATGTATAAGAAGCTCAACGTCCATTAGAAGTCCCCCTCTTCACGAGGGGGTTCTACTTATGCTTTTTTACGCAATTGATTACTAATCATCGCTAAATCATATGTTAAACAAATTGGCTTATAGTTTACTGGACACGGAACGATTTGAGCTTCAATCTCAAATACGTTACGAAGTGTTTCACTTGTCATAACTTCATCTGGCGTTCCTTGTTTCATTAACTTACCTGCTTTTAATGCAATCATATGATCTGAGAAACGAGAAGCGTGGTTTAAGTCATGGATAACCATAACGATCGTTCTACCTTCTTCTTCATTTAATTTTTTCAATAAGTTTAATACTTCTAATTGATGAGCCATATCTAAGTACGTTGTCGGTTCATCTAATACAAGTAATTCTGTTCCTTGCGCAAGAGCCATTGCAATCCATACACGTTGACGTTGACCACCTGATAGCGCTTCTGCTGGACGATTCGCAAATTCTTTCATTCCTGTCACTTCAAGTGCCCAGTTAATGTAGCGATAATCCTCTTCTCTCAACGTGCCGAACCCTTTTTGATGAGGGAATCTTCCGTATGACACAAGCTCAAATACAGTAAGGCCCGTGGGCACTTCTGCAGTTTGTGGTAAAATCGCCATTTTCTTTGCAATTTCTTTCGTTGGCTGTTTCTCAATTGCTTTTCCGTCAAGATAAACAGTACCTTGTTTTGCCTTCAAAATACGAGACGCCGTTTTTAATAATGTGGACTTCCCACAACCATTTGGTCCAATAATTGTTGTAATTTTCCCTTCCGGAATTTCAACTGTTAATCCATCAATAATTAAACCTTCATTATAGCCAACAGATACCGCATCAACCGCTAAAGTTGCCATACGAAAAGCCTCCCTTTATTTTGTCCTCATAAGTAAATAAATGAAATACGGTGCACCAATTACAGAAATAACAAGACCGACTGGTATTTCTGAAGTTGTTAGCACACTTCTTGAAATTACGTCTGCGAATAAAAGTAAAAACGTTCCTATTAGCGCAGCTGTAGGCAGCATAATTTGATGCTTACCACCAACAAGGCGCCTTGCTAAATGCGGGGCCATTAAACCGATAAAACCAATTCCGCCAGCAACAGCAACAGATGCACCCGCTAAACAAACTGCAATAAATAATAATTTACGTCTTTCCTTTTCTACATTTAAACCAAGACCAACAGCTGTAGAGTCGCCTAGGTTCATAACATTTAATATGTGCGCTTTACTAATAGCTAGTGGCAAGAAAATAACCATCCATGGAAGTACACTTAATACGAATTTCCAATCTGTGCCCCACAAACTTCCCGCCAGCCAAATCGTAGCAAAACGAAAATCGTTAGATGTCATCTTCATAGAGAAAATTAAACTAACAGCTCCAAATCCAGCTGCAACGGCAATACCAACAAGTATTAATCGAGTCGATGAAACGCCATCTTTCCATGCTAGTAAATAAATAATTATCGCTGCTAATATCGCTCCAACTAGTGCGAAGAATGGAAGAATAAATACAGATAAAAATGTACCAGTTCCTACTTTCCCGAAGAAGAAGTAGACGAATATAACAACTGTTAACCCCGCTCCAGCATTAATACCTATAATCCCTGGATCAGCAAGCGGATTTCGTGATAAACCTTGCAAAATCGCACCTGACATAGCTAAAGCAGATCCGACTAGTATAGCAATCACCATACGCGGCATACGGAATTCAAATAAAATAACAGACTGATCTTCAGCCCCTAGTCCAACCAATGACTTTAATACGTCCATTGGCGGGATTTTAAAAGTCCCTGTATTTAAACTAATAAGAAATATAGAAACGATTAGTCCGACTAAAATGCTTAATATAGAAATGTTCTTTTTTGTTAAGACACTCGTCCTCACATTTTTCCTCTCCCTTCATTACGTGCTAAGTAGAGGAAGAATGGAACCCCAATTAGCGCTGTAATTGCTCCAATTGGCGTTTCAAACGGCGGGTTAATGACGCGAGATAACATATCTGCACATTCAATTAACAACCCACCTAAGACCGCAGAACATGGAATAACCCATCTATAGTCCGAGCCCACAAGGAAACGAGTCATATGCGGGATTACAAGACCAACAAATCCAACTGATCCTGCCATGGAAACTGCAGAACCCGTTAACACAAGAACAAGTACTGTTCCGATAAACTTAATTAATGTCGTATTTTGACCAAGTCCAATCGCAATTTCTTCACCAAAGCTCAAAATTGTAATATACCTCGACATCATAATTGCGATAAAGAGACAAACAAGGCCAATTGGCACTAACATATTAATACTTTGCCATTTCACTCCAGCAACTCCGCCCGCATTCCACATACTCACCTCTTGGGCAAGATTGAAATACAATGCAATTCCAGATGAAATAGCCCCTAATAAAGCACTAATGGCTGCACCTGCTAAAGCTAATTTCACAGGTGTTAATCCACCTGGTGAAGAAGACCCAATTCCATATACAATGCTCGCACCAAAAGCCGCTCCAATAAAAGATGCGATAACAAACATTAAATAAGGGGAATTGGGGAAGAATGCATACATAATTGCAATTCCAAATACTGCACCATCTGTAATCCCCATTAACGATGGTGAAGCAAGTGGATTTCGCGTCATACCTTGCATAATTGCTCCTGATACCGCTAAAAAGGCACCTGCAACTACGCCCCCTATTGCTCTAGGCATGCGAAGTTCTTGAATTACGTTATGATGCGTTAACGACCCGTCAAACTGAAATACAGCTTGCCATACCGTCTTTAAACTAATATCGGCTGCCCCAAAAGAAATAGAAACTGCCATGCTTAAAGCCAACAAAACTGTACCCGCTACTAAAATAATAGAAGCGATGAGCGGTCTACTCTTAATCTCTTTAACATTCTCTTCTTGCTGTTCTATACTCCTTGCGCTCGCTTCCATCCCTCAACCATCCTAACCAACAACATATATTTAATAAAATGAAATTTATTCTCAAATAGTAATAAAAAAAATTAGGTGAATTGACCTTTTCCTGATAATGATTCTCAGAATCAGACACTTTCTATTCTACCTACCGCTTCAAAAGGCTGTCAACCATTATTTTGAAATACAAATTTATATAGATTGAAATTTTAATAAATAGGTGCTGTCCATACACTTGCGCTTTCTTAGAATAGATCCCACCTCTTATGGGCATAAAAAAAGAAGAGTAATCTGTTCACTCTTCTTTTTCTTACTTCTTTAATTTTGCTTCAATTTTTACAATTAATTCATCTTCTGTTGGAGCCGCAACTGGACGATTATTTACAAATGCGAATGATTTTTTACGACCAGGGCCACAGTAAGACTGGCATGCAACTTCAATTGTTGCACATGAATCTACTTTTTTTAACTTCGGAATCAACGTTTTAACGTTCGTTGCCTGACAATCATCGCACACACGAAATTCGTTTCCCATTATAAAACACTTCCTCTATTTCAAACTTTTCTCAAGTACATTTAAAAATAAACACTAAATGGTATTTTACCGCTCTTTGAAGCTCGTTGCAAGTTTCCCTATAAAGCTTATTCTCTACATAATACTTACATATTTATATGCTCTCCTACAGAAGTTCTCACCATTCATGGGAAAATTTTTGCCTTTCATCGAAATCTACCATATTTTTAAAAGCTTTGTATAAAAGTTCATCTTTTTGCCCATTATAAAAATAGGAAGTTCATAAAAAGAAAGGGAGTTGAATCTATGAAAGTAAGACAAGATGCTTGGACGGATGAGGATGATTTATTACTTGCTGAAACGGTACTTCGTCATGTTCGAGAAGGAAGTACGCAATTAAACGCATTTGAAGAAGTAGGTGATCAGTTAAATCGCACATCCGCTGCTTGTGGTTTCCGCTGGAATGCTGTTGTTCGCTATAGCTATGAACAAGCTCTTCAACTAGCAAAAAAACATCGTAAAGATAAAATGCGTGCCTCAAGCGGTGAACAAGCGAAAAAACGTTTACTTTATACACCACCAGCTTCAGGAGCTATAACCGATTATGAAGAACTAGTACAGGAGGAAACAACTGTACAATACAAAGAAGCTATTCCATATCAAGAACCTACTGTTCCTGTTTCAAGAACCTCTATAACAATGCAAGATGTTATTTATTTTCTACAAACAGTCGGGTCTTCAAATATAAAAGTAACAGCTCTTGAAAACGAGAATACGAGATTAAAACAAGAAATTAAAGTACAAATCCTTCGAAATGAAGAACTAGAAAAGAAACTAGAAAAGTTAGAAAAACAATCTCATACTGTACAAGAAGATTACGAAACACTTATGAACATTATGAACCGAGCTCGTAAATTGGCAGTCATGGATGACGAAGAACGTTCTCAAACATCTTTCCGAATGGATCGAAACGGTAATTTAGAAAAAATTGCAGAATAAAAAGGATGCATTGCATGCATCCTTTTTATTATTTCACTTCAACCATATGTGCTTCTTCTACTTTAGAGTCTTTCTTTATATCTGGGAAAATTTCTTTCTTTGGATTTTCTTTAAAGGCTGCTAATCCAATTGTTTTTACTGGTTGATTTATCTTTGCATATTCTGTATCACTAACAACTACATACATATCTGTGTACTTACGTGCATCACCAATTACTACATTACCTTCATACTTCATTTTCTTTCCATCAATTTCTACATCTTTTTCTTCTTTAGCAAATACGATTCCAGCTTCATCAGAAATAGACGGTAATGCTTTAATCGGTTCTACATCTTCTTTCACTACCTTTTTCAGCATTTTTTCTTTTACCATCTTTTCAGCTGTTGTTTTATTCATAATTAAAACCTTTTTCTCATTGACTGTACCTAGTTTTGCTTCAAATTTATTTTGTGATTCAATTTTATCTTTATATTGATCCATTGTTTTTTGAACACCAGTTTCATCTCCGTACATCACAATACCATTTGCTTGTGGTGCAATCATATCCATAATAGAACAGCCACTAAATACAGCAGCTGACATAACCGCTACAATTCCTAATTTAACTTTTTTCATTTGTATTGCCTCCTAAAATCATAATTACATCTCTTAGTTTAACCACCGCAGCTAGTTTGACCAATTCACTTTCCTTACAACAACATTACAATTTAGTAAGATTTCTTCCTAAAACTACTTTTTATATTTTTTGCTATAATAGAGATTGTCATTTTAGCCCGCTATTTGCGGGCTAATAATCAGCGGGGAATGAACACCCCTCCACTGATTAAAGTTTCACTTTATAGATAAGGGGTTAGTTATATGAGCAATTCCCGTTCCATTTTATCTCAGCCAGAGTGGCGTATTGTAGATCAATCTAGTTTGGGACCGACATTCCATGCACTTCAGTCATTTGCAATGGATGACACATTATGCACAAGCATTGGAAAGGGTGAATCAGCTGCAACAATGCGCTCTTGGGTTCATCACAATACAATTGTTCTTGGTATTCAAGATTCACGCCTTCCACATCTAGAAGAAGGTATTTCCTTTTTAAAGGAAAACAACTTCAATGTTATCGTTCGTAATTCTGGCGGGCTTGCAGTCGTTCTTGATGAAGGTGTTTTGAACGTATCACTTTTATTCCAAGAAACAGAAAAAGGTATCGATATTGATCTTGGATACGATACGATGTGGCATTTAATTCAGGAGATGTTAAAAGATTACGACGTTACGATCGAGGCAAAAGAAATTGTTGGCTCTTACTGTCCTGGTAGTTATGACTTAAGTATTCGCGATCAAAAATTCGCTGGTATTTCACAACGCCGTATTCGCGGCGGTGTCGCTGTCCAAATTTATCTCTGTGCTACCGAAAGTGGCTCTGAGCGTGCCGCACTCGTTCGTGATTTCTACAACCTAGCAATTCAAGGGGAAGAAACACGCTTTACGTACCCTGAAATTGTACCAAGTACGATGGCATCACTATCAGAATTACTTGGCGAAACCATTACAGTCCAAGATTTAATGATGCGCCTTTTAAAAACGTTGCAGCAATTCGCTCCAGAGTTAACACCATCTCAATTAACAATAAATGAGATTCCTTTATATGAGACGAATTTACAACGTATTATTGATCGTAATAATAAAGCACTTGGCTTAGAAAAATAAAAAATGACCACCCTGAGGGTGGTCATTTTTTATACTCATTCATTCTAGAATTAAAGTGCTTGAGCTGCTGTAATTAAAGCTAACTTGTACACTTCTTCTTCGTTACATCCGCGAGATAGGTCATTTACAGGCATATTTAAACCTTGTAAGATTGGTCCTACTGCTTCGAAGTTACCTAAGCGTTGAGCGATTTTGTAGCCGATATTACCAGCTTCTAAGCTTGGGAATACGAATACGTTAGCATCACCTTTAATTGTAGAACCTGGAGCTTTTTTCTCAGCTACAGATGGTACGAATGCAGCATCGAATTGGAATTCTCCATCTAAAGTTAACTCAGGAGCCATTTCTTTTGCAATGCGAGTTGCTTCTACAACTTTTTCTGTTTCTGGAGATTTCGCAGAACCTTTTGTAGAGAAGCTTAACATAGCAACGCGTGGATCAATGCCGAATAACTCAGCAGTTTTCGCACTTTCAATACCGATTTCAGCTAAATCTTGGCTGTTTGGTGCAATGTTAATTGCGCAATCAGCGAATACATACTTCTCTTCTTCACGTACCATGATGAATACGCCAGAAGTTTTTGTAACGCCTGGTTTTGTTTTAATAATTTGAAGTGCTGGACGAACTGTATCAGCTGTAGAGTGAGCTGCACCACTTACTAAACCGTGTGCTTTGCCCATGTATACAAGCATTGTACCGAAATAGTTTTCGTCTTTAAGGATTTTGCGAGCGTCTTCTTCTGTTGCTTTACCTTTACGGCGTTCAACGAAAGATGCTACCATTGCATCCATTTCTTCGTATGTAGCTGGGTCATAAATATCAACGCCTGCTAATGTTAAATTCATGCTAGCAGCTTTTGCGCTAATTTCTTCTTTATTACCAACTAAGATTGGTTTTACTAACTCTTCTTTTGCTAAACGCTCTGCAGCGCCTAAAATTCTTTCATCAGTTCCTTCAGGAAGTACGATAGAAATGCCTTTTCCTTGAACTTTTTCTTTTACTGTTGTAAATAAGTTGCTCACGAATAAACCCTCCTACATATGTTAAAAAAACTCTATCTTTAAGAATACTGCTTTTCTTCTATATTTTAAACTTATAGCTCCCAAAAAATAGATAAAATAAAAATGATTATATTTTCATAAAATTCAGCCATAAAATCCATCTTATTTAGAAGGCTCTGTCTCTTTACCATTCCATATAAATGTGACAATTTTATGCGCTGAAGTTTTATATAGATGATTTTAAAACTATATATGCTATAGTTAACGTGTAAAACTATCATTAACTGAGGTGAATAGAATGAGTGAAGCAACAACAACGTTAGATGGCTGGTATTGTTTACATGATTTACGTTCTATTGATTGGGCTGCATGGAAAACATTATCTAGCGACGAACGCGGACAAGCAGTGTCTGAATTTTTAAATGTCGTTGAAAAATGGAACGAAGTAGCTGCTACAAAAAAAGGCAGTCACGCAATGTATACAGTTGTTGGCCAAAAAGCTGATATTATGCTTATGATTTTACGTCCAACAATGGAAGAGTTAAATGAAATTGAGACAGAATTGAATAAAACAACTTTAGCTGAATATATGGTTCCTGCATATTCTTACGTATCTGTTGTTGAATTAAGCAACTATCTTCCAGCTGATGAGGATCCATACCAAAACCCACAAATTTTAGCTCGCTTATATCCTGAATTGCCGAAAGCAAATCATATTTGCTTCTATCCAATGGATAAGCGTCGCCAAGGTAATGACAACTGGTACATGCTTCCTATGGAAGAGCGTAAAAAAATGATGTACAGTCATAGTAAAATTGGTCGCCAATACGCAGGTAAAGTACGCCAAGTGATTTCAGGATCTGTTGGATTCGATGATTTCGAGTGGGGCGTAACATTATTCGCTGACGATGTTCTTCAATTTAAAAAGCTTATATATGAAATGCGCTTCGATGAAGTAAGTGCTCGTTATGGTGAATTTGGAACATTCTTCGTTGGAAACATTTTACCAGACGAAAAAGTAGAGAAATTTTTACACATATAAATGGTGAAAAGGAACGAAATTCGTTCCTTTTTTTATTCTTCTCTATACTTAACCTCAAAATCTCCTTATTTCTGCAATTTTGAACAAAAACCGACAAATTATTTTCAAATTTCTTGTAAAATTGTAACCTTTTTATATGTAAAGATATGCTAAAATGATACGAGCTATATGCTAAATAACGATGCGAAGGTGATAATCTATATGAAAAAAATCTTGTCTATTTTACTATTGCTTGTATTGTCAATTCCTTCCTTAGAAGTAACAACATCCCATGCGGAAGAAAAAATACATATTGAGGCAGCTGCTGCACTTCTATTTGATGCAGATACAGGAAAAATACTACACGAGCAAAATCCAGATGAATTACTAGCTATTGCTAGTATGTCAAAATTAATTGTTGTTTACGCTGTTTTAGAAGCAATTAAAGAAGGAAAAATCACTTGGGATACGAAAGTAAATATTTCTGATTACGCTTATGAAGTCTCTCGTAATAATGAATTCTCTAATGTACCGTTCGAAAAAGGACGTCAATATACTGTAATAGAATTATATCATTCTATTGTTATATTCTCTGCAAATGGATCTAGTATTGCTTTAGCAGAACTTCTTGCAGGAAGTGAGAAAAACTTCTTAAATCTTGCAAATGAACATGCAAAAAAACTAGGGTTAAAGAAATATAAATTTGTAAACTCTACCGGGTTAAACAATGCTGATTTAAAAGGAAAACATCCTGAAGGAACTGATCCGACTGGAGAAAACTCCATGTCAGCTCGCGATATGGGTATTCTTGCAAAAACAATTATTACAAAGTATCCAGAAATGCTAGAGGATACAAAACAAAGATTTAGAAACTTCCCAGACAATCATCCAAAACCAATTCGTATGGAAAACTGGAACTGGATGTTACCAGGCGCAGCCTTCTCTTATGATGGAACAGATGGTTTAAAAACTGGTAGTTCTGATACCGCTGGATATGGATTTACTATTACTGCTAAACGTGGTGATGTACGTCTTATTTCGGTTATTATTAAAACAAAATCAATGGATGAACGCTTTACAGAATCTCGTGAATTAATCGAATACGGGTTTAATAACTTTGAAAAACAAAAACTAAAAATTAATAAAAATAACACAATCCCTGTAGTAAAAGGGAAAGAAGATCAAGTAACTGTTACACCAGAAAAAGAAATAACAGTAATTGCAAAAAAAGGTAGCAAAGATCCTTATAAAATCGGGACTGAAATAGATAAATCTCTCGCTGAAGATGGACATTTAGTTGCTCCTATTAAGAAAGATACCAAAGTAGGCTCAATTACTTTAGAATCAACTGATAAATATGGTTTCTTAGACGGTAATAAAAGTATGAAAGTTACTGCAAAAACGACAGAAGAAATTGAAAAAGCAAATTGGTTTGTGTTAACAATGCGCTCTATTGGAGATTTCTTCTCAAACTTATGGTCTAAAGTATTTTAATGATGAAAAGCTAGCTCACGCTAGCTTTTTTTATTTTCCTCTCTCAATGTAAAACTTCGTTTGGTTGTCATATCTGAGTCCTTTTCCTCATACGTATGAACTAGTAATTGTTCCACACTTCATCTAGAGATAAAGTGAAACTTTAATCAGTGGAGGTTTTGTTCATCCCCCACTAATTATTAGCCTTCACCAATCGGGCGTTTAGGGGCAGTTTGATCTCCCACCCACCTTCTTTGCTCCAGCCAAATTTTAAGGTGGGAGTCTTACTGCCCATTGATGCGGGATAAACCTCTTTCCAACAGGTATTACAAAAAGAGAGGTGACACATAATGGGTGTTATTGCTTATAACGAGGAAGATGTAAAGTTGTTGGCTAGACTGATGCGTGCTGAAGCCGAGGGAGAAGGGCAACAAGGAATGTTAATGGTCGGAAACGTTGGGGTAAATCGTGTCCGTGGAAATTGTTTAGACTTTAAAAGTGTTCGTAATTTACGTCAAATGGTTTATCAAAACCCCGGCGGTTTTGAAGCAACGCAAAAAGGATATTTTTATCAACGGGCACGCGAACAAGATATTGCTCTGGCGAGACGGACCATTCAAGGGCAACGTTTTTGGCCTGCCAACTTTGCCTTATGGTTCTTTAGACCCGAAGGTGCATGTCCACCAACTTGGTATAACCAACAAAACTCTGGTCGCTTTAAAAAGCACTGCTTCTTCCAGCCATCTGCTGGAGACTGTCCTAGCGTATATTAAGGAATAAAAATGAGGAGGGATTTTTGAATGGCACAGCAACAAAATCCGTACTATGGAACAGGTTTTTATCAACCATCTGGAACTTATGTACAACCGCAACAAATGACTCAACAACAGCAGCAAGCGATGCAACAACAAACAGCTCAAGCTGCGCAAGCTCAATATGCAATTTCTCAAGGCATGTTACCTCTAGAGCAATCATATATTGAAAATATCCTTCGTTTAAACAAAGGTAAGCAAGCTACGATTGTAATGACTTATGAACGTGGCAGTTCCCTTGGTACACAGTCTTATACAGGTATTATTGAAGCAGCTGGCCGTGACCATATTGTTATTAGTGAACCACAATCAGGAAAACGCTATTTACTACTAATGATCTACTTAGATTACGTAGAATTCCCAGAAGAAATTGCGTATTTACCTAGTCAACAAGCAACTTATACTCCAAGACCATAAAAAAAAGCTGGCAAATGCCAGCTTTTGTTTTTTTATAATCCTTTTACAACTGCAGTCCCTACTAGAATCCACGCCACAATAAATGCTACACCACCAAGAGGTGTAATTGGACCAAAAAACTTAATGCCCGTCGTACTTAATGCATACAAACTACCTGAGAACATAATAATCCCAGCTACCATAAGCCAACCAGCAGTAGTTAAAAGTGATGATTGAACCTTATCCATCAATAAAGCAACTACGAATAGTCCACCTGCATGAAACATTTGATATGTAACGCCTGTTTTCCAAACCTCTAACATTTTCGCAGAAATTTTATTTTCTAAACCATGTGCTCCAAAGGCTCCTAACACAACAGATAGTCCCGCTGCAATACAACCTAGTAAAAAGAAAATTTTCATCTTAATTCCCCTTTTTTACTTTTATCATAAGCAATTTTTTCATATAAGCCAAACGATTTCATCCTTAAAAATCAAATAAAGAATTACCATTTGCACCTTCTTCTTTTATATACACAGGTTCTCCAGAAACTGGCATAACTGGTTGAACTGTCGTTATAGGCTGTGATCCAATTACTTGCGATTGAATTTGCGGCTCCCTATACGTAGAAGATTCAACCTGTTCATCTAATAGTAAATCGCATAAAGCACGCACAACTAATAAATGATCTTTTGATTTTTGTCCTTCACTACTTTTTGCCTTTGCAATTTCATTCGCCATTTTATTTAAAATCTTATCGCTCGATATTTGCATTCCTTATCACCTCGTACTTTGTAGTTCTTTCTCAAATTGCCTCAGCTTCTCTACTGAACCAAATACTATTATCATATCATGTTCTTGCAGTTTTTCCTGCCCCGTTGGATTATGTATAATATCCCCATTTCTCAAAATCGCTAATATCGTTACATCAAATTGATTCCTCACATCACTCTCTAGTAACGATTTACCAACTAGTATTGTATCTTTTCCAACTAAAATTTCTTCAATGACAAATGACTGTTCTATCCCATACAGCACTGTATCAATATAATGAACTGTTAATGGATTCGCAATACCTTTTGCAATATGAATTCCTGCCATACTAGATGGATTAATAACTTTATTTGCACCCGCACGCCTTAATTTCTCTTCAGTTTCTGGCTTTTCAGCTCTCGCCACAATTTTAATTGCATCGTTTAATCCTCTTGCTGTTAATGTAATAAATACATTTTCAGCATCATTTGCTACGATAGCAACTAAACCAGCCGCTTTTGAAATTCCAGCATGCTGTAAAACTTGATCCTCCGTTGCATCTCCATGAATATACAAAAGCTTTTCCTTCTCTAATATGCTTTCATCTTTATCGACAACAACAAATGGAATTTTCTTTTCTTGCAATTCATGTACCACTTGAAGCCCCACTCTACCGCAACCACATACTATAATGTGATTTTGTAACTGTGCTATTTGTTTATCCATCTTCTTCCTCCGCACTGCATGAAATAAATTCCCTTCAATAATCATAGCTGCCACTACTCCAATTGCATATGTAACAATACCAACGCCAACAGGAATAATGAGGAGCGCAAATACTTTCCCCACCTGTGTTACAGGAACGGCATCTCCGTATCCAACAGTTAATACCGTAATCATCGTCATCCAAAATGCTTGAAACAAACTAATCTCTTCAATCGTCATAAATCCTATTGTTCCTAGAATCACAACAAAGGTCATACATATAACTGCTATCCATAATTGCTTACGTGCATTCATATCGTGTTTCAACTCTTTTCTCTATCTACAAATCTTTGCCAGTGGAAATAAAATACGTATATACTAGATACGGAATCTATGAAAGAGGTTGATATAATGAAGACGTTTCTTTCCGCCTTACAATGGGCACTATTTATTTTAGCTGGAAGCCTTATTGTACCAATTAGTGTCGCAACTAGTTATGGTCTTGATGGTGCTGAAGCTATCGCATTTGTACAAAGAACATTATTTGTTCTTGGCTTTGCTGGTCTACTGCAAGCTATATTTGGGCATAAACTTCCTATTCAAGAAGGTCCTGCAGGCCTTTGGTGGGGAATTTTCTCCCTTTACGCAAGCTTAGGTGTCGTATTATTTGGATCAAGCAATGAGACACTTAAAGTTCTTCAATATGCTTTCTTATTAAGCGGTATTATTTGCATTATTCTTAGCGTTTTTGGACTTATTGATAAACTAGTTCGCTATTTTACACCAACAGTCATTGGAACGTATTTATTTCTTCTTGTCGCACAACTTAGTGGCTCCTTCTTAAAAGGAATGTTTGGCCTTGATGGACAACATACAGAAGTACAACCTAACGTATTTATTCTTTCACTTATTGTTATTTTACTATCCTTTTTCATCATGAAGCTACCTATTATTGGACAATATTCCGTTCTTTTCAGTATCGTATGCGGCTGGATATTATTCGCATGCTTCGGATTATCTAATCCAATAACACCTGTGACAGACATAATTCGCCTTCCGTCTCTATTTGTGTTCGGAATGCCTCGTGTTGAATGGAACATGGCGATTACTGTAGTTTTCGTTACACTATTACTTCTAACAAATATGTTAGCAAGTATTCGCGTTGTACAAAAGGTTGTCTCTAAATATGAAGAAAATGCTGCACCAGATCGTTTCAAACAAGCAGGAATTATAACGGGAATCAACCAATTGCTAGGCGGCCTATTTTCAGCTATTGGCCCTGTCGCTATTTCCGGATCAGCAGGTTTTATTGCAACGACTAATATTTATAAACGTCTCCCGTTTATATTGGGGTCAAGCTTTATTATTGTCGTTAGTATATTTCCAAAGATCACTTCATTCTTTGCAGCAATCCCTGTTGCAGTTGGTTATGCCGCTATTTATCCTGTATTCGCAAGCATGATTGGCCTCGCTTTTCGAGAATACGAAACTGTACAGGATAAAGAACGATTATTTAAAGTTGCTGGTCTTTCGATCTTTACAGGAGTCGGGGTTATGTTTGTTCCAGCAGGAGCATATTCTACACTCCCACCATTTCTAGCATCGTTTTTAAGTAACGGTCTCGTTCTTGGGTCTGTAATGGCAATCTTGCTAGAAATACTATTTTCTCGTTCCACAGCAAAACAACTATCGTAAATTGGAAAACTTCCATTATTGCACTCTACCTTTAGAGTTGTTACGATAAAATCAAACTTTAATCATTGGGGTTTTATCCATCCCCAATGATTATTAACTGATATTATGAGCAACACACTCATAATAATTCATCTACTTCTTTTTAAAGAAGTTTGATGTCTTACTATTATTCCTCAACATCTTCATTAACATGTATTTTGATTTCAATTAAAGAAGGGAATTTTCTATATGACTTATAAAATGATTGTTTTAGATTTAGATGATACTTTATTACGTGATGACCATACTATTTCACCTCGCACAAAAGAAGCTTTAATGACTGCACAAGAGCAAGGGGTAAAAGTTGTACTTGCTTCTGGACGTCCAACGTTTGGTATGCGCAATGTAGCCAAAGAACTTCGTTTAGAAGAATACGGCAGTTTCATTCTATCTTTTAATGGCGCAAAAATTATTAACTGTAAAACAAACGAAGAAATCTTTAGTAGCACGCTATCTCCTGAAATCGTTCACAACCTATTTGAAATTAGTAAAACTGAAGATGTATGGATTCATACTTATATGGGCGATGATATCGTAACGGAAGAAAATAATCCTTATACTGAAATTGAGGGCGATATTACTGGTATGCCAATTGTTGTAGTAGATGACTTTAAAGCCGCAGTTAAAGAGCCTGTAGTAAAAGTATTAATGAATAAAGAGGCTGAACACCTTGTTGAAGTTGAAAAGAAACTACAAAAACAACTAGAAGGCCAATTAAGCGTGATGCGTTCGAAACCATTCTTCTTAGAATTTACTGAAGCCGGTGTTACAAAAGGAACGAGCTTAAACAAACTAATCCAAAAGCTTGGCATTAAGCGTGAAGAAGTTATCGCAATGGGCGATAGCTATAACGACCAAGCAATGATTGAATTTGCTGGTCTTGGCGTTGCAATGGGCAATGCACCTGATGATATTAAAGAGATTGCAAACTACGTAACAGATACAAATATGAACGATGGCGTTGCAAAAGTTGTAGAGAAATTCGTTTTAAAAACGGATGTACTTGTTTAATATTTTCATTCACAAAACCTATTTGAAGTCAAACACTTCAAATAGGTTTTTATTTAAATTCTCATGCTTTTGTGACTATATTTTGAACTTTGCACTATTCTCGTAGTGTAAACTTTCTTTTTGTATATAATGAAACAAAATAGACTATTTTATTTTGAAAAAGAATACAAATTTACTATATACAAGCATACGTTAAAGGAGGCTACTTTATGTTATCTACACCAATCGGACGATTAAGAGCAATTGGACTAGTTGAGGGTATTTCTTTCCTATTACTATTATTTGTAGCAATGCCATTAAAATATTTCGCAGGATTTGCAACAGCTGTTAAAATTACAGGCATGGCTCATGGTGTTCTATTTATTCTATTTATCTTTGCAGTAATCCAAGTAACAATCGTACACCGTAAATCAATTTTATGGGCACTCGGAGCATTCGTTTCATCCGTTATCCCATTTGGTACGTTTGTACTAGATGCAAAATTAAAGAACGAACAACAATAATAAAAAGGTAGTTAACGACTGTTAACTACCTTTTCTATTTATAAATTTGGGATTTCCCAATCAATTTCTCTTTCACCCATATTAGCTAAAATCGTATTTACTTTAGAATACGGCTTACTACCAAAGAAACCTCTTCTTGCTGATAATGGACTTGGATGTACAGATTCGATAATGTGGTGCTTCGTATTCGTAATTAATTTCTTCTTCGCCTGTGCATGGCGTCCCCACAATATGAAAACAACGGGTTTTTCACGTTCATTTAATAGCTCAATTACGCGATCTGTGAAATGCTCCCATCCTTTTCCTTTATGAGAATTTGCTTCGCCTTGACGAACCGTTAATACAGTATTTAATAATAAAACTCCTTGCTCTGCCCACTTTACTAAATAACCGTTATTCGGGATTTCATACCCATATTCATCTCGAAGTTCTTTATACATATTTAACAACGATGGTGGTGTTTTGACACCAGGTTGTACAGAAAAACTTAAACCATGCGCTTGATTCGGTCCATGATATGGATCTTGTCCTAAAATAACAACCTTTGTATTTTCATAACTTGTATACTGAAGAGCGTTAAAAATATCTTCTACCTTCGGATAAACAACATACGTGCTGTATTCTTCTGTCAAAAAACTGGATAGAGTACGATAATACTCTTTCTCAAGTTCTGGTGCCAATAATGGCCCCCAATCATTTTTCAAAACATTTTCCATGCCTTCACTTCCTGTCCAATTAATTCACCATATCCTGTTTTGTAAATACTACGAACGAAATAATAAGGGAAACAACTGCCCATACAGTTAAATTCATCAAAGAAAATCCCATCGATAAACCTTGTAATGCAGGTAATTTTCCTGATAAGTAATCTGTTAATGATAAATTCACACTAAAAATATATTTCGCGCCTTCCCAAGATGTTGCGAACGAGCTTAAAATACCGCCTGCAATTAATGCAGCTAGCATAACGCCCATACCCGCTGGTGTATTGCGAATTAAGACAGAAACCATAAATGATATAGTTCCGACAACAATAGCAACAAACCAAGCTAATCCGTATGCCATTAAAATGTATTGCCACTGCGGAATAAGATGTACAAAATTCGTATTTAACGTTTCCTTATCAATGACAAACCCAGTTAAAACCGGTAAATTCCATCCCGAGTACCCAAATACAAGCCCTGATAATATGTAAGCAAACAAACCTACAAGAAGCAGTATGAGCGAAATGAAAAATAACATCGTCACGTATTTACTAAGGAGTATTTTCCAGCGCCGAATCGGCCGCGTAAGTAACATTTTCATCGTACCATCACTTCGTTCTCCTGAAACGATATCAATTGCAACAATCATTACAAGAAGCGGAATAAACAATGTAATTCCTTGTTCAATAAATGCTCTTACAAAAGTTGGTGCACCCGGCGCCATCGGGTTAATATCATGATCTAAATAATATTGTTGTTGCTCCACTCTTACCTTCAGCCAATCCCGCCATTCTTCTGGTAGTCTAGAATTGTTCAACCGGTTCTGAGAATCAACAATTTGTTGTTGCAATGATACTTTCCAATCCGTTGTACCGAGTCTTTTTTGTGTCGTTTCCATTTCACGATACTGCGCATACACAAAAAGCGGGATTAAGATTGCTAAAATAAGCATGACAACAAAAATACGTTTCTTACGGTAAATCTTTTCCGATTCATTTAAAACTAGATTCGCAAATTCACGCATGCTGCTCACCCCTTGTGAGTTCAATAAATAAATCTTCTAGCGTAAACACAAGCTCCTTAACGCTATGTACATCTATCTCATTTTCTACAAAGTGTTTATTCCAACTACTTATAGATGCAATATCCATGCGGCATAGTAATCGCTCTCCTTCTACACTCACTTCTCTTACTTCCTCGGCCGCTTCTAGCATATCTTTCGCCTTCGAAATTGGTGTAACAACCCATTCTACACGATCACTTGCTGTTTTAATTAATTCTTCAACCTTGGCAACTGTTATCATTTTTCCTTTATGAATAATAGCAACACGATCGCATATCATTTGCACTTCACTTAGTAAGTGACTTGAAATAAACACGCTCATATTTTCTTCTTTCACAAGCTTATGTATAAACTCCCTAAGTTCTCTAATCCCGGCTGGATCTAAGCCATTTGTTGGCTCATCTAATATGAGCAATTTGGGATTCCCAAGGAGCGCCTGCGCAATTCCAAGGCGCTGTTTCATACCAAGTGAGTATGTTTTTACCTTGTCGTGAATTCTTTCATCTAAATGAACCATTTTAGCAATTTCAGTAATACGTTCATCTGATATATCACCTAACATACGAGCAAATTGCTTTAAATTTTCCCATCCTGTTAAGTATGTATATAACTCTGGGTTTTCAACGATACTTCCAATTTGACGCATCGCTTCTCTGAAGTTTTCCTTAATCGAATAACCACCAATAGAAATCGTACCTTCTGTTGCTTTAATCAATCCAACTAACATTCGGATGGTAGTCGTTTTTCCAGCACCATTTGGTCCTAAGAACCCAAACACTTCTCCTTGCTTCACATCAAATGAAATATTCTCTACAAGCGTCTTCTTCCCAATTACCTTCTTCAAGTCTCGTACGGAAAGTATCGTCGTCATTTTACCCCTCCTTGTTCTAGTTTTAATTTACTTACAACATTTTGAACTAAACGTTCTGCCATATATGTGTAACCTACTTCATTTGGATGGAAATGATCAGAGTATAATAAATCTTTCCCACGGTTTTGGAATAAATCAAATGTCGGTGTAATATACACATTTTTATCATTTAGTGCCAATTTCTCTAAAGATGCATTCCAGTCCACAACAATATTTGAAGAGCCTTTTAAATCCTCTACATCTTCAAACGGATTGTATAAACCAAGCCAAAAAATAGGACTATCTGTATTTAATTTACGAATTTCTTCTATAATTTTCTTCGCTTCATTTTGAAACGTTTCTGTATCAGGACGATATGTTTCTAAATCTATTTTCCCGAGCGATTCCCAGCCTGGGAACAAATCATTCCCACCAATCGTTAATACAATTACATCTGCTTGCTTAATGGAATATTGAGCGCCACTACCCTCAATTTGTTTTAATAAATCGGGCATTTTTGCACCACTAACTGCTAAATTTGTTAATGCAATTTTTTGCTTATAATCTTTTTGTAAATCCTCTTTCATTCGCCCAACATAGCCAATTCCTTCTTTATCGCCAACACCGCGTGTTAATGAATCACCTAAACTGACGATTTGTAACGTTCCCGTTTTCTTTTTCTCTTTTGCCACTACATCAGTCTTTTTAATTAAATTTGAAGCTTTCGGATTTAATACATCATTTACACCTGAAACAAAGCCATATGCAAATAAACAGAAAGATGCAATTGTAATGAGTAGAATTACTTTTACTACTTTTGATCTCATATCAAAACCCCTTTTAGCCCTCATAGATTGTCCATAATTATACCAAACGAAATTTTGAAAAGCGATTTTCACACCTTCCCTATCACGTCGTTTCTCTATTTACTAACTCTGGTAATAACTCTATATGTTTCACATCTAATTTCTCTTCATTAATCTTTTCATATAATAATTCAAACGCTTTCATCCCGACATTTTTACTAGGATGCGAAATTGTAGTTATACCTAATATATCTGCCACCTCTTGATCATCACATCCGATAATCGTCATATCTTCTGGAATTCGAATTCCTTGTGTTTTCGCTTCCGTTACCATTCCCGCTGCAATATGGTTACAAGATACAAGAAACGCCGTCGGTTTTACAGACATACGAGCCCATTCTCTGATTACGTTACGTCCATCTTCCACCGTAAAACACCCTTCAAATTTCCAGGTCTCTAACGGTGTTACGGTACTCTGTTGAAGCGAATCTGCATACGCCTTTTTTCGTCTTTGGCTATTAATGCTATTACTTCTTCCAATGCAATATCCAATACGTGTATGACCGGCATCTATTAAGCTTTTCATCCCACGTGAAAATACTTTGTAGTAATCAATATGTACACTTGAAATACATTTCGAATCTATTTCTTCACACATAACAATCGGGCCGAATTTCGTATATTCTTCAAGCTTCTCCTTACTATTTGCCCGAGAACATATAATAACTCCATCAAGCTTTTTCATTTTTAACATATTTAAAATTTCTATTTCTCTTTCTTCGCTATAATTTGTCTGGCAAAGCATCATATTATAATTATTCTTTGCCGTTTCTTTTGATATCCCCTCAATAATAGCGCTATAATATTGATCATTTACGTGCGGTAATAACACGCCAATTACATTCGTTTTTCCTTTCACTAAATGAATCGCATTCACATTTTGCGTATAATTTAATTCTTCTATAATCGCTAAAATTTCTGTTCGCTTTTGTTCATTTACATACGGATGATTATTCAATACACGTGAAACAGTTGAAACAGATACTCCAGCAAGTTCAGCAATCTTTCTTATATTCGTCATCTCATTCTCCCCTTCCCTGCCAAAATTCTCACTTGACCTGGTAAGCTTTCCACAATATATCCTTTCCTAGCAACTACATTTAGAAAGGATATACAACTATGCTTCGATTCAAATTAGAATATATATTTTTCATTGGCGGTTTACTCATTCTTGCCATCGGTATTAATATGATGACGACAATTACTTCCTTTGGACTTAGCCCTTATGATTCCTTCTTTATTGCACTATATCAAAATTTTGGGATAAGTATTGGTTTTTGGATTTTCATGATTAACTTTGCCTTTACACTTATCGTACTCTTTTGGAACAAAAAACAAATTACAATCGGTACAATTGTAACGATGGTTCTTATTTCTCTTTTTGTTGATTGGATTGGTTCCATTACAACTATTATGGACGCTATCCGCTCTCTTCCAAAATATATAACACTTATTTGCGGAAATCTATTCGTTGGAGCTGGAATTGGTCTTTACGTCTCTACAAACCTTTGCGCAGCGCCTCAAGAAGCTTTCGTTTTAACGGTTGCTGAGAAGAAAAAATGGACGTTTCGAAGAACAGAAATTTCATTAGCTTTTTTATTTTTAACATTAAGTTTCTTATTAGATGGGCCCATTTATTTTGGAACAATCATCTTGTCCTTTACAACGGGTTGGATTATTCAAGCGTTCATTCAAATTGGCACGAAAATTTTAAACAAAAAAGAACCTATTNNAATAGGTTCTTTTTTGTTTATCCCGCATTAACAGGCAGTAAAACTCCCACCTTAAAATCCAGCAAATACAAAGAAGTTAGGCGGGGGATGGACACCCCCACTGATTAAAGTGTCACTTTATGATAAAAGATACTACTTAGCATCTCCTTCAATTCGATAGTTTGCTTTCACACAATCTATTTCTTCATACGATTGCAATGTATGTAGAATGTACTCATAATCCGCAAGAGAAGCACGATGCGTTACAATTACGATTTCTGCTTTCCCTTTCTCTTCAAGTGGCATTTGAATAATCTTTTCAAAACTAACACCGCGCTCAGAGAACAATGATGTAATTTTTGCAAACACACCAATTTCGTCTTTCACATGAAGTCTTAAAAACTTTTTCACAATAATTTCATCTGGCTCTTTTAGTACCTTTTGATATTGCGGGACTACCGCACTATTTCCGTTTACACCTAGCCTAATATTTTGCATTACAGCAACTAGGTCAGAAACAACAGCTGTCGCTGTTGGCAAGCTTCCTGCTCCCGGACCATAAAACATCGTTTCTCCTACCGCTTCACCATACACATAGACAGCATTATATTCATTTTGCACTGCCGCAAGAGGGTGTGCATTTGGAAGTAAAGTTGGCTCAACTGTGACCTCTAATTTCTCGCCATCTCGCTTTGCAAGACCAATTAATTTAATTGTATAGCCTAAACTCTTACTATATTCAATATCTTCTGCTGTAATAGAAGTAATTCCTTTTACTTTCACATCTCCAAGCTCTACATTTGTAGAGAAACCAAGAGTAGCTAAAATCGTCATTTTTCTTGCTGCATCTAAACCTTCTACATCTGATGTTGGATCTGCTTCTGCAAATCCAAGTTGTTGGGCTTCTTTTAACACGTCGTTATATGCTCTCCCTTCGTCTGACATTTTCGTCAAAATAAAATTTGTCGTTCCATTTACAATTCCCATTACTTTCGTAATAAGATCTGAAGAAAGTCCTTCTACGATACTTCGTAAAATCGGAATTCCTCCGGCTACACTTGCTTCATAAAACAGATCAGCCTTATTATCCTTTGCTACCGCTAATAATTCAGCTCCGTGTAACGCCATTAAATCTTTATTTGCAGTCACAACGTGCTTCCCACTTTGTAAAGCTTGTAAAATATATGCCTTTGCATCATCAATGCCGCCCATCACTTCGATGACAACATCAATATTTGGATTATCTAAAATTTCATTTGCATTTTGTGTTAATAGAGTAGAAGGTACCTCTACCTCTCTCTCTTTCTCAATGTTTTGTACTAATACTTTCGTTACCTTCACTGAACAACCTACTTGGTGTATGAGTCGTTCTTGATGATCTGTAATAATACGAACTACACCGCTACCAACTGTCCCAAGACCTAATAGACCAACTTGAATTTCTTTCATAATACTGTCCACCCCTCAAAAATTGTGTTTAGATGAAATTATATGAGTAAAAAATCTGAAAAACAATGTATTTTGAACATTCGGAAAAATAAAGAGTAATCCTTACAAAGAAAACGTTGCCACATGTTACACAATCTTTTTTTACAATACATAAGAGGTTTCTTGATACACGTAATAATTCAGCCAATTAGAGAATAATAAATTCCCATGACTCCTCCACCTAACAAGCGGCTTTTCATCTGGATTATCATGTTTAAAATAATTTTTTGGCACATCAATATTTAACCCTTTTTGGCAATCCCGTTCGTATTCTTGCTTTAACGTATCACAACTGTATTCACTATGTCCGAGGGCAAAAACTTGCCTTCCTTCTTGCCCAATAATAAGGTGAACACCAGCTTCTTCAGAGTTTGCTAACAATGTTAATTCTTTCACCCCTCTAATATCACTCTCTCGTACTTCTGTATGACGAGAATGCGGGGCAAAAAACAACTCATCAAAACCTTGTAACAATTTCACATGTTTCTCGCAAACTTCATGTTCAAATACACCAAACATTTTTTCCTTAAGGGGATACTTTGGAACACCATAATGATAATACAAGCCCGCCTGTGCCCCCCAGCAAATATGAAGCGTAGATGTTACATTCGTTTTTGAATACTCCATAATATATTTAAGCTCTTCCCAATAATCTACCTCTTCAAAAGCAAGAGTCTCCACTGGTGCTCCTGTAATAATGAGCCCATCAAACTTTTCACTTTCAATATCACGAAACGTTTTATAAAAGCTTGTTAAGTGTTCTTGCGTTACATGACGAGATAAATGTGATTCCATATGAAGTAAATGAACATCTAATTGCAACGGTGTATTTCCAATTAAGCGAAGTAATTGCGCCTCTGTGTCTTGCTTCGTTGGCATTAAATTTAATATAGCAATTTTCAATGCACGTATATCTTGTGTTTCTGCTCGCTCCTTCGTCATTACAAAAATATTTTCTTTTTGCAACACTTTGCGAGCTGGTAAATCTTTATCAATTATGATCGGCATGTTGTTTGCCTCCGACTAATGCTACTTCTAAGTCTGCAATAATATCAGAAACATCTTCTATACCAACCGATAAACGAATTAAATCAGATGTAACACCAGCTAGACGCTGATCTTCAGCACTTAATTGTCTATGCGTCGTACTAGCAGGATGTATGACACAAGTTCGTGCATCAGCTACATGTGTTACGAGTGTTGCTAGTTTTACATTTGCGATAAATTCTTTCGCTGCTTCTAATCCACCTTTAATGCCGAATGTTAAAACACCACTAGCACCCTTTTTCAAATATGTTTGTGCTAACGAGTAATTTTCATTACTATCTAACCCCGGATAATTCACCCATTCAATACGTTCATGGTTAGCAAGCCACTTGGCAACTGCGAGAGCATTTTCGCTATGACGCTCCATTCGTAAATGCAGTGTTTCTAAGCCAATATTGCTAATATATGCATTGAATGGGCTCATACAATTTCCATAGTCTCTTAATAACTGAACACGTGCTTTCACAATATAAGCTGCTGCCCCAAAGTTTTGAACATAGCTTACGCCGTGATAACTCGGATCTGGTTCAACAAGCTCAGGATATTTTCCGTTTGTCCAATCAAAATTTCCTCCGTCAATTACAATGCCACCTAAAGAGCTTGCATGACCATCAATATATTTCGTCGTAGAATGAACAATAATATTTGCTCCATGTTCAAACGCCTGGCATAAATAAGGAGTCGCTAATGTATTATCAACGATAAAAGGTACTTTCAGCTCTTTGGCTGCATCTGAAAATTCTTTGAAATTTAAAACGTTCATTGCTGGATTTCCTAACGATTCTGCATAGATGAGTTTCGTCTTATCATTAGCAAGTGCCGCAATTTCATCTGCTGTTAAATTGGGATTAAAGAACGTAACATCAATGCCAAGCTTACGTAAACTTACTCCAAATAAATTAAACGTTCCTCCGTAAACTGTTGAAGAACAAAGCAGATGATCTCCACTACTACAAATATTTAAAACTGCTAGCATAATGGCCGCCTGCCCAGAAGCTGTTGCAACAGCTCCCACGCCGCCTTCTAAATCTGATAACTTTTGTTCAAATGCAGCTAGTGTGGGATTCCCAATACGCGTATAAATATAACCTTCTGCCTCTAAGTTAAATAATGCCGCTAGATCATCCGACGTATCGTATTTATACGTTGTGCTTTGATACAGCGGTAGAACGCGTGGTTCACCATTCTTTGGTGTATAGCCACCTTGCACACAAATTGTTCCTTTTCCCCATGATTCTCCCATCTCTCATTCTCCTTTCTTTTATACAAAATAAAAAACTGCCCCTTTCCTGAAAACAAGAAAGGAGCAGTTTGAAAACACGCTCTAAAGGCTCTTTCTTATCTTTCAGGATTACTACCTGCAGGATTTGGCACAATTCCGTTATACGGCTGTTGCCAAGGTTTCATCGGGCCTGTCCCTCCACCTTTTCTTGATAAGACTATGCAATTACCGTTGATTTTATAGCAATAATTTCCTAATGTCAATTGGTTTTTCTGAATGTTCTAAAATAAATGTCAACAAGTTTCATATAAAGCAACAAAAGAAATATATTCCATATCAACTCGAAAAAGACCTTTAAAAAAAACGATTACTGTAACATAAACCCCAACCACTTATTTATTACACATGCTGTTTTAATAGAGCGTATAACTCTTCAAAATTATGCACTTCATATGTCGGTATAATCCCACTACTATTTAATTTCCTTTCTGGGTTAAACCAACAAGTATCAATTCCTGCTACATATCCACCTTTAATATCGGCGCTTAATGAATCCCCAATAATTAGCCCTTCTTCAAGTGCAAAGTTAGGAATCCGTTCAAAAACATAATCAAAATACTCTTTCATCGGCTTTTGAAAACCTGTATCTTCAGAAACAAAAACATCTTTAAACAATGAATGTAAACCCGCATTACGCAAACGTTTATCTTGCGTCTTAGAAACACCATTTGTTACTATATACAACTCATACTCCCCTTGAATTTGATTTATAAATTCAAACGCACCTTGCATGAGTTGGTTTCCTTCTTCTAAGTAGCTACGATAATTATTTTCAAATAACATTCCATCTACTTCTTCCCCATACTCTTTAAACAACATAGAAAATCGTATATTTACAACTTCATTGCGCGATAGTTCGCCTTTTTCAAAAGCATCCCAAAGACCTTTATTTATTTTTTTATAACGAGCCTCTATCTCGTCTGTTAAAGGAATTCCCTTCTCTTCAAAGAGCATCCATAAAGCAACTTTTTCAGCCTTTTGGAAATCTAATAATGTATCGTCTACATCAAATAGCAATGTGTTATATTTTTTCATAAACCCCTCACACTCTCTTTTCTACAAAAACAAATTTACATAAATCGTATCATTCCTTCTTGTAAAAATAATAGGAGATATCTCATACTTCAAATAGGGGGTGAAAATATGAAAATCAACAAAAATGAAGAAGAAATTTATCAATATATGAAAACTCACCAATTCCATACTTTTTTTTCCTTTCATGTCTTACCATATGTAGAACTACATTCTTTTCAAAAGAATGAAATGATATGTAACGAAGGAAATGATCTCCCTTATCTCTATTACTTAATTTCTGGAAAAGCAAAAATATATATGAGTCATAAAAACGGGAAAGTTTCATTAATTAATTTTATTCAAGCACCATCCTTTATTGGAGAATTAGGATTAATAGGCGTGGAAAATATCACCAAATCCATTGAGGTGCTAGAAGATTGCGTTTGCTTAGCACTTCCGCTTAAAGAATGTCAGCATCTTTTATTACGAGATGCAACTTTTTTACAACATCTATGCAAATTTATCGGTAAAAAAACGATTGCCCGAACAGAAAGTTACGCAAAAAACTACAGTTATCCTTTTGAAAATCGATTAGCTGCATTTATCTTATTAACAGAACAAAATAATTGTTATATAGAAAAGCATACTGAGGCTTCGGAATACTTGAACGTCAGCTATCGTCATCTTTTATATGTATTAAACCAATTTTGCCAGCAAAATTATTTAAGAAAAGAAGGCCGAACATATTATATACAAGGTCGAAATCAATTAGAAAAGCTTGCTGACGAGCTGAAAATATAAAGAAACAGCATTAACATAAACGTTAATGCTGTTTCTTTGAGTGGCGATTATAATTTCAATTAAAATTTGCTTGCTACTTTCGCTGCTTCTTCAAGACCTGCAGTAATGATTTCTTCTGCTTTGTCTGGGAATTGATTATGTCCTTCAATAACTACTGTTTCCATGTTTGTTGCACCGAAGAAGCCCATCATGCTTGCCACGTATTTAACAGCCATTTCTACCTCAGCTGCTGGACCTTCTGAATATACGCCGCCTCGCGCATTTAATAATGCAATCTTCTTATCTCCGATTAGGCCAACCGGACCTTCTGGTGTATATTTGAACGTTTTACCAGCACGGTTTAAATAATCAATATATGTGTGTAGCACTGCTGGAATCGTTAAATTCCATAATGGGAAGCCGAAAACGACTTTATCAGCTTCTAGGAATTGATTTAAATACTTATCAGCAACTGCTACTGCTTTTGCTTCTTCTTCTGTTAAATCAAAGCCTTTACCTGCCTTGAATGTACCATTAATCATGTCTACGCCTACGTATGGTAATTCTTCTTTATATAAATCAAGTTCTACTACTGTATCATTTGGATGTGCTTCTTTATAATTTGCTAAAAATGCCTCGTATAATTTCACACTAACTGCTTGTTCCGCTGGGCGGTTGTTTGCTTTTACAAATAAAACTGTTGCCATTGTTTCTTCCTCCTAATATGCTCTCTTATGTTGTTATATGCTTTCAAAAAGGTATCCCTTGTAATTGTTGTTTTGTTGCTTACAAACATATTTTATCTTTATATCAAGACAATTTCGTCCTCACATAGACGTATTTTTCCATAAAAAAAGTCCACCTTCTAAAGGCGAACTAGGTCTTACGACTTTTGTCTTATACAATTCCATTTTTCACTGCATATAATGCCGCTTGCGTGCGATCAGATAAATGTAATTTACTCAAAATACTACTTACATGAGCTTTTACCGTTTTTTCTGTAATAACTAAAACAGAAGCAATTTCTTTATTGCTCATCCCTTTTGCTAATAGCTGCAACACTTCATTTTCTCTCGCTGTTAGCACATCCACTTGAATAGAAGGTTCTTCTTCCTTTTCTTCCACTGGTAATGTTTGAGAGAGAAGAGCAGTTGCTATATCTGGATGTAATTGAATATTACCTTTATATGCGCTTCGAATAGCTTCAACAAGTTGATCTGGTTCTACATCTTTTAAAATATAGCCGCTTGCTCCCGCCCTTAACGCTGGTAAAACATGTGCCTGATCAGAAAAGCTAGTTAATACAATTACTTTCACATCCGGATATTCTTGTTTAATACACGCTGTCGCCTCAACGCCATCCATTTCAGGCATATATAAATCCATTAGTACAACATCAGGATTTGTCTCCCCTACTTTCACTAATGCTTCTTTCCCATTATTCGCTTCTCCGACTAACGCTAAGTCTTCTTGCGTACTTAAGAAAAATGCTAATCCTTTTAAAACGACTGTATGATCATCAACTAACAATACTTTTATTTTCACAAACTTCCCTCATTTTCACATCATAATGGTACGTTTACTTTTACACTTGTTCTTTTCTTATCACTTACAATTTTAATTGTTCCACCAATTAATTCTACTCTTTCACGCATCGTAGTCATGCCGAGTGATTTCTTCTCTTTTATATCCTTTTCTACAAATCCGTTTCCTTGATCGACTATTTCTAATGATACTTTCTTCTCCGTCAATTTCAAATAAATCGTCGCTTCTCTGACATTCGCATGTTTACTTACGTTATTTAAAGCTTCTTGTCCAATTCTCCATAGCGCTTCCTCTACTACGCGCGGTAAATCACGAACACCTGTAACTTGTTCTCTAATTTTCAATCCTAAATTTTCACCGTACTGCTTTAAGGCTGGTAATAAACCTTTTTCTAATCCCGCTGGACGAAGCTGCCAAATTAATGTTCTCATTTCCTTTAAAGCCCCTTGCGCTAGTTCACGCATCTCACGCAAGGAACTATCGACCTTTTCATTTTGGCCTTTTAAAACAGCTTCAGCACCTTTCGTCATAAAAGTTAATGAAAATAACTTTTGTGATACAGAATCATGTAAATCTCTTGCTAATCGATTCCTTTCTTCCATTCGTACAAGTTCACGGCGCTGTTCGTTTAATCTTAAATTCTCTATTATTAACGAAACGTGGTTCGATAATGCTTGAATTACATCTATCGTATTAACATCAAATTCCCCATTATTTAAACTAACACATAAAACACCAAATATATGATTTTGGATATGTATTGGCGTAGCAATAACAGCTCCATGTAGATGCTTTAATAGAGCTGGCTCACCTTGTTCTAACGCCTTCTTGGCCACTTCCCTTACACCCTCTTGTAACTCTTCCTGACCATAAGAAGCTCGCAAGGATAACTCTATTTCTTCCCTAATAAAAAACGCTACTTGATTCCACTGAAATACTTCACCTACATGATTTACTACTTTTTCAGGTAATACATTAAACTTATGAATCATTTTTAAATCTTGAATAAACCGCTCCAATTTCACATAATAATGTGCTCTTCGCTTTTCATTTTCATATAATTTTGTTCGCTTTAAGGCCGTCCCAATTTGGAAAGCAACTGATTGGAGCAATACTAATTCTTCTTCCGAAAAGTGTGTTTTACCTGGGCTCGCTACATTTAAAACACCAAATTTCTCTCCTCCAGCCTTTAAAGGAACCGTAGCATGATGAAGAATTCCCTCTGTATCTCCCCAATTATATTCAATTGCATTATTAATTCTTTTACATTCAATTATATTAACCGCTCGCTCTAATTTTCCATCCACAAAGCCACGTAAACACCAACACTCACCTTCACACATTGGGCGTTTATTTTCATATGTAAGTGCCTCTGGTAGCTGGTAATCGATCAATTTTGTATATTTTCCATTTTCATCCGCAAGAAAAATCCAGCCCGTCGTTAAACCTGTTACACTGAGCAACTTTTCTAACACTGCTTGCAGTACATGATACATATCATTTGATGTATTTAATGTTTCTGCAATTTCTTTTAATATAACTAATTCATTTGTACGATTCTCTTGAAACATAATTCGTCTCCTACATACAAGATTTTAAATAGCTCCTCAAATAAATCATCTACTTTTCACTTTGTACTTATTCGTAACATTGATATAATGGTGAAAACATAGTTTTCATTATATCACCTGAGGGGGCTTTCATAATGACATTAAATAAAGCACTTACTATCGCTGGTTCTGACACAAGTGGTGGTGCTGGTATACAAGCAGATTTAAAAACATTCCAAGAACTTGGTGTATACGGAATGACATCTCTTACGACAATCGTAACGATGGATCCACATAACGGTTGGGCACATAACGTATTCCCAATCCCAGCTTCTACATTAAAACCACAATTAGAAACGACAATTGAGGGCGTTGGCGTAGATGCTTTAAAAACGGGTATGCTTGGATCAGTAGAAATTATTGAAATGGTTGCTGAAACAATCGAAAAACATAATTTCAAAAATGTAGTAGTTGACCCTGTTATGGTATGTAAAGGTGCTGATGAAGCATTACATCCTGAAACGAATGATTGCTTACGTGACGTTCTTGTTCCAAAAGCATTAGTTGTAACACCAAACTTATTTGAAGCTTACCAATTAAGTGGCGTAAAAATTAATTCTCTTGAGGATATGAAAGAAGCAGCGAAAAAAATCCACGCTTTAGGTGCGAAATACGTCTTAATTAAAGGCGGTAGCAAACTTGGTACGGAAACTGCAATCGACGTCCTATATGATGGAGAAACATTCGATCTTCTAGAATCAGAAAAAATCGATACTACAAATACACACGGTGCAGGTTGTACATATTCTGCTGCGATTACAGCAGAACTTGCAAAAGGAAAACCTGTGAAAGAAGCAGTAAAAACTGCTAAAGAATTCATCACAGCTGCCATTCGTTACTCATTCAAAATTAACGAATACGTAGGTCCAACTCACCATGGTGCATATCGTAAATTCGTTGTATCAAAAGAACTTGTCTAATATATAAATAAAAACACTCACGGAGTTCATACATTGCCTCTGTGAGTGTTTTTTAGTAACCTTTATATCTTCCGGTCATCTTACCTTTACGATGCCGAACTGACCTGATTTCTACCATTTCGTTTCGAATAGTATAACGCATCATCCGCTGCTTGAATAAATTGCTCCGGTGATTCTTCATACTCTGAAATACCTACCGAAACTGTAATTTTTATTTTCGTTCCGTCTAACAATTGAAATGAATGTCTTTCAACAGCTGTACGAATTTGTTCCCCAATACGCATTCCATAAGCTAATCCCTTCCTTGGTATCAAAAGCGCAAACTCCTCTCCACCCTTTCGAAAAACCAAATCCGGAAATGCTGACATTTCTCGTAAAATACGCCCTACTTGTTTTAGCACTTCATCTCCTGCCGGATGCCCATACGTATCATTTACATGCTTAAAGTGATCAATATCTATAAGTAGTAAACAAAGTGAATCATCTTTCAGATGTTTATTACTAATATGACGATTCATCTCTAAATCAAACTGCCTTACGTTTCCTAGGCTTGTCAATGCGTCTACCGTTGCATATTGCTTCATCGTTTGAAATAACTCATTGGATTGCAAAACATAGTTTGCACTTATGAATGTTATGTAACCTGTAATAATACTAGAAATTAAATATAATCCCACTACGTGGATGTCCTTAATTAACCATATATATAGCGCTGGGATTAGAATAGATAAAATATATGTGTGTAACCATACCCACTTTTCTCCTAAAGAAAGCTTCATGCGCGAAATAAAGATGCTACCTATTCCTATCGCAATGATTGTATAAAAGGCCACTTGAGAAGCTAATGAATAATCCATAAATAATAGTCTAACTACTAAAATCATACCAACAGTTATAGAACTCGCTATCGGTCCTCCAATTATAACAGCCAGAATGACAGCTAAGTAGCGCAAATCTAATAGGATAGTATCAACATGAACACCGAAATACATGAGTAATATACCTAATATCCCAGTAAAAATACCTACTATACATTTCTGCCCAAAAGAGAACCCTTCTTTTAACGGCTTGTCCCTTAAAAGCTGACCTCCAACAAAAATAAAGGAAAGAATAATTGTTGTATTTACAAATAAGTCCCTTAACATAAAATAATCTCCCTACTTTTCTATCTATCCCTTTCCTTACTTTATTGTATACGAAATACCTATAATTCCCAAAGTTTTTTGTTTATTTTTTGCTGTTCCACGTGAAACAGCAAAAAAATAAAAAGGGCGAGTTTTCGCCCTTTTTTCATTAACAACAGCGTGATATTTTTCCACCCTTTGCGTTAAATCTCGCTTCTTGTGCCTCAGCAAAAAACTGCCTTTGACATACAATTTCTTCTTCTGGATGATTCTTTTGCATATGCTCTACATATACTTCATAACTTGGTACCCCAACGAGTAAACTAATAAAGCGCTTCCTTTCTCTCCATACTTGCCACAGCTTTTTAAGCATAGTTCCTCGACTCACTTTCATCTCTTGGAATATATGGTGCCTCTTTTAACGGCATCGGCTTATTTCTTAATACTTGAATCCAAATTCGAAGTGCAGAGATTAACACAGCAATTACAACTATCATAAAAATCCCACAAAGTGCTGCATCGATATAATCATTAAAAATAATTTGCTTCATTTGAGCAACATTTTTAGCTGGCGCTAACACTTTCCCTTCATCTAACGCTCCCTGAAATACCTTCGCATGAGATAGAAATCCGATTTTAGGATTTTCATGAAATAGCTTCTGATAACCAGCTGTCATTGTTACAATAAGCAATCCTACAGTTGGAATAAGTGTCACCCAAACATACGCCTTTTTCCCCATTTTGAACAAAATTGTCGTTCCAAGTAATAATGCAATGCCCGCTAACATTTGATTTGCAATACCGAAAAGTGGCCATAATGTATTAATCCCACCGAGCGGATCTACTACCCCTTGATATAAAAAGTATCCCCATCCTAATACACATAATGTTGTGGCTATTACGTTCGCTAATGTAGAATCCGTTTTTGCAAACGGCTTATATACATGCCCTAAAATATCTTGAATCATAAATCGTCCTACACGTGTTCCTGCATCAATCGTTGTTAAAATAAATAGTGCTTCAAAGAGAATAGCAAAATGATACCAAAATGCCATCATTGCCGTTCCACCTATTACTTGTGAAAAAATATATGCCATACCTATCGCTAATGTTGGTGCACCACCTGTACGTGATAAAATAGTTTGCTCTCCAACGTTTACAGCAAGATCTTTTAGTTCATTTGGTGTAATAGCAAATCCCCATGAAGAAATAACTTGAGCTGCTTGCGATACATCCGTACCAATAAGCGCCGCCGGACTATTAATCGCAAAATAAGTTCCTGGTGTTAATACACAAGCTGCAATCATTGCCATCGCTGCTACAAACGACTCCATTAACATTGCTCCATAACCAATTGGCTGTGCATGTCCCTCTTGTTCAATCATTTTTGGCGTCGTACCTGATGAAACAAGAGCATGGAATCCAGAGACTGCACCACAGGCAATCGTAATAAATAAGAACGGGAATAAATTACCGGAGAAAACAGGACCCGTTCCATCAATAAATTGCGAAACTGCTGGCATTTGTAAATCGGGTGCTACAATTAAAATACCAATCGCCAATCCAACAATTGTTCCAACTTTTAAAAATGTACTTAAATAATCACGTGGCGCTAATAACATCCAAACTGGTAATGCAGATGCAATAAATCCATATACAATAAGCATAATAGCAATTGTTTCACCACTAAATGTGAACATACTTGCAAGCGTTGGATTTTCTGCTACATACTGTCCTCCAATAAGAGATAGGATAAGTAGGATAATACCAATTACTGATCCTTCTCCAACACGACCAGGCCTAATATAGCGCATATAAACTCCCATTAAAATAGCGATAGGAATCGTTGCTGCTATCGTAAACATTCCCCAAGGACTTCCGATCAGTGCCTTTACTACGACTAATGCTAATACCGCTAATAAAATAATCATAATTCCTAAAATACCTATCATTGCAATTAGTCCTGTAACAGGTCCAATCTCATCCTTAATCATTTCTCCTAACGATTTACCATTACGCCTCATCGAAGCAAATAAAATGACAAAATCTTGGACAGCTCCCGCGACAACTACCCCAACAATAATCCAAATGGTCCCTGGTAAATATCCCATTTGTGCTGCTAAAATTGGTCCTACTAAAGGTCCCGCCCCAGCAATCGCTGCAAAGTGATGTCCAAACAATACCCACTTATTTGTTGGAACATAGTCTTTCCCATCGTTTAATGTATGGGCTGGTGTTTGTCGATTATTATCTAAATTAAAAACTTTTCTCGCTATAAATCTACTATAAAAGCGATAAGCAACTGCATATACACATACGGCAGCTACTAAGAGCCATACAGCATTAATAGTTTCACCTTGTGATAAGGCTATTACTCCAAAAGCACCTGCTCCTACTGCTGTAATAACACCCCAAAGTAAGATTGATTTCAATGTCTTCACATACAATTCCCCCAATACTATTTCTTAGTGGAGATTGTACTAAATTTTCTGAATATTTAACTTGAATCCTCCTTATCATGAAGGATTTTCAGTTTATCATGTCAAAATACTCTCATTACCTGCTATAATTCAATGTTATTTCGAAGGCGTTTTACATAATTACGACTAACTGGAATCGGTTGCTCATCATACCTATCTAAATACAAATTATATGTGCCATTATAATAAGGTTTCAGTTCTTTTACATATAACATATTAATTAAATAGCTTTTATGTACACGTAAAAAATCATATACATTTAGCTTATTTTCTAATTCTTGAAGTGTATATGTTGAAATATACTGATTATTCGTTGTGTAAATTGAAACAGTTTTATTTTCTTTATTTTTACTTACATATACGATATCTTCTGGAAGAATATATCGTATACCCTCTTGACTTTCTATCGGTAGTTTTCGCAAATAACTCTTTGCTTTCTCACCTTGTTCTTTGCCTATTTTATATAAAAGAAATTGTAAGTCTTCTTCACGAAATGGTCGTAATAAATAATAAAATGCTTGGAAACGGAAAGCTGTAATAGATTCTTCTATGTTTTCACCTACAAAAATAAATTTTGTATAGCAATTTATTTCTCGTAATAAACTTGCATATTCAAAACCAGTACCATCTAGTAATTTGGAACTTAAAAAAACAAAGTCTGGTATATGTTTTTTCATCATAAATAAAGATTCTGTTCCTGTCTTTGCTTCAAAACATTCTACATTTCTCATATTTTCAGTGAAATTTTCAACTAACTCTCTTCTCTCTTCTGCCTCTTCCATGATCAGTAAAATTTTCATTTCTTCAACCACCTAATTCTTTGTCCATATGTCCTGTTGTATACATTCGCTTTTATAAGAAATAATCCCTTTTTCTTACTATACCATTATTTATCTAAAAAAACAGAAAAAAGGGAATCCTCACGGTTCCCCCTGCCTTTTATTCCGTTATTTATATGCAGTATAACTCTCACTGATTAAAATTTCACTTTATACTAATTCTCGTTGCTTCGTTTCTTGCCCAAGTACAATTACAGCAACTACACCAATTAAAATTGATCCGCAGAAAATCGTAAATATTAGTGATAATGAAGCCTGCGAAGCAACTAAGTATCCTACTAATAATGGCCCAAGAATACCACCAATACGACCGAATGCCGCTGCCATCCCTGCACCTGTACCACGAATAACCGTTGGATACTGTTCAGGTGTATAAGCGTATAATGCACCCCAAGCACCTAAATTAAAGAAGGATAGTAACATACCTGCTACGATTAATACTGTTAATGACTCTGCCACTCCAAACAAGTAAGCACTGCATGCTGTACCGATTAAATACGTAACTAAAACAAACTTACGACCAAGACGTTCAATAAACCAAGCAGCAGTGAAATACCCTGGTAATTGAGCTAACGTCATAATAAGTACGTATTGGAAACTTTTTATTAAACTAAATCCTTTTAATACCATTACACTAGGTAACCAAAGGAACATTCCATAATAGGAAAAGACAACACAAAACCATAGAATCCATAGCATAATTGTTGCTTTACGATATTCCCCTGACCAAACTGATTTTATATTTTCAATAACAGATGGCCTTTTTTCAACTTTTTGGAACCTTGGGGAATCCGGTAAATTCCATCTTAAATATAAAGCATATAGTGCTGGAACTGCACTCAATACCATCGCAACTTCCCAACCATATTTCGGAATAACAAAATACGAGATAAGAGCTGCAATTAGCCATCCACCTGCCCAAAAACTTTCTAATAACACAACAATTTTCCCGCGCTCATGCGCTTCAACACTCTCTGATACTAGTGTAGAGGCAACCGGAAGCTCTCCACCAAGCCCCATACCAATTATAAAGCGTAAAACGAGAAACATCGCGAGTGTCGTCGTTAACGCAGTTAAACCACTACCGATAGAAAATAATAATAATGTAATAATAAAGACTGATTTTCGCCCTATTTTATCTGATAGTATCCCAAAAATAAGCGCTCCTACTGCCATACCGATTGAGTTAATACTACCTATCCAGCCCATTTCCTGGCTCGTTAATCCCCAATCCTTTTGCAGGGCTACCATTACAAATGAAAGCATTCCAACATCCATTGCATCAAATAGCCATCCAAGCCCAGCTATACCGAGTAGTTTTCGCTTCGAAATTTCTTTTACCTTGCCCACTAGAAGTCCTCCTCACACAGGTGTCTTTACACATCATTTTACATGTGTGAATTGTATAAGTAAAATACTTTCGTGTAAAAAATTCTCCTTCATCATTCCCAAAAAATAAAATGTTTATCCCGCAATTTGAGGGCAGTAAAACTCCCGACTGGTGAGGGCTGATAATCAATGGGGAATGCCCCCACTGATTAAAGTTTCAATTTATCAAAAATAGACAAATAAAAAAAGTAGCGATATTTCGCTACTTTTTCGAACGCATTACCTCTTTTAAAAATTCCGCTAGTACTAACTGACGACGCCAGCGTGTTGGATTACTGCATAATCTATAAAACCACTCTAAATGAATCGCTTGAATCCATTTTGGTGCACGTTTTACTTCTCCAGCCCATACGTCTAAACTTCCGCCTACTCCAACAGCCATTTTCGTTTCTAAACGATGTCTATTGTTTTGGATAAAGTTCTCTTGTCTTGGAAAACCAAGTGCAACAAATAATAAATCTGGTTTTGCTTCTTGAATGCGAGAAATAATATCCTCTTCATCTTCTTGTTTAAAATAACCATCTTGTGTCCCCACGATGGATACAGCTGAATATGTCTTTGTTAAATGATCTGCTGCAGCTTGTACAACATGCGGCTTTGCACCTAATAAGAAAACAGATACTGGTTTATTCTCTTCTGATAACTTCGCAAGTAAATTACACATTAAATCAAAACCTGCTACACGTTCTTTTAAAGGTGTACCAAGCATACCGCTTGCCTTTACAACCCCAATACCATCAGGTGTAATTAAATCTGTATTCAATAATGTTTGATAGAACTTTTCATCCTTTTTTGCGCACATAACAATTTCAGGATTTGCTGTTACTACCTGAAACGTATGATTTTGCTCCGCTTCTAGTTGTTCTTTTAAATACTGAACCGTTTCATCCATTGTCATTGTAGAGAAAGGAACGCCTAGAATATCAACTGTTTGTACTGCCATAATTAACTATCCCCTCTATCATTACAGGTTTTTCGCTATTAATTGCTTATATGTTTCTTTTGTATCGTCATATAGTTTTTGAAGTGAGAAGTCCATAGTAGCATGCTCATAAATATGTTTACCCATTGCTGCTAACTCTCCGGTCTTCCACTTATCATACGCCTCTTCTAAAGCTAAGGCTAATGCCTTTCCATCACCTGTTGGCACAATCCATCCGTAAGTTTCATCTACGATTAATGGCTCAATTTCTCCAGCCCTAGTCACAATTGATGGTACGCGTTGATTTGCCGCTTCTAATAAAACTAGTGGGAACCCTTCACTATGGGAGGTTAATAAATTTACATGTGACGACGCAAATAATTGTTTTACATCTTGACGATGTCCTAAAAACTCAACTTTATCGTTAATCCCTTTTTCAGTAGCTAATGACTTTAGATTTTCTTCTAACGGGCCATCGCCAACTAATAATACTTTAATTTTCTCTAATTTTGTTTGTTGTAACGCATCGAATAAAACTTCATGTCCTTTGACAGGATGTAATCGTGCTACTTGGATTGCTGTAAATACATCTTCATCAATATTGAACATTTCTTTTTTATTATAGCCTTCTGCTTTTTCCTTATCGTATTCAATTCCATTATAAATAACATGCATCTTTTCATTTGAAATACCTAATGCTGCCAAGCTTTTTTTCAATCTATTTGTTACAACAAAAAATAAATCTATATTTTTTAAGGCTTTCAAATTTAATTTCGTAAAAATCCAACCTTTTAAGCCTTGTTTAGTAAAGTCTTGAAATGGATCACTATGAATAGTCGTTACCCATTTTGCATTTATTCTCTTTTTCATTAGAGAAACATAGAAATTAGCCCTAGGACCATGTGTATGGACTACATCAAATTTTTCGTTATTAATAAATTCACTTATATTCTTTAAAATGGATAAATCATAGCGCGATTTTTGTGAAAACACATGGACTTTTATCCCTAACTCCCTTGCTTCCTTCGCAACAATTCCATCTTCAAATACTGCTAATTCTACTTCACCAGTTGGAAACTGATCGAGAAGTGAAATAATATGTGTTTTCCCTCCCCCATCTTCTGCTCCTGCATTCATATGCAATATTCTCATATTTTTTCCTCCTTTAAATCCTCGCTACGTTTCCATCTATTTTTATTTTACTGTACTAAAAAATAAAAGCTAACAAAAGTTAGCTTTTATTTTTATCATTCAATTTCTAGGTCTACTATTAGATAAGCTAACACCACTACAAAGTAAATCCCAACTCCTGGTGCTGTTAAAATATGTCCTGCAATATAAGCAATACCTAATGCTAACAATAAGCTTGCTGCAATCATTCCATATTTTATATTAAATATGTCCTTAAATCTCGTAGCAAATGCTAGTAGGATTCTTAGCCCGTAATAAATAAATGGAATCATTAATAATGCAAAACCAATAATTCCAAAATCATAAAACCAATCATGGAAGTCCATTTCGATTAGCTTTGGATCTGGCTGCTTTTGTTCATTATATTTAAAGTTACCTGCATAGCCCATTCCTAGTAATTTTTGTGACAATGGCGCTTCTTTAAAGAACTGCTTATGTCTTTCTTCATATACTTGACGTCCGCTGAAGATAAGATTTTCTTGATTTTCTTTCTTTTGTTCTTTCTCAAGCTCTTTCTTAACTTCCTCTTCTATCTTCGCCTTTTCTTCTGGCTTTTCAACTTTATGATGATTTTCTTCTTTTGCTTTAAGTTCTTGCTCTTTTTTCAGCTTCTCTTTAATTTCTTGTTCTTTTTGACCTTGTTGTGCCACATTTTGCTCTGATAAATAATTATTGTGAATACCCATATTTTGCGCTAATGGCGTTTGTTTAAACGTTCCAACTACACCAGCTAATAGGACAACAGCAATTACTGCGTTAAGCGCAAGAGATTTTTTGTTCGGATTTTTTCTATTAAATAATAATTGTAGTACAATGATCCCGATTGCTGCTGCTAACGTAGCACCAATTGAGCCCATTCCTACTTTTGTACCAACTTGAATTAATGAGTAAATCATTAAAAGTGATGGAATCCAATATAAAATGTGTTTCCAGCTCTTTGTTTTTTGAATAGAATATAGTACCACAATAGGGAAAATAATAGCTAAGATTGAACCTAGTTCATTCCCTGCATAGAACCAACCTCGAGAACCAACCTTCATCCATTCATAACTACCAAAATCAGTAGATGTTGAAATAGAAATAACCATAATTGCGTTAATGATTAATGTAGAATATACAATACTATTTCGAACCTTATCACTAATATTAACTGTCTTTTTCAATGATTTTAAAGCTAAAATGTATGATCCCAGCATAATATATATATATAATGCTTTCGCAACGAATTTAACTTCTTCACTAAGTACAATAGGATTTTTAACTACTTTGTTATTAATAAATCCTATTCCTAAAACTCCAGCTAATAATATAAGATAAATTAAAAACTTTCTATTTTCCTTCTCTTTTGCCTGAATTAAAATGTAAATACCACCAACAGCCATAATAAGGAATCTCACTAAAATTCCAACGGTAGCATTTGATTTTAATAAAGTGATGCTAAGAGACGTTAATAAATCTAAAACAGGCTGTAAAATAATAAAAAAGAGCAAAAAATGCTCAAATCTAACCCTAGCTTGATTTGCTAACATTCCAAGACCTCCATACAAAATCTTAACATTATCTTTTAATCATAATTTTTTATCGTTCAAACACACCTAGCAATTATAACATAACTCATATTCAAATCTAGAACTATTTTTCCAGCTAAAACTAGCCAGGACAAGTATTAATCAGTAATAGAAATTACTGTCCTTTAGCTATACTCCCCTATTTTTACAAAAGCTATCTAACAACCATCCCCTTATTTTTGTCAGTATATACATATTTTTTTATCATTTTATACAAATATAAACCAACGCACCTACTATTGTAACATTTTACCAAATAGGTAACATCAAAAAATGTGAAATTAATCTTTTCATATCTTTTTCAAATTAATTTATGGCTACTTTCCAAACATTTTCAAACGCTTTCTTTATGTATTTCATCCGTTTTTCTACATGTAACGAAAAGTAATTGTTATTTCCAATACTTTAGTGTATATTTTTTCTCTGGAACATCTTTAAGAGGAAGGGATTAAGGCCATGTTATTAATCGATATATTTACGTTTCTTGGCATTATCGCCGCTGCCATTTCTGGTACATTAGTTGGTTTAAAAAAAGATTTAGATTTATTTGGTGTCCTTTGTTTAGCTGTAGCTACTGCGCTCGGCGGCGGTATTATTCGTGATATTATGATTGGTAACCTGCCCCCTGTCGCATTTGTAAAGCCCATTTACTTTTTCGTAAGTGTATTATCAGCATTATTTACTTGTATGTTTTTTGAGCGCATCAATAAACTTCAAGTCGTTATTATGCTTTCTGATGCTGTAGGCTTAGGCGTTTTTACAGCTATTGGTGCAAATGCGGCAATGTCACATCATGTTGACGCCTCATTTCTAGTTGTTTCAATGGGAGTCATTACAGGTATTGGAGGCGGTATTTTGCGTGACATTTGTGCTCAAGATATCCCTTACGTATTCCGAAAAGAGATCTACGCAATCGCTTCTATCTTAGGAGCAATTAGCTTCCTAATCACACATGCAATGGGGGCGCACGTATTAGCTTTCTATGTTTGTTTATTAGTAACATTCGTTATTCGTGTCGTCACTGTAATATATAATGTGCATTTCCCTGTTTTCTTTAAAACACATGCTAAAATTAATAAAGGCCATTAAGAGAATTCTATCTAGAATTCTCTTAATTTATATACTATTCTACAAACTAATATAGAGTAATTACTCTATATTAGTTTTAAAATTGAAAACGTTTTATAAACAGGGGGAAGAATGATGCTTGGGGTTTTCAAAAAAAATATTAATAAAACAAACGCCAGTATACTTGAATTAAGTAAGGACCAACAAATAACTTTTAATGTCCCTACTAATTCTGAACTAAAAATCCAAATGGATATGCTACATATTTCAAAAGAAGATTTACAAGTTGTCAAAGTACTACAGCCTTTTATTTATGCAGAAATAGATTGGATTACTGAAAAATTCTATGCCAACATTACAAAACAACCTAATTTAATTACTATTATTGAACGTTACAGCTCTATTCCAAAATTAAAACAAACTTTAAAAACACACATTAAAGAATTATTCAGCGGCAATATGCATGAAGATTTTATTGAACAGCGTGTTAGGATTGCCAAAAGACATGTACAAATTGGTTTACATCGAAAATGGTATACTGCTGCTTATCAAGAATTATTCCGCTCTATCATTAAGATTTTGCAAACAAAAATAACAACAATCGATGATTTTTCCTATTCTATAAATGTCATAAATAAATTATTCACTCTTGAACAAGAACTTGTTCTTGCAGCTTATGAATCTGAATATGAAAGAATACAAAAAGGGCACGAGAAAGAAAAAGAACTAACTGCTATGACAATTACGCATATTGCAACAGAACTAGCTGCCGTATCTGAAAAAACAAGTTCTTCTATTCAAAAACTAACCGCTAAATCTGAAACTATTGTAGAAATCGCTAAAACAGGTACATCATTAGCTACAACATCTGAAGAAAAAGCGAATAAAGGGAAAGAACAATTAAACCAACAAAACAAACGAATGGGATCTATTCAAATGAATATGGAAACGATTATTACAGATACTCATGAACTTCTCGATATTTCCAACAAAATTAATGAAATCATAGATATCGTTAAATCGATTGCGGAGCAAACAAATTTACTCGCATTAAATGCTGCTATTGAGTCTGCACGTGCTGGAGAATTTGGTAAAGGTTTTTCTGTTGTTGCTGGTGAAATCCGAAAATTATCAGAGCAAACGAAGGAATCTATATTTAACGTTACAAAGCTCGTTGAAAAAACAAATGAGCAAATTACCCGTGTCTCGTCTTCCGTGAAACAAATTAGTTCTCTCGTATCAGAAGGAACAGATAGTATGTCGGCCACAGATCAATACTTCCAAGAAATTGTAAAAGATATGTCTAACTCAAAAGAACAGAATAAAAAAATTGAACATGAGCTACAAGCTATTTCACAAGTAATGAAAGGGATTCAAGATGATTCCTCAAAAATGGCCCTAACAGCCGATAATTTACAACTAGAACTAAACCGATAAGATAAAGTGAAACTTTAATCAGACCTCACCAATCGGGCTTTTACGGGCAGCCCGCCCCCCCACCTAACTTCTTTGTTTTCGCTGAATTTTTGGGTGGGGGTCTTACTGCCCGGCAAATAGCGGGATAAAATTCAGGTCAGGCGTACTCTCTATCTGCACTGACTACTAAATTTCATATTCCATCAAAAAAAGAATCCAGAATGGATTCTTTTTATTTTCTGAAAAATATTTTTTGACAATACATATAACTCATATAAACACCAAAGCTCTGCAAAATAAACAGTGCTGGCATAATTATATTGTAATACGCCACATCTACTTGGAAGAGTCTTAACAATACGTAGCCACTAATTAAAAACAAGAACAACATATATCCCTCATTTTGTTGTTTCTTAATAAGGAAGTGTAATAGAGCTATGGCCATAAACAATGTTACGGCTATATATATCAGTTTTTCACATTTGAAAAGAATAGAATTTATCCCCTCATCTGAAAACTGATTTATCATCGGTTCTAAAAGTTTAAACCTTTCTCCCTCAATCTCTTTTAACTTTTGACCAATATGCTCTGTTACACTTTGATTTTTCGGCATTTTTTCCTCATGTTGTGTTTTGCCAATTAAGACCGATTGAACATACGCCTCATTCGAAATCGTATATTGTGACATTCCCATTGTCTTAATTCCATAATTCACACCAAAATGAACACTATAAAATAGAATAAGTATCCCTATCATCTTTAGTAACACCTTTTGTTTCGTTGCTGATTGAAACACTTCAATTAATAATACATATACAGCGATAAAAATAGGAAGAAATAATCCCATTGGGAAAATCATATTACTAAATGCAAATAAAATCGCTGAAAACACCCACATATAAGGATGATCTAATCCTTTATATAAAAGTATGTAACAAGCAAAATAAAATAAAAATATTGCAAGTGACTCAGGAGTTAATACGGAACTCATAAATATATTTGGAATATACAGAGCATAAAATATAGAAGCAATACGACCGCATTCTTCTCCAAAAACCATTGCCGCAATACGATAAATAAAAAATACAGTTCCTGCGCAAAATAACACATTAAATAGTTGTAAAGCGAATATTGTATCACCAAATATACGAATAATTACTGACTCATATATAATAAAAGGCAAATGAGTTACAGTCCCTATATTATTACCAATTGCAATCTGCTTTGCAGACTCATACATCACTTTCATATCACCAATTATTGGAGCATCTACAAATAAAAGCATACTAAGTCTCACAACTATAGATATACTTATAAGAAAAATAAGAAATTGTTTATCTGTAAAACGATATTGTAGTATTGATGCCACTAACAAAATGAGTATGACGAAAATTGCCAATATGATTGTTACACTTGTTGTACTTCCTCCAAAAAATTGCTTACTTGTCTCAAATGCTGCCCAACAACTATAAACAAAAAATGCGAGCATCGCACCGATTATAATTTTATTGAAGAAAGATGAAAAATTTGTTTGTATATGATTCATATGTCCATTGCACCTCTATTTCCATTCATAACAAAACGATTCTATCATGAATGGGTACACGGCTGATAGAAAATTTCTATGACAAATACATAGTCATTACTTTTTCACTTGCAATGTAAGCGAATCCTCTTTTACACTACATTTTAGACAAAATAAATTTTCTTTCAGTTACATGAATACAAATACAGAAGTTTAAATAATCCTCTTTTGGAATACACTTTACTTCATTAAATATCTAATGTGAGTACTCCGCGTACACATATTATTCTGATTGAAAACAGACTATAGGGGCTGAATATATGGAAAAGAAATTCATGCGAGAATCTAAAGCAATTAAGACAACACGTGTTTTTCCTAACGATTTAAATAATCACCAAACACTTTTTGGAGGGAAATTATTAGCAGAAATTGATAGTATTGCTTCAATTGCGGCTGCAAGACATAGTCGTAAACATTGCGTAACAGCATCTATCGATTCAGTTGATTTTTTAACTCCAATTCACCAAGCTGATTCTGTTTGTTATGAAGCATTCGTATGTTATACAGGGAAATCTTCAATGGAAGTTTTCGTAAAAGTAATTGCAGAAAATTTATTAGCAGGCGAGCGTAGAATTGCTGCTACTTGCTTTATTACATTTGTAGCAATAAAAGATGGAAAACCTTCATCTGTACCACAAGTACTTCCTGAAACTGAGGAAGAACATTGGTTACACACAACCGGTTCAGAACGCGCGGAAAACCGAAAAAAAGGACGTTTAAAAAGCAAGGAGATGGCTGAAGTTTTAACTTTAAGTAAGCCATGGAATATGTAATACGATAATTTCACTTCATACATGCACAGGTTTTTTCATCCTTGCATGTATTTTTTATTATAAAAAATGCCACCCCTTATCTTTTATTTACTGTTTGTCTCCTAAAATAACCCACCAGTTTTTCCTTTATTTTGCTATGCTATTAATGGTATATTAGATAAGGTTCGTTTAAAAATAACTATAATATAATTAAGTATATAAGGGATGGTGCGGTAATGTCTATTGAGGTACCAATTTCAATACCAAAAACGTTAATTATTATTCCTGCTTATAACGAGGAAGAAGCAATTGCGGATACATTAACAAGATTATTAAAACTAAAACAGCATTTTACAGAATTAAGCATTTGCGTTATTAACGATGGATCACATGATAAAACAGCTCAAATCGTAAATGATTTTCCTGTTCACCTTGTGAACTTACCCTATAATCTAGGTATTGGCTCGGCTGTACAAACTGGTTATAAATACGCTTATGAGAATGGATATGATATTGCGATTCAGTTCGATGCTGATGGCCAACATAATCCTGATGACTTATACAAAATTATAAAACCTATCGCTGAAGACCAATGCGATATGGTACTAGGTTCACGTTTTACAGAAAAAACAGCCTATAAAGGGAGTATTTCCAGAAGAATTGGTATTTTTTATTTTACTGCTCTATTGAAAGTACTAACAAAACAAACCTTTATGGATCCAACTTCTGGGTATCGTGCTATCAATCGAGAAGTAATTAAGATTTTTGCATACAATTATCCAAAAGATTATCCAGAGCCAGAAGTCCTTATTCATTTAAAAAAGAAAAAATTACGCATTAATGAAATCTCCGTAAATATGCAAGAACGCCAAGGGGGACAATCTTCTATTACACCTCTCAAATCTGCATATTACATGATTAAAGTAAGTCTTGCTATATTGATGCAAAAAATCGTGAAAGGTTGATAATAAATGCCTATAATTACCTTTTCATTTATCTTCATTCTACTATTATTTTTATTAATTATTAATTCCATTCGTCGTGGAGCTTTAGAAACGAAATATGCTATTTTATGGATTTTTGTTTGTGTTTCAATGGCAATTTTAAGTTCTACTGAAAAAATTATAAATTGGATTGGACAACTATTACACGTAGAATATCCTCCATCTGTTTTATTCTTATTTGGACTATTATTCTGTTTCATCTTAATTTTTGACTTAACAAGAAAAATTTCTAAATTACATCATCAGCTTGTAACATTAACGCAAGATTATGCGTTATTAAAGCAAAAATTAAACGTTAAGCAAACTGAAACTGATAACGAATAGTTTTCTATTTAAATATGAACATATACGAAAAAACATCTTAATTTTTCAAAAAAATTAAGATGTTTTTTATTTCAAACTATTTTTTTCTAATTAATAATTTACTAATTTTCATAACCGTTGCCACAGTACCGACTCCAATTATAATAAATAAGAATGGTATTAACGGTAATGCATATCGTTCATATGCAACATAAAAACACGTTAAAGCTGTTTGCAGTAAAAGGATTGACCATAAAAATGTAGTCTCTCTCCACCTTTTTAAAAGGAAAATAAATGAAAGTACTGTACATATTAAAAACATCGTCTTAATAAAATTATATATTTCATTCATATCCTTTGCAGAAACATTGAACACTTCAATATTATGCTCTATAGAATAATACGGTTTTTTCCAAAGAATTTCTGGTTTCAAGACTAAATAACTCTCTATCATAGATTCCTTATCCGTTTTCCACCATTCTTTCATTTTATCAATCGCTATTTTTTCTTCTAATTCCATAAATTCATGCGCTTCAAGATTAGGGTACTTTGCATGTAATTCTATTTCAAGTTCCCCCATATCCTTACCTTCTGGGTAGCCTTTCCCTTGATACGTTCCAAGTAATAACGGATTCCCTGCCCCAGCAGTTAGTGGGATAAATTTATCAAATTGAATGTAATTGCGGGCCCACCATGGTCCAAGTACGATAAGTCCTATTCCTATGCTTATAATCGCCTGCTTCATCATAATCCGGAATGGGTAGCGTTTCATTAAAAGATACCCAAATAATAAGATTGGATATAAGGCAATTTGTACGCGGAGGTACAGTGCTAAAAAGTAGAAAATTAATACGATCAGAAGATGTTTCGTTTTATGAGTATCAGCTAATTTTAAACTCCAATATACTAATCCTAATGAAAGGAATAGAAACGGTCCTTCTGTTAAAGTTAAATTTTCCATAACAATCTCTGGAGGATACACAGCTAATAAGAAAGCACCTATTAATCCTGCAGCAGGATTCAATAAATAAGTACCAATCTTATAAGTTAGCAAAATACTAAGTACCCCTAATAGGATAATAATTAATTTGGCTACAAAAAGACCTTCACTGCCATTTCCAAAAAAGTAAAATACAGCTGCTAATAAGGCTGGAAAACCCGGCATAATATGAATCGTTGGTTTATCTGGTTCATGGTATGTTAACATCCCTGTTTCCAATAAAATATTTGCCGTTTTTTGATAACCTATATCATCGCTAGCTATAGATAGATCTGCACCGTGTGTTTGTAAAGTTGCAAAACGAAGTGCAAACCCGACAATCATAATAATCCCTAAAAGGACTATATTAGATTTGCGAGTAAATCGCCCTAACATCTCATCTTCTCCCTTCAGATACATAATCTCCAAAATATTTTTCTATATTTTTACAACACAATACGTTCTATAATAAATACTTTTTATACAAAGTACAACAATAGAAAGTTGATTTACAAAGTTTATATGCGTTAAACTTATACAGATGTTCTTGTAATCTTCTCCCTTTCAAAGGGCTTGTATATATGGTGCAAGACATAAAAAACTTGAGGAGATAAAAATTCTATGATGGAACAAAAGCAACTTGTTTCTGTTGTCATACCTCTGTATAACACGGAAAAATATATTGAAGAAACGATGCAGTCAATACTAGATCAAACATATAAAAACATTGAAATTGTAATTGTAGATGATGGAAGTAAAGATCAATCACCTTCTATCGTGAAAAACCTTGCCGAAAAATATCCAGGGCAAGTAAAATACGTTCATCAAAAAAACCAAGGTGTTTCGGTAGCTCGTAATACAGGTATCGAAAGTGCTAGCGGAGAATATGTCGCTTTCCTTGATAGTGATGACTTATGGCATCCAACTAAAATTGAGAAGCAAGTCGAAAGTATGCATAAAAACAACATGGACGCGTGCTATTGTGGTTATATGAATTTCTACGAAGAAACAGGCGAGAAGGTTGAACATACAACAAACTTTATTAAAGGCGATATGGCAAAAGCATTCCTAACACATCAGGTTGTTGCTCAAACAAGTACTTGGATTTTCAAACGATCCATCGTAATGGATCATAACATTCGTTTTACACCAGGATGTAGTTGGGGCGAAGACTTGGAATTTTTATTTAAACTTATGAGTGTGACAAATGTATGTTATGTCGATGAATACTTAACATATTATAGAATCTTATCAGAAGGAAATCTTTCTTCTAAATATAAAGATTATGAATTAAAAACAACAAAAGAGCTGGAAGTATTCAACCGTATGAAGGACTGGGTACATAATAAATCTCAAGATTTCATTACAAAAGATTCTCAGTCACTTATTGAAATTCTTGAGACTTATTTATTCCCTTATACAGTCATCAATAACGCTTGTATATATATTAAGGGAAACTCTCAATTAGATAAATCACAAGTTCAATTAATCAAAAAAGATATAAAGAAATATTGCCGTAAAATCTATTCAAAAAATGGAAAGCGTAGTAAAAAGCTATATGCAATGCTTTGGTTTGTACGAATTAAATTTCTGTTTTCTTAAACCGAAAATATAACGGTACTCTCTCTTTCTGTGAACAAATCAAATTTACAAATAGGACAAGCTAACCGGGTCCTAAAGAATAGAAAGGTCCTTTCTCATGAAAACAAATAAAATTCTAAAAAACGCATCCTACCTCTTTGTAGGAAACATTACTGTTCGCTTTGTACTGGCCATTGCAACAATTCTCTTTGCAAGATATGTTTCTCCAGAGGATTACGGTATGTTTACAACTGCATTAGCAGTTTCAGCTGTTATTTGTTACTTTACAGATGCAGGTTTGACACATACGTTTATGCGTGAAGGAACGAGAAGCGATGCTAATATTAGCGTACTAATAAGTAGTTATTTACGTATTCGTTTAATATTAGCTATCGTAATTTCTGTACTCTTCGCCATTTTTGCCCAGTTCTTCTATCCCGATGCTTACTTACGTGCGATGGTATATTGGGTTGTTCTACCAACAATGTTCGGAGCAACCTTACAAGGTGTCGGAATGGCTTACTTCCAAGTAACAGAACGTATGCAATTTACAGCTATTATTTCTGTACTACAAGGTGTAACAGCTGCTGCTGCCTTATTACTAGGAATGTCTTTTCAATGGTCACTTATGATGGTTGCTGCTATGTACGGGGTATCTAGTCTTGTAACAGGTGTTATCGCCTTTATAATGACAATACGCTATACGAAAGTCCATAAGGGTTGGGATAAAGGTATTTTAGATCAACTACTTATTTTCACAATCAATGGAATCATCATTATGCTCTTACCACAATTGGGGCCTATTATATTAGAAAAGGTTTCAACATATAATCAAGTTGGATTCTTTGGTGCTGCATCTAAAATACCTGCTGTACTATATCAAATACCTGGAGTAATTGCAGCTGCCTTTTATCCAAGGCTTTTTGCTTTTGGTAATGAGAAGAACATTGAAGAGCATAGAAAATTATCAAGTTTTGAATTAAAACTTATGTCTTTTTTAGGAATGGGAATTTCTATCCCCTTTATTGCTGATCCAAGTTTCTGGATTGTTAGTTTATTAGGAGAAAAGTACGCTCCCGCTGGTGACGCTCTTGCTATTTTAGCGTTTATGGTTATTTTACAATCAATTAACTATCCACTAGCCGACAATTTAACAACAATTGGCCAGCAATGGAAACGCGCAACAACAATGACTATTGGATTAGTTGTTGCCATCATAAGTTATATTGTATTAGGTAGTAAATATGGAATGATGGGGGCAGCTGTGGCAGCTATCCTTACCGAAATTACACTATTAATCGGATTTACCCTCTTTATTCGTAAAGGCATACAATTATTAGTTAAAGGAATTATATTTAATTCCTTAGCCTTTCTTATTAGTTACGGTATATACCGATTTACATTAATCAACTTACCACCATTAGTTGCTTTAACGCTTACTGGTATACTATACGGTATAATCGGGGTTTTAATTGACCCTCAAATACGTGGATTCGTTTTAGGGTTTATAAAACAAAAGCTCATTCGCAAACATGCTTAAAAACAAAAAGCTTTTCCTATTTAAAAATGGAAAAGCTTTTTGTTTTTTTATATACCACCATTTTTCTTCAGTAAAAAAATTCTATATATTCCAGGTCAAATTGACTTACTTTCTGAAAATGCCTTATACTAAATTACATGTAAACTATGAATTTCAACGCCTGTAAAAATATATATGCTTCAACAAAAATATATATTTTCTCATGTTAAAACTAAAAAACACACCTTTAAAAATTGGTGTGTTTTTATATGCTACCTAAAAACTAGTTGCTACATGATAACAACTTTTAAAGGAGGATTATCAATTTTTATGAGCATAAAGCCGAATAATAAATTCTTTTCCAAGAAAACGATAATAATTATGCCAATATTATTATTGTGTGCTTTTGCTTTTCATTATTTCTTTTTAACATCTAATCAAGCCTTTTCTGGTACAGGGGATGCGTTACGCCAATTTGGCTTCTTTACGTTTCTTCTGCAACATGCCTTTAAAGATGGCAACCTTTTTTGGTCTTTTGATTATGGGTTAGGTGGAGATTTATTTGGAGAGTTTAGTTATTATTACAGCACATCACCGTTTTTCTGGATTACACTGTTACTACCTAAACTAAGTCTTGAGCAAGTGTATGACGTGAAATTATACATGAGTATTTTAAAAAACTTTTTAGCTATGTTATTCATGTATGGCTCTTTACGTTACCATAATAAAACAGCATTCTCATCTTTTGTTGCTGCTATTATATATGGTGGCTGTATTACTTTCATCCGCCACTCTTTACTATGGGATTTCATGGCTGATGCCATTGTATTTTTACCATTAGTAGTATGGGGACTTGATAAATATATTATTGAAAAGAAGCGCGGACTTTTCCTAATCGCTGCTACTTTAATGTTAGCATCAAACTTTTATTTTGCTTTTATCACAAGTATTTTTATATTCATTTATGCATTATTCCAATACTTTGCGACACAACAAAATAAAACGATTGTCTCTTTTCTAACTTATTATATTAGAATCGGCTTATTGTACGGACTATCACTCGGTTTAGCCGCCGTTTGCTTCCTCCCATCAGTTAATGCCGTATTTAGTGCCGATCGACTATCAAAAAAGTTTGAGATACCACTATTATTTGAAGATAAATTTTATAAAGATTTAATGGAAAATATTTTCTTCATGTATAGTGCTGAAAATCATCAACTAGCTTTACCAGCTTTAATTTTATTCTTAATTGTATTTGGAATGTTTATACGTGATAAACTCGTTAAAAATAAAGTATTCTTTACGTTATTCATGTTCATTCTGTTTATGCTTCCATATACATATTCTGTATTTAATGGTTTTTCAGCAATGCAATCTAGATGGTTTTATTTATTTGTATTTGTCATTGCCCAAACAATTGCATACATCTTAGATTGGATGATTGTTCATAAGAAAGACTACAAATTACCTTATTTAATAAGTTTATTAGTATCTATAGGATTATTCATTTATGCATTTTATAGAAAAGCAAATATAAATGTAACTGATAAGCCTTTACAGGACGTTGATAACATTTTACTCGGAACCGTCGTTCTTTCTGTTATTACAGTATGTTTATGGCGTTATATTTCTAAACCTTTCATACAATTTTTAGTTGTATTGAACGTACTCGTTAGCACAATTTCTATGAATTATATGTATGCGAATAATATACTTAGCACCGTTTACGGACAGAGCCAGATTTCAACAGAAAAGTTACACGAACCAGGTTATGATAATAAAGAAGAAATCGCTGCAATTCGCTACATACAAGAAAATGATAAAGATTTTTATCGTATCCTTAATCCATATAGCGAATATAACACACCAATGCTACAAGGATATCATGGCGTAAGTACGTATCAAAGCTTGGTTAATTATTATGTCCATGACTTTATGAAAAATAAATACGGTGTATTCCAAATGTACGATACACCTTCAATGTTTTATCAAGCTGATAGTCGACTACTACTTGAAAATATGCTAGGTGTAAAATATCGCGTATTAAGTGTTGATACAGATCCAAAGAATGTACCTTATGGATATAAACTATTACAGCAAGTAGGACCGTATAATATTTACAAAAACGACTATGCTTTACCGTTAGGTTATGTATATGATTCGGCTATAAGTGAAGAAGAGTTTTCTAAATTAAACTTCGCTCAGCGTGATCAATTATTATTACATGCTGTTGTCGTTAATAATACAAAAGAATTTTCATTAAACCATTTTAATAAACAAGATCTTAAATCAAAGGCAGTATCTATTAAAACGGAAAAAGCAAAATTCGAAAACATGGAAAAAGAAGGAAACAAACTAATTGTTCATGGCTATGGAAATATGATCGTACCTATCAATTACCCTAATACGCCTGGTGATCTACTAATAGAATTAAAATTGAAAAATGCAGGTACATTCAATGCAGCTGTTAATGGAAAAACGATAGGAAAAGGTGACGATGCTGGTGCATACTCGTATCCGTTAGAAAGATTTGTTTACAATTTAGGCAATGAGCGTCCAGAAAACCTAACTATCTCTATTGATGTGGCAGGTGAGTATGAATTAGGTGACTTACAAGCAAATATTGTAAACTATGAAAGTGTACAAAAAGAAACAAAAAAATTAACTGAAAATAGACTTGAAAATATTTATTATAAGAACAATTATTTAAAAGGAGATATTAACTCAAATAAAGACGGGCTCCTATATTTATCTGTTCCATATAGTAAAGGTTGGACTATAAAAGTTGATGGAAAAGAAACGGAATTTACGAAAGCGAATTCTGCATTTATCGGTGTTCCCATTACAAAAGGCTCACATGTAATCGAAATGACTTACGTTACACCTTACTTCAAATTAGGTATGATTATATCAATCATCTCACTAATTATTTGTGTAGCTTTACTAATTTTCACAAATCCAAAAGCACGACGAAAATTTTCTTTTAAAAAGCAATAATGAGCACTCAATGAATCATGAAGCTATCCAATTGGGTAGCTTCATATAAAAACGCATAACATTGTTTTAACCCATTACAAACAAGGAGTGTCAAAAATGACTCTTTCAATCGTTGTACCATGCTACAATGAAGAAAAGGTGCTTCGTGCCTTTTATTCAGAGACTTCTCTTGAAATTCATAAATTAACTACCGATTATGAATTTGTTTTTGTTAATGATGGTAGTAAAGATGATACTTTAAATATTTTACGTGATTTAGCTAGTTCAGATTCGTCAGTACACTATATATCATTTAGTCGAAACTTCGGAAAAGAAGCTGCAATGTTAGCAGGTTTAAAATATGCTACAGGCGATGCAATCGTTATTATGGATGCTGACTTACAACACCCTCCTACGTTAATAAAAGAACTGTTAGAAGGATATAACGACGGCTACGACCAAGTCATTGCAAAAAGGACAAGAACTGGTGATTCACCCGTTCGCTCTTTCGTCTCTCGTCTTTACTATAAGGTGATGAATAAGTTTGTAGATATTGAATTAGTAGATGGTATTGGTGACTTTAGACTTTTAAGTCGAAGAGCAGTAGATTCTTTAGTATCTTTAAGTGAATACAACCGATTTTCAAAGGGCTTATTCTCTTGGATCGGTTATAACGAATTAATCATTGAATATGAAAATGTATTACGTTCTGATGGAGAAAGTAAATGGACCTTCTCGAAATTATTAAATTACGGAATTGATGGTGTAATTTCATTCAATAATAAACCGTTACGTCTATCTATATATCTCGGATTACTAACAACCATTTTTGGACTTTTATATGTAATCACTACGTTCGTTCAAATCATCCTTGGTGGTGTGGAAGTTCCTGGTTACTTCACTCTCATTTCCGCTATACTATTTATTGGTGGTATTCAACTCATATTCCTAGGAGTTATCGGGGAATATATCGGTCGTATTTATTATGAAACAAAACGTAGACCACATTTTATTGTAGCTGAAAAGAAAGTTAGTGAAGTCAAACAAAAAGCATAATAAAAAAGTTACTTCTGTATAATCTGTACCCTTTGTA
>NZ_NVAP01000053.1 GCF_002567495.1 Bacillus cereus | reverse complement strand
AACTTTTAGGGGTCACTTCATTTTGAATTGCTCTTTTTTTAAAACGTCTATCAATACGGTAAATGAAATTTTTTTCTTGTCTTATTACGCCGTTTTCAACACTTTAATACCTTTTACGATATTCCAAATGAAGTAGTAAATTCCTACAAGAATGAACACTGCATATGTGATAATCATTCCAATTCCAGCACCGTCAGATTGATTGAATCCTAAACCGAATATTCCTGATACTGCTAGCCCTCCAAATAAGATTGCGTATGGGAAAACATGTGACCAAAATGCTTTTTTCGCGTGATATTTCACTTCATCTTCTGCAACAAAGTACACGATAATTGGCAGTAAAAATGGAGCGAAAAAGATACTAAAGTAACATAGCGAAGATAAAATATTATTTCCTTTCATCCGATTCACCTCTAAATAGTTTTTTTTACCTTCATTATGTCAGGAAACCATTCTAGAAACTATCGTTTTACCTTTCACGAACGTGACATATTTGTAAGATTTTCCTCAAATTAAATCCCGCCTGAAATTTCAGACGGGATCGCTTTCACTATATTCGATTCATAAACCAATATTGTGTAATCGCTAAATATTCTCGTATATTCGATGGAATGATGATTGGTTTCGGTGTTTTTGCCGGAAGACCTTCTAATTGTAAACCTTGTTTGGCCGCTATTTTTTTCGCTCTAAACATATGAAAATCGTTTGTTACGATCATACCTTTTTTCATATCGGCTGGGATTAACGGTTTTGAGAATATAATATTCTCATCCGTACTCGTAGATTTGTCCTCCATTATAATGCGGTCTTCTGCGATATTTTGTTTTATTAATCCCTGTTTCATTGCTAATGCTTCTGAAATGTCTTCACCTTTTCCTTGTCCTCCAGATACAATAGCGATTGTTTTCTCATGTGATTTTAAATATTCAGCTGCTTTATCAATACGATATTGCAATGAATAAGATGGTTTCGTCCCATTTACTTTCGATCCTAGTACGATTATGTAATCAGCATCGTAGGTGGCATTCATATGTCCATGCTTATAAATGTGATATTGTAAAAACCCCGCATACACGGCGCAAATCATTATAACAACTAAAATGCACTTCAGTATTTTCTTCTTTCTCATATTCATATACTCCTATTTTCTTTTACTTCCTTCATGATAATATCCATTTATTTGTTTGTATACAGACAAATTCCAATAAACCCTAATTTATCCTCCGAAAGGTAATATTTATATTACTTTCGGGAATAGTAAGTACAACTTTACACGAAGGAGTGTCTCTATTGCTTCTCTTTTTATGTAACGTGTCGTTCTTTTTTATTTTATTTTTACTATCGCTCAAGTTACTCGGTAAATCCGCGTTAGCACAACTAACTCCTCATGATTTTGGGGCTATAATCTTTTTATCTTATTTAGCTTTCCAGGCCATACCTGTCTCTGGTGCTTTACAAGCATTTCTCGGTATGGTTGTTATTACATGTTTACATTTACTCCTTACAAAATTAAGCCTATTTAACAAACTAAATCGTTTTATTCTCGGACACCCTATCATTTTAATTAAACATGGTGATATTATTTTTGAGAACTTACAAAAAAGTAGATACCCCATTGCAGAACTACTTTCAAATCTTCGCGTTGCAGGATATCCAAGTGTTCATGAAATTGAATACGCTATTTTAGAAGCGAACGGCGCTATTAGTATTTTACCAAAAAGAGAACTTGTACCATTAACTCCAAAAGATTTAAACATAGAAGTTAAGTATGCTGGATTACCAATTGCACTTATCGTCGATTCACAAATTCAATACGATAACTTAAAGTTAATTCATAAAGATGAAAAATGGTTATATAAAGAATTAAAAGAAAAAGGAATCACACATATTAAAAACGTTGCTTTCGCTTCTGTTCAAGAAACGGATGGATCTTTTGCGATTAGTTTAAAGGAATAAAAAATCCCCTTAATTGCTTAAGGGGATTTTCTTCATCATATCGCTTCTTTCTCTCCTGCCATATTTAATGGAACAGGATGTTTCGTACGATTCATCGTAAATACGATAATCGCGGTCATTACTTCCGCAACTGGCATAACGAGCCAAATTCCGTTTATCCCAAATAACTTTGGCATAATCCATAACAATGGAATGATAAATAGTAACCCTCGACTCATTATAATAAGTACTGATTTCTTCGTTTGTCGCACTGATTGGAAGTACTCTCCATACACAATGTTATAGCCTAAAAATACGTATTGAATAAAGAATAAGCTAATACCCGTTAATGTTAACTCCAATAATTCTGGAGATTGGACATCAAATAGACCAATGATATATTTCCCGAAGAATAATCCGACAATTATCGCAATACCCCCAAGTACAACAGCAATTTTCACAGCAAACTGCAATCCTTCACGCAATCTTTCTGATAAGTTTGCACCATAATGGAAACTCGCAATCGGTTGCAATGCAGCACCTACACCGAAGAATAATAGTAATGCCATTGCATGAATACTATTCACCATCGCATAGGAAGCTACTCCTGCTTCTCCTGCATATTGGACAAATGCGATATTAAAACCAATCGTTACGATTGCAACCGTACTTTCTGCTGTAAAACTGGGGAAACCAATCACCATAATTTGTTTGACAGTATCCCATTCAAAATGGAATTTCGTCCATTTTAAAATACTACTTTTTCTAAAGAAATGAGTTAATAATACAAGGAAACCAATCGCTGCCGAAAGAATAGTCGCTGAAGCAGCACCTGTTACACCCCATCCAAAAATAAAAATAAAGATATAGTCAAACACTATGTTTAATACAGCCGTTACAACAAGACCTGCCATTGCTAAATTAGGATTTCCATCATTTCGTATAAATGTACTTAAAATATTTTCTAAAACGTATATCATTCCAAATGTTAATAATACGTGTAAATAGTCTAACGCATATGGCAAAATTACTTCATTTGCACCAAATAAGTATGCTAAATCTTCTATTCTCCATAAACAAATACCTGCTAAAATACCTACAATAATAACTGCTACCGTCATAGATTGAGTAAAAATAGACCTTGCTCTTTCTCGTTTATTTTCACCTAATGCAATTGAATATAACGTTGCCCCGCCCATCCCAATCCATAATGAAATAGAGAAGAAAATTGAAAACGCTGGAATAGCCACGTTCACTCCTGCTAAACCGTTCGCCCCAACTCCTCTACTAATCATGACCGCGTCAATTACAATATTCACTGACATTAAAACCATTCCAAGAACGGCTGGTATTAAATAAGAAATAAATAAACTTTTAACTGGTTTTTCTCTTAATTTTTCTGTTGCTTCCATACTGTTATGCTCCTTTTTCAATGCTCTGTTCACAGTTTAAACCTTCAAGTAACTTGAAGGTCAAGAGAGAATTAAAAAAATAGGTAACTTAATTATCGGAATTGATGCAGGTTTGTAATTACTAAAAGCCCAACACTCTATTTTTTCATTACGGGAATTTGAATTTCTGTTACTTGCTCCTCTGGATTTTCCGTTACAGACCAATCAATTAATCCAATCTCAATTGAATCTCCAATTATTTCGTATCCTTCTTGATCAATGTATTCCATTAATTTCTTATATGTTTCACCTGTTTCTTCATATGATCCATGATGATAAGCGCACGCAAAGATACCAGCTTTAATTGAATCTGAACTATGTACTTGATAAGGCATATAATCCAAAAGAATAAATACGCTGCTATATGCTTGAAACTCCTTTTGCATGAATGCTTTTTTTGAAATTGTCACACCTATATCTCCTGAAAATAGACTATCATCCAGTTGCTTCATATTTTTTTGAAGCGAATGGATATAATAATCAAACATATCATCTGTCGTATTCGGTGCCACTGCAATCGCTGTTATTTTTCTTTTCGGTATTTTTTTAATAAGAATTCGATCCGTTTCAGCTTTCGTTGCCTTCTTTATTAAATGAATTCTATGTTCCATTTTTGCTAAAGCATATTCAATTTCTTTTTGCTTCTTTAACATCATCTCTTGCTGCTTCTCAAGTAAACTCAGTGCATACGATGGATTCCGCTCATCAATATATTGTTTAATTTCCTTTAACGGAATATTTAACTGCCGTAAAAATTTAATCATATCTAACAGTGAAAATTGATCGATTGTGTAATAACGATAGTTCGTTTGAGGATCAACAATGGACGGATGAAAAATTCCTTTTTCATCATAATAACGTAAAGTGGATTCTGCGATATTATGCATTTTTGCCATTTCTCCAATTGTAAAACGTTTATTTAATAACATGTTTCCTTCTCCAATTCATTAAAAATGTCACTTTATTTCTTCTTATTATATAGTGATTCCCTCCATACCTAAATCAAATTCCATCATGAAAATCTGCTATTTTTTCATTGATTTTTAATAAATTTTATTATATATTAATTACAGGTTCAAATTACGAGTTCAAAAGAACTTGTAATCAGACCCTTTTGTTTAATGGGTTTTACATATTTTCATTAGGCAAATTCCGAGAAATCGTATGATAAAAATAAAAATGATGAGGAGAGGATCAGATGGAATTCGAATTTTTCTTTCAAATTGCACTTATTTTATTAAGTACAAAGCTTGCTGGTGATCTTAGTGTTAGATTAGGTCAACCTTCTGTATTAGGTAAATTAATTGTCGGTATCGTTATCGGTCCAGCTGTATTAGGTTGGATTGAAAATTCAGAGCTTCTAACTCAACTAAGTAATGTCGGGGTTATTCTTTTAATGTTTATGGCTGGACTTGAAACCGACTTAGAAGAATTAAACGCAAATCGTAATTCTTCTTTAGCAGTTGCACTCGGAGGTATCATTCTTCCATTCGTAGGTGGTTACGTTTCCGGTCTTGTTATGGGAATGGAACAAGGAAACGCTGTATTCTTAGGATTACTTCTATGTGCGACAAGTGTTAGTATTTCCGTTCAAACACTTCGTGATTTAGGTAAGATGAAAACACGTGAAAGTACGACGATGCTTGGAGCTGCTGTATTTGATGACATTCTTGTTGTTATTTTATTAGCATTTGCAATGAGCTTCTTAGGAACTGATGACGTTAACTTAACAATGATTATCTTGAAGAAAGTAGTATTCTTCGCTTCTATCATTTTAATTGGATGGAAAGGTGTACCAGCGATTATGCGTTGGTTATCACCACTGCGCGTATCTGAGTCCATCGTGAGCGCTGCGCTTATCATCTGTTTCTCATTCGCATATTTCGGCGAATTATTAGGAATTGCTGGTATTATCGGTGCTTTCGCTGCTGGTATTGCAATTTCTCAAACGAACTACAAGCATGAAGTAGAAAAGAAAGTAGAACCAATTGCTTATGCTATGTTCGTTCCAGTATTCTTCGTTAGTATCGGTATGAATATTACATTTGACGGTATTGGCAATCAAATTTGGTTTATCCTAGCATTAACAGTAATCGCTGTATTAACAAAACTAATCGGTTGTGGATTCGGTGCACGAATGACTGGTTTTGATGCAAAATCTTCTGCAATTATCGGTGCTGGTATGGTTTCTCGTGGTGAAGTTGCACTTATCATCGCAGGTACAGGACTTTCTTCTGGACTATTAGCACAAGATTACTTTACAGCTATCGTTATTGTCGTTATTTTAACTACAATGATTACACCACCAATGTTAAAATACACTTTTGGTGCAAAAGATAAAACAATGAAAGCAAGCAAGTAAGTAAGTTTACTATAAGAATAAGAAAAGGAGATTACTATCTTACAAGATAGTAATCTCCTTTTTCATTTTATCTTTAAACAATTCCATTCGTTTTTAACCAGTTTTCAAAAATAGTTCGTGCTTCTTCATCATCGATGTCATTACTAAATGAATATACTTTAATACCATAGTCATCTATATATTCACCTAGCTTCATTTTCTCCACTTTTTTGTAAAAATCGTCTACCTCATAGTGTGGAATATACGCATCCCAAACTGGTTCTTTTATTCTTTTGTAAGCTGTTATTTCTAAATCATATCCGTCTTCATAATATCCGATGTGATAATGTTTGTTAGGATCATATTTCTCCATCAAAAGTCCCCTCCTACTAAACAAAAGCGAGCCTTATATTACAGCTCGCTCCTCTCTCTATTTATTAAATACGTTCCATCGCCGTCTTCAAAGTTCCAACAACAAAGGCTATTTCTTCACTTGAAATAACAAGAGGCGGCGCTAATGTTAAAACGTTATTATATCCTGCTGTTGTCATACCGTTTCGTCCTATAATTAAGCCCTTTTCTTTACAAGCATTTACGACACTTGCTATTTTATCATTATCAATTGGTTCTTTCGTCTCTTTATCATTTACTAATTCAATTCCAACTAGTAAACCTTTCCCTCGAATATTCCCAACAAGTGGATGTTCCCCAATTTCATCTTTTAGTTGCTCTAATAAAAGGGAACCCATTTGTGCAGATCGCTCGATTAAATTTTCATTTTCCATAATCTCTAAATTTTTAAGTGCTAATGCACAAGCTGCTGGATTTCCACCAAATGTATTAATATGGCGGAAGAATTCATATTCTCCTTTACCTTTAAAAGCCTCATATATTTCTTTTTTCACAGCTGTTGCAGATAATGGTAGATATGCGCTCGTAATACCTTTTGCCATTGTAATAATATCAGGTTTTACATCATAATTCATAAATCCAAATGCTTTTCCTGTACGTCCGAAACCGCAAATCACTTCATCACTAATAAGTAGCGCACCGTGTTTTTGACACGTTTCATGAACAGCTTTCATATAGTCTTGTGGTGGCATTAATATGCCCCCGCCTGTAATAATTGGTTCCATAATAAAAGCGGCAATTGTTTCACTTAATTCCCACGTCATAACACGATCGACTTCTTTCACACATTCTACATCATAAATATGCTGTCCTTCAATCTCAGGCATACGGTAACAATCCGGCGGTGTTACGTGTAAAAAACCTGAAGCAAACGGCTCATATTGATATCGACGCTGCGCTTGTCCCGTTGCTGCCATCGTCGCCATTGTATTCCCGTGATACCCGCGATAACGTGACATAAATTTATAACGATGTGGTTCACCTTTTTGAGCATAGTATTGCCTTGCTATTTTAAAAGCTGTTTCGTTCGCTTCTGAACCACTGTTTGAGAAGAAAATAACATACTCTCCCCCAAGCCACTCATTTAACTTTTCAGCAAGCTTTATAGCTGGCTCATGTGATTGTGACATTGGAAAGTACGATAATGTTTGTAATTGTTCATAAGCCGCTTCTGCGAGCTCTTTTCTTCCGTATCCACTATTTACACACCAAAGACCACTCATACCGTCTAAATATCTTTTTCCTTGTATATCTTCAACCCAGCACCCTTCTGCTTTTGCCCCTACCATTGTACTACTTGGACTAAAGGGACGCATTCCGTGCCAAACATATTGCTCATCTTTTGCTAATAATTCGTCAGTTTGTTTCGTTTTCATCATTTCTTCCACCTTCCATAACAACTTATTTTTCACAAAATCTGCGCTGGTGCCATGATGATTTAAATTTCTCCCTGCTTATTTTCATTCCACAAAATTTTGACAAATCCTACTTACAACGCAGTAATATTTATCCCGCATTAACGGGCAGTAAAAATCCCACCCCAAAATTCAGCTGGAGCAAAGAAGTTAGGTGGGAGATTAACTTCTCGTAAAAGCCCGATTGGTTCAATTAATAATCAGTGGGGATGCCCCCCCACTGATTAAAGTTTCACTTTATAAGAAAATGACAAAAGAAAAAGAGCTTTTCTTTTAATACGAAAAGCTCCTCTTTTATTTAATGTGAAGATGCATCGCTAATACCATGACCAGTATTAGATTTCACAAGGATTTCATCAAATTTCGCTGCGTCCTCTTTCTTACTCGATAAAACAGTTCCTAAATATGCTGCAAGGAACCCGAGCGGGATCGAAATAATCCCCGGTGTTGTATATGGGAATATCGCTTCCCCGACAAAAATAGCTTTTCCAGCCACAGGATTCCAAACGTTTGGACTTAACGCTACGAGAACGATTGCTGATACAAGACCCGCAATCATACCGCAAATTGCTCCCGTTGTATTAAAACGCTTCCAATAAATTGTGAATAATATTACTGGTAAGTTTGCACTAGCAGCAACTGCAAATGCGAGTGATACTAAAAATGCTACATTTAATGTTTGCGCAAATAAAGCGAGTATAATAGATACAATCGCCACGCCAATAGATGCATAACGAGCCATGGATACTTGCTCTTTTTCTGTTGATTTCCCTTTACGGATAATCTCATTATAAAAATCATGGGCGAATGCTGATGCTGCTGTTAATACGAGTCCTGCTACTACAGCTAAAATTGTTGCAAAGGCAATTGCTGATACGAAAGCAAATAAGAAGTCCCCACCTAACGCTTTAGCTAATAAAGGTGCTGCCATATTACCCGCTGGATTCGCTTTTATAATTGCCTCATTTCCTACAAACGCTGCTGCTCCAAATCCTAAGAAAATCGTCATAATATAAAATGCACCGATTAACCACGTAGCGTACACAACAGATTGACGTGCCGTTTTGGCATCACGTACTGTGAAAAAGCGGACAAGAATATGCGGTAATCCTGCCGTACCAAGTACTAGTCCTAAATTTAAAGAAAGTGTATCAAGACCATCTTTATACTTTACTCCCGGGTTTAAAAATGAATCTTTTAGTGGGGTAGCTGTTTTCATTTGAGCGAACATTTCAGTCACACTGAAATTAAATTTTGAGAAAACAATAACAGAAATAATAAATGTACCAGCCATAAGTAGTACAGCTTTAACAATTTGTACCCAGCTCGTAGCAGTCATACCACCAAAAATAACGTACACTGTCATTAATGTACCCACGATTAAAACTGATGTCGTATATTCTATTCCTAATAATAATTTAATAAGTGCACCTGCACCGACTAATTGGGCAATCATATAAAAAATTGAAATTGTCATCGTATTCAGTGCGGCAATACCGCGAACTTTTTTCGCATCAAAACGCGCTGCAATCATATCCGCCAATGTGTACTTCCCTAAATTTCTAAGCGGTTCTGCAACTAGGTATAATACAACTAAATACGCAACTAAAAATCCAATACTATAAAAAAATCCATCAAATCCAGTTAAGGCTATCGCTCCAGCAATACCGAGGAATGACGCAGCAGACATGTAATCTCCAGCAATAGCCAGTCCGTTTTGCCAACCAGTTAATCCCCCTCCAGCCGTATAAAATTCACTCGCATTTTTCGTCTTTTTCGATGCAAAATAGGTTATGACGAGCGTACCAAGAACGATAATTAAAAATAGTGCAAAAGCAGTCGTATTCAAACTCATCCCCTCCCTTTTTGCATGTTTTGCAGAATTTTTCTGGAGATTTCATCAAAGGATTCTGCTTTTTTGCTATAAATCATACATAGTGCCCACGTCATGATAAATTGTGCAAAAGCAAATACCCACGCCCATGTAACGTCACCAAATGCGGGGGTGTTGAGCACCTTTGAATACGATGTTAAAATAGGTAATGCAATAAAAAAGCTTAAAAAGAAAATACTCATCGGAATGATAAACTTCTTTTTCGTATTTAATAACAATTGAAATTCTTCAGACTGAACAACCTCTGTATAATTCACCTCATTTTGCAACTTACGTGCCGACGTATCGTCTCGTTTCATTCTCCGATCCCCTTTCTTACTTGAAATACACTTCCCCCTTGCATGCCAAAAGACTAAATTTTATAAATATTCAGAAACTTATATTCATTTTAGACAATCCATACATTCATGCAAAGATTTTTCGCTAGACATTTTTCGGCAATTTCTCCTAAATTTTTAATATACTTTTTCAAAATAAAGTGTAACTTTAATCAGCAAGACGAAAGCAATGCTTAACGCACTACTTTTGTCTTTTTTTCCTTTTCTAAATTACGAGCTGTTTCGCTTAACTCAACATCTTTTCCATCTTTAAGCGTTCCAAATATAAAATCGAATACTGGATTCGATACACCGAACCAAAACTTTTCATTTTTATAATGATGTAATATATGCTGTTTTTTTAGCCATCTTCCAAACTTAGTGAAGGGACGAATCGGTCTATGTGCAATATAATGTTTCCATTCGTAAACGAGCAACATAATAATCATTCCGATTCCAAATGAAAGTGTAATTGTAACACTTTTCGTAATACCATATGCTATAAGTAAATATATAGTAAAACTAGGTATACTAAACCATACAGGTAAAAATAAAAGTTTTAAATCATCTGGATATACGTGGTGATCATAATGTAATCTTCTTAGCATTTTTAATAGAAATGTGTTTTTAGGTGGCTTTATATGGAATAAGAAACGATGTGTCATATATTCATTAAGTGTATAGAAAACAATCCCAAACATACATGCTAACATGCCAACCCAAGAGAAAAATTGCATTTTTAAAATAATAATGAAAATAAATAGAATACTATACATAATAACGATATCATGTTGTAAAAAGAACTCTTTCCCCACTTTCTTCATCTTATTTCCCCCTTTTCCAAAAAAACAGCCGCAACATATCGTTACGACTATTTCTTTTCTATTCTTATTCTATTCACTTTACAAATTTGCCTGCTGTTCTATTGTCGAGAAAAAATTGTTCGGTCCAAATATATTTTGCTTCGGAATAATATGTTCCACTGCAAATACTGTTACTTCTCCTCTTTGCACTTCTCCAATAATGAGCCCAAATATTTCATGATTTACTGCAAACGTCGGTTGCTTTGTTTGTAGCAATCTTGCTGCATTATGAAATACCGCTTCATATAGTGGATTCCTATCAGTAATTTCTTTTCGGATTTTTGGTGCTAGCGTAATAATAATTTCTTTTCCGTCAATAGTGGTTCGATACATGAAAATCTCCCCTTCAATCTTATGTGAACAACTGTAAAGCTTTGTATGCAAAATGGATAGAATATCCTACTAAAATAATACCTGCTCCGGCTGTTATATAGCCAAGTGCTTTTTGCTTTAATAACGTCCTGCCAAAATGGACAGAAAAAGCGATATTTAAATTCCATAAAATAATGCCAACGATAATACAAAGGCTATACAAAAAGGCTTCTTGTTTCGTTACCTTCGTAAGCAATGAGCTAAGTGTACTTCCGTATATACCAAACCAAAAAACAAGATTTAACGGATTGGATACCGCAATTAAAAAACCTGCCATAAACGATTGTTTAAGGCCACCTACCTCTTCCTTTTTATATTCCATATTCGTGTGGGAAATTCCTTGTTTTACACTTTGAAATCCTAAATAAAATAATAAGAAAAACCCTGTGCAATACATAAAAGCTTGTACATATGTATACATAAACACAGAAGATAAACCGAAATAAATGAGAAGCATAAACAAAATATCTGCAGTCATTCCACCAATTCCAACAACCCACGCATGCCAAAAACCTCGTTCAATTCCTCGTTTTAACATTTCAATATTAATCGGACCTACCGGCGCAGCTAATGAAATACCTAATACAATTTGTTGTATAATCGCTCCAAACATCGCTCTATCCTTTCTACTTCCTTTACTATTAAGTAATGATGTAATGATTAAAAATAGACTAGCTTTTATCAAAATATTTACTAATAAAATACCCTTTTTTATCCAAAATATGCAAAAGAGCCATCCGGATGATGGCTCTACTTTTCTAACTTATGAAGAAAAGGACATTTTCCTTTTATCGGCTCTACATCGTCTCCTATGAAGTATTGTTTCCATTCCCGATGATCTGGATCACCATAATGACTAATGTTAGGATGCTTTGGCAGCTGATCCCACTTTTCAACTCGATCTCGGACCGTTTGTCTTGAATATGCTCCTTTAGGACGATCCCCTTCTAATCCATCAAAGATGGTGCGTGGTTGAAATCCAATAACGAGAGAATTTCCTAAGTGCCTAGTTTTTCGTTGTTTATACGCTGGCGCATTTCCAAATGCGAATATCGGTTCCCCGCCAAATGAAAATTCCCATAAGTAATGGTCTGGATTTTCAGGAATTTGCTTCGGCCATTCTTGATCATCGTTTCCGTGTAAATATTGTAGTACTTTCCAAAAGTAATCACGATAATATTCAAGTGATTGTTCCTCACATTCCGGTTCTACAAAAAGAAAAAAGCCTCTTCTTACAATTGGGCGCTCTTTCATTAACTCTAAAAAAGATAACATTGTATGCGGTAAATGACTCCAATCATTATGAGAAAGAAACGAATAACGAAGTTCATTCTTTTTCAAAGCTGTTAAACCGAAATAACACGGGAAAGTTGGTTCTAGCACAACACTCGAAAAATTTTGAAATTCTTTTGTAACCCAATTTGGTATGTCAGTTCTCTTTTTCATTCCTTCATTATCTAATAAATAAGACTTATTCATTCTTTCACCTCATTATGTATAGCATTCAATTAAGACTATTACATACTCGGCCTGTCCTATACCTATTTAAAAATTCGGCTGAAAAATTATTTAAAAATACAAAAAAATAAAATCGCTTACTTGACTAAATTCTACCAATTCGTGTATATTTAAATTAATCATTTAGCAGAATATTCAAGAATATAGCATTTTTAGTTTATATTATTTTTTAAATGAATTTCACTAAATGAAAATAGTAAACGCTTTTAGGAGGAATTGTAACATGCAAGGAAAAGTAAAATGGTTTAACAACGAAAAAGGTTTTGGATTTATCGAAATGGAAGGCGCTGACGATGTATTCGTACATTTCTCTGCTATTCAAGGTGACGGCTACAAAGCTTTAGAAGAAGGTCAAGAAGTATCTTTCGATATCACTGAAGGTAACCGCGGACCTCAAGCTGCTAACGTAGTAAAACTTTAATCCAACATATAACAGGAGGTTACCTTACTTGGTAACCTCCTTTGTTATTCCTTTGTATATTTCCGTTTTACAGAGCAAAAACTATGTGAAGTGCGCGATTTACAAAGGAGGAAATAACAATGGGATCAGAAGTAAATGATTTTGAAGAAGTAAAATTCCGTGTAGAAACAGCACAAAAGATGGTAGGTTCTGCGACAATTTCAATGGATCCAGACACATTAGAGCATGCTACTACTGCAGTAGAAGCAGCTCGCTCACAGCTTGAAATTATGAAATCTGTTGCAGTAGATTTAGATGAACCATTTTTAATGAACGAGGAAAAAAAACTAAGCAAATGCGAGCAGCAATTAAACGAAGCAAAGCACTAAAAAAACATCCAGAGAACTTTCTCTGGATGTTTTTTCATGACAACTGTTCTCCATACTTTTTCAATGTTTCTCCAACTGTACATTGCCTGATACAAAAGGAATGAGCATAATACTTACTATTTGTCTTTCGATTATGTTCTCGCAAAAAACACCCTTCACAATACGTTTCTAATAAGTCATTTACCTCTGTAATGAGTTGCTTTTTATCCACCTTTGCACCTCTCTATTCGGTTATTTCTTTATGACTATCAATGACTGTCCCTTCTAATGCTTGCGTTGCTAATTGATGTGCTTCTTTATTTTGTTTTCTAGATATCGGTTCACATACCAGTTTTAATTTCATTTGCTTCGCCTTTTGTTCAATTTGATCTAAATAATGGTTTAAATGTTCATCATAACAAGGCCATTCTCCCGCCAATTGCTGCAATACAACTTGAGAATCTCCGCGAAGTGTAACTGCTTCATATTTAATCCCTAATTCCTCGAGTATATTCATACCGTATAATAGTGATGCATATTCCGCTTCATTATTATCATCTATACCTTCTATATATGCATTGCGGCGAATTCGGTAGTTTGTATTTCCTTTTTTATAGTACACACATATACCAACGCCAGCTTCTTTCGTTTGCACATCATACCCCCCATCAAAATAAACGAGTATTTCTTGGGGCTCTTCCTCTACTTGTTTACTCAGTTTTTTCATTTCCTTTAATGACCATTCTGCATCCATTTCATCGTAAAATAAAAGTTCCTTAGCTCTTCCTGTTTTCTCAAAATCCTCTGCAAATTGAAGTACTTCTTCTATGTTCATATAATCTGTTGTTAATTCCGTCTGCAATCCACGCTTCGTTTTATACAACCAATGAATTTTATATTTCATACTAGATTCCCCTTATGTAAGACTTCTTATATGTAGCCAGCTAATGAAAGCCTCACTTTATTTTATTATATTTTATCTAGAGTCACAGCATTATATTCAATGTGATTACATACAAAAAAAGCTATCCCTATAGGAATAGCTCTTTCATCTATTACATAAATCTTTCAAATTGTACTCGCTTATTAATCCAGTACATTACAGGCATACCAATGGCCATTACAACAAATTCACCGATTGCACATGTTAACCAAGACAACATAAATGGTAAACCCAATGCAAGATGAAGTTCAATTGCAATCATAAACATTGTAATCGTAAAGATAACTGTATTAAAAATCATACGAGCCCAAACACCTTTAATAAATCGCATAGAAATAATTGTTGCAACTAATGCAAGAATAGATTGACCTACTCCAAATACTAAATCATAAGCGATCATAGGTGAGAAAAAGAGATTCGTTAAAAATACACCTAATACAATTCCGTAAATTGCTTTCTTGTTAAATACAACGAGATGATTAAACATCTCTGAAATACGAAATTGTACATTCGTAAAGCCAAATGGCTGAATAAGCATAGAAACAGCAATATATAATGCCGCTAAAATACCATTACCGACTAAAGTTCTAATATTCATGACAAAATCTCCTTAGTTTTTTTACGTGGGATGGTTTCGAACCACGTTATTCGTTTTTTAAGCAACAAGATTATATTTTACGTGGTAGCCCCTCTTTCGTCAATAGATTTCCTATCATAAACTACCTTTTTTCTTTTAGACAACGTATAATGAAACATATGAAAGATTTAGGAGGTTTCACTTCATGACAGCAACAATTCAAAATGAAAAAGTGATCGTTTCCATTTCTGACAAAGGTGCAGAATTACAAAGCGTTCGCTTAAAAGAAGACAACACAGAATATTTATGGCAAGGTGATTCTACATATTGGGGACGTCGCGCACCCATTTTATTCCCAATTGTCGGCCGATTAGTAGATAATACATACTACGTAGATGGTAAACCATATTCATTAACACAACACGGTTTCGCTCGTGATCTTACTTTCTCTGTGAAAGAACAAAGCGAAACAAAGATCACTTATATCGTTACTAGTAATGAAGAAACATTAAAAAAATACCCATATGAATTCGAATTACTTGTTTCTTATGAGCTAGACGGACAAATCGTTCATGTAACATATGAAGTAAACAATCCTAGTTCAAAAGAGATGTTCTTCTCAATCGGAGCACATCCTGGTTTCAACTTCCCCTTATTAGAGGGCGAATCATTTACAGATTATCATTTATCATTTAATGGTTCTGAACGCTTAGAAACAAGTGTATTAGAAGGACCTTATCTTTCAAACAAAAAGCAATTAATCGCTGAAAATACGACTGAATTGCCACTTACATATGATTTATTCAAAAATGATGCCCTTATTTTTGAAAATATGAATACGGATGAAATCTCTATTCGTTCTCATAAACATAATAAATTTGTAAAAGTAGAATTTGATGGATTCCCATTTGTTGGCGTATGGACACCAGGTGAGAATGCACCTTTCTTATGTATTGAACCTTGGTACGGAATTGCCGATGAAGTAACTCCAGCAAAAGATTTCAAGGAGAAAAAAGGAATTCAATCTTTACAAGCGAATGAAACATTTACATGTCGTTATAGTATTACAATCGGCTAAGTTACTCTATCCCCTACTTAAAAGGAAACATATAAGTAGGGGATCATCTTATCATTTGGAGGTTTCCCATTTTGATTGAAGTATATATTGATGGTGCATCAAAAGGAAATCCTGGTCCTTCTGGTGCAGGCGTATTTATTAAAGGGGTGCAACCAGCTGTACAATTATCATTGCCCCTTGGGACAATGTCCAATCATGAAGCAGAATACCACGCTTTACTTGCGGCATTAAAATATTGCACGGAGCATAATTATAACATTGTCTCTTTTCGTACAGATTCGCAACTTGTTGAGCGAGCTGTTGAAAAAGAATACGCAAAAAATAAAATGTTTGCACCACTATTAGAGGAGGCACTGCAGTACATAAAAAGTTTCGATCTCTTTTTTATTAAGTGGATTCCAAGTAGTCAAAATAAAGTAGCTGATGAATTAGCTAGAAAAGCTATCTTACAAAATTAACGGGGGTATGAGTGTGAAAAAAGATTGGATTGCTCCTCTTGCTTTATTATTTGTCTCTTTTATTTGGGGGGCTACATTTGTCGTCGTTCAAAATGCTATGTCTTTCGTTGGTCCATTTACCTTTAATGGTATTCGCTTTTTATTCGCTGGAATTATTTTATTATTCGTTCAAATGATTTTCGCAAAAAAAACTACAAAACAAGATATAAAACAGAGTAGCCTCGCTGGATTAATCGTTGGATTCTTTTTATGTGTTGGCTATGTATTACAAACATTTGGCTTACTTTATACAACCTCTTCAAAAGCAGGTTTCTTAACAGGGCTTAGTATCGTTATGGTGCCCATTTTGTCTTTTATCTTTTTAAAACAAAAAGCTACCATTTTTATCGTACTTGGTATTGCTGTGGCAACAGCAGGTTTGTACTTATTAACAGCTGGTGATTCTTTTCAATTAAACATTGGAGATATACTCGTTCTCGGTTGTGCAGTCGCTTTCGCTGCCCATATTCTTATTAACGGCTTCTTTTCTAAGAAAATATCACCTTTACTATTAAGCACATCTCAAGTATTAGCTGTTGGTATATTTTCTTCTATTTGCGCTTTTTTGTTTGAAGATTGGGAACAATTATTTTCAGTGTCACTATGGACGAATCAGTCCTTCTTATTCGCTCTATTTCTAACTTCTCTCTTTGCAACATCCATTGCTTTTTTCATTCAAACATCGGCACAAAAACACACTTCTCCAACGAGAGTAGCAATTATTTTCGCAATGGAGCCCGTTTTTGCTGCATTAACAGGCGTTCTCGTTGCAAATGAGCAGCTTTCTATTTCCGCTATTATCGGATGTCTATGTATTTTCTTAGGAATGATTTTTGTTGAATTACCTTCCAAAACAAAAAAAGAAGCGCAGGCTGCGTGAAGTTACGCTTGTAACTTCCGCATAAAAGCCTTAGCGCTTTTTTTATCTGTAATTTCTTCCTCTTTCAATCGTTCTAATAACGCAACGAAATAACTGCCATCAAATTGTAATTGATGTTTAATTGTCGCTTCAATTGCTGCGTTCACAATTCCATCAGATGCACCAGTATATCCTTGTCCGAACATAATAAACCCTTGTGCTTCCTCTGATAATTTAAATCCTTTCGTATGTAAGAATGAAAGATAATCTTCTACTGTTTGCATGATATTCCCACCTACTCAAAAATTCTCCACTTCTTATCATACATGTTTTTACACGCTGTGAGAATGAATTTTCTTTGACAACTTTGTAAATCAGTCTCTACTTCGCTTGTAATGGAGGATTTCCTTACAACATGAAGGAATATGTACAGTGGAACTTATTTCATATTAAAGGGGAGACACGATGAAACAAGCACTATTAATTATCGACGCTCAGCAAGAATTAATTGATGGAAATGAGCAAGAAAATGAAGTTTTTCGTAAAACCGAGCTATTATCTACACTAAATACAGCCATACAGAAAGCAATAGATTCAAATGCTCTTATTGTTTTCGTAAGAGATATCGATGTTGCTTCTGGTAGTGGCGAAGGATTTGAAGTACATAATCAAATTAAAGTACCTCAGTCTGCAACCCTTATTAATAAAGCAGCAACCAATTCATTCTATGGCACTTCTTTACTTGAACTTTTAAAAGAAGAAAACATTAATCATATTGTTATAGGTGGATGTAAAACAGAACATTGTATTGACACTGCTGTTAGAACAGCAACTGTACAAGGCTTTGACGTTACATTAATTAAAAACGGTCATTCAACAACTGATTCTAGTGTGTTGTCTGCAGAGCAAATTATTGGTCATCACAATAAAACTTTACACGGTCATTATAACGTTGATCATTTTTCTATGGTGAGAGATATCGAGGAAGATCTCTTTCAGCCAATTCATGATCAATACCGTGATTAAATGAACGATAAAAAAGAATCCTCAATCGAAAGGGATTCTTTTTTATCCAAAAATTTGCGCTGCAATACTATATAGCTCATTATTCCTGTTTAATAATTGATCACTATTTTTCATCATTATTGGTGGTTTATTAACCTTTTGGAAACCAGTAACCTCTAATTCTTTCATAAACTTTTTCTTTCCTTCTGGTACATCCATTCTTAATTTACCATGATGCTCTCTTGCTAAATCATGTACAATTCTCATTGCCATTTCATCATTTTTAGCAACTACCGGTCCTATTATTTTATTTTCTGGCGTTTGTATACTCAAACCATATCCTAGTACATTTTGTTCCTTATCTTTCACAACAGTGCACTGTTCACTTTGCATAATCCTTTTCTTTAAAAACCCCTTTCGATTTGTTCCAAACGCATTTTCATCTATTTTTATTATTTTTTCTAAATCACACTCTTCATAATTCATCATATAATCTTCATTTTCTATACAATGATTATTCGCATTGTACGAGTTACATATATATTTAGAAACATAGCTTACTTCCCTGAATCCTAACTTTTCGTATAAAGGCTTTCCCTCATCCATAGCAATCAACATAATGGGAGTATGAGCTAATACACTCTTAATACATGAATCTGTTATCACCTTTCCTATTCCTTTTCCCTTATAATTTGGATGTACAATCACCATTCCGATAGATGCCAACGCCTCCCCGTATAATATAATTGCCGCGCTAGCAATAAGTTCCTTCCTCTCATTCCATACACCATATACAATACCTGAGTTAAAAACTGTTTCAATTTCTTCTCTGTTATAATCCCAACCAATATAAGAAGATAATGCTACAATATCGCCGATTTGTTCTTCCCTAAGACGCTCCACTCTAATTTCCAATTCAATCATACTCCATCCCCTTATCTAGACATTTAAATCATTATTACTAAATCAACTTGTACATGTTTCCCTTTATTTGTCACGCACATATCCTATTTTGACCAAGACTATATTGTAAATGAGGTGACAACATGCCCATTACGAATCGATTTTCTACCACCACTAACGGCGCACTCGCTATTACGGGAAACACTTTAGGCTTAAGTAAAATTAGTAATCAAAACCGTGCTGGTACAATCGGGGCAATTGGTGCATTCGCAACTACGAATACTGCTTTACAAGTAACTACTTTTCCTGCTGGTACAACGTTAAACTATACACAAAATAGTTCTACCGCTATTTTAAATATCCCTGCTGGTAGCACTATTCTTTACGCAGAACTCGTTTGGGGTGGAAACTATTTATCTCGTGATCAAAACATTACGAGTGTATTAGGAAACCCAGTTTCTTTTACCACACCTGTTTCAACATACTCGATTACTCCTTCAGCTGTTACGGCTTCAAATCAAACATTCGTTTCAAACTCTATTACATTTGGCTTTTACACTCGTTCAGCAGACGTAACAACTCTCATTCAAGCTGGAGGTTCTGGTTCTTATACTACGGGAGCTGTCCCTGGACTTGTAGATCCTATAGATGCTTCCAATGGAACAATTAATTCGGCTGGATGGACGCTTATCGTCGCTTATCAAAACGGGACATTACCAGCAAGAAACTTAACCATTTATGTAGCTGGGAACCGTGTTTCTGCAGAAACCGGTAGTGCGGATGTATCTGTTTCTGGATTTTTAACACCTTCAGGAGGACCAGTAAGCGGGAGATTATTTTTAAGTTCTACCGAAGGAGATGCAGATTTAACCGGGGATCAAGCTTTATTCGGACCAAATTTCAGTTCATTAAATGCTTTATCTGGACCAAACAATGCTATAAATAATTTCTTCGGTTCTCAAGTTAATAATGCTGCAGGAAACTTAGATACAACAGGGACATTTGGAACGCGAAATCAAAGTGCTTCTACAAGTACCAACATCTCCGCAGGAAGGCAAGGTTGGGACATTACTTCCATTGACATTTCCTCTTATTTAACAAATTCCCAAGTATCCGCCGCAATCCGTTTAACTACTAACGGAGATGCATATATGTTAAATACAGTCGGCTTACAAATTAATATAAACTCACCAAATATACAAGCAACGAAAAGCGTGAATAAAAGTGTTGCTGCAATTGGAGATATTCTCACTTATACAGTTACTATCCCTAACACCGGGCTTCTTCCTGCCAATAATGCTATTTTTATAGATAGTCTCCCGAACGGGACTTCTTTTATACCTGGCTCTGTAGCGGTAGATAACGTACCACAAACAAATGCAAATCCTACCGCCGGTATATCTCTTGGAACAATTAATAATAGTGCTTCTCGTACAGTAACTTTCCAAGCAACTGTCGTTTCTCTCCCAAGTCAAAACCCTATCTCTAACACCGCTAATATTACATTTCAATATACACCAATTGCCGGAGGAACAACTTTTAACGGTCTTGCAACGAGTAATGCTGCCGGCACACAAATTAACCTTGCAACTATTAATGGAGCTAAATCAGTTAACAAACTTTTTGCCGATATTAGTGATACGTTAACTTATAGTATTTCCTTAGCTAATGCAGGAAATATCGCTGCTACAAATGTTATATATACGGATCCCATTCCAAACGGGACTACTTTTATTCCAGGTAGTGTAACTGTTAACGGCGTTATTCAAGCTGGAGCAAATCCTGCTAATGGTATATCTGTTGGAACTATTGCTGCAAATTCTACTACTACCATTTCATTTCAAGTATTCATTCCTTCTATCCCCCAAACAAATCCAATATTAAATAGTGGTACAACAACATATCAATACATTCCTGTACCAAATCAACCTGTAGTAAGTGGTACTAATACGACTAATACTGTCTCTACTCAAGTGAATAATGCTACTGTAACTATGGCAAAAACAGTGGATAAAAACTATGCGGATATTGGAGATACACTGACTTACACTGTTGCCTTTACAGGTACAGGTAATACGAATGCGAACAATGTTATTTTGACCGATGTGATTCCAGTTGGTACGACTTTTATCTCTAATAGCTTAACAATTAATGGCACTTCTCAAATTGGTGCGAATCCAGCTAACAGTGTTAATATCGGTTCAATTTCGCCTAATGCAACTAAAAATGTCTCATTTCAAGTAACGGTAAACAACATCCCTCCAGCAAACCTTGCATCTAATACAGCTACTGCCTCTTATCAATATACTGTCAACCCAAGTCAATCACCTGTCACAAAAAACATTTCTTCAAATGCTGTTTCTACCCAAATCAATAATGCCAATTTATCATTAACGAAATCTACTAATAAACAATTTGCCAATATTGGAGATACAATAGGCTATACAATTCTCATTACAAATAGTGGGAATACTCCCGCAACTAATTCACAAATTACAGATCCACTTCCCACTGGTACAATATTAACTTCAGGAAGTGTATTCCTAAACGGCTCATTACAAAATGTAAATTCACTTGTAGGCCTCTCTCTCGGAACAATACCAGCAGGGGCTACATTTACTCTTTCTTTCCAAGTAACAGTCATTAATATCCCCGCACAAAATCCGATTACTAATAATGCTTTTATCTCTTATCTTTATACTGTAAATCCAGCATTGCCACCTATTTCTAAAATCGCAACCTCTAATTCTGTTACAACAGCAATTAGAAATGCACATCTTTCTGTTATAAAATCTGTAGACAAATCCTTTGCTGAAGTCGGGGACACATTAACCTATACATTCGCCCTCTCAAACAACGGAAACGTGGCCGCAAATAACACTCTACTAAGTGATACGCTTGCAAACGGTACTTCTTTTGTATCAAATAGTATCATCGTAAATGGTGTTCCGCAGCCTGGTATAACACCATCGAATATAAATATAGGGAGTATAAATGCTAACAGTACAATTTCAGCCTCATTTCAAGTCACTGTAACAAGTATCCCCAACCCAAATCCGATTACTAACAACGCTTCTATATCCTATAACTTTATAGTTGATCCTAACTCATCACCAGTCAATCAAAGCACTACTTCAACCACTACATTTACTCAAGTAAACGATGCAAATATCATTTCGTCAAAAACAGTCGATCGAGCGTTCGCTACCGTAGGGGATATATTAACTTATACCGTTATTTTAACGAATGCAGGAAGTGTTTCCGCTGATAATCCTACTTTCGTTGATACGAATCCAGCTGGTACTACCTTTATCCCAAACACTTTCCTCATTAATGGTATACTCCAAAATAACGCCGATCCAAATGTCGGTGTTCCGTTACCTTCCATTCCTGCTAACGGCTCACTTACCGTCTCTTATCAAGTAACTGTCATCTCTTTACCAACACAAAACCCAACAACAAATTCATCTAGTACACAATATAGTTTTATTTTAAATCCGGGCGACCCGCCAACTATAGAAACATCTTTAAGTAACACTGTAAGTACACAAATCAACTTAGCAAATGTAGTTATTGTCAAACAGGTAGATGTAACTATTGCAGATGTTGGGCAACCGATCACATATACAATTGCTTTAGCTAACCCTGGAAATACTCCAGCAAATAATGTAGTCGTTACCGATATTCTCCCTCCTGGCACCACTCTCGTACCAAATAGTATTTTTATAGGTGGCGCTTTACAGCTAGGTGCAGATCCAAGCGTTGGCCTTCAAGTCGGTACAATTCCAGCAGGCGGAATTACAACAATCGTTTTCCAAATTAGTGCAAATAGTTTACCTTCACCAAATCCAGTGCAAAACAGTGCTGCACTTCAATATAACTTTATCGCAGATCCAAATTTACCTGCTGTTATTAGAAACACGACTAGCAATATAGTATCGACACAAATTAATACTGCTAATATCGTTACTACGAAACTAACAAGCACAAACTTCGCTGATGTTGGTAGTTCCGTAACATATACAACTACTTTAATGAACAATGGAAATATCCCTGCTTCTAATGTAACGTTTACAGATATCATTCCAGCTGGTACCACCTTCATTCCTAATACTGTAACAATTAACAATATCCCTATAGCCAATGCAAATCCTGCTAACGGCATTTTTATCGGTACGTTAGGAGCGAATTCATCACGTACCGTTTCATTCCAAGTTTTTGTGCCAACGATCCCTAGTGCAAATCCGATTACAAATCAATCAAGTACTACATTTCAATACACATATGACCCATCTAAACCATCCGTAATGCAGATGGTTGCTTCTAATACCGTACAGACAACTATTAATAATGCTATGATTGCTGCTACAAAATCTGCAGATAAACAGTTTGCTAACGTAAATGACATTATTACGTACACAACTACTTTAACGAATAACGGAAACATACTTGCTTCAAATGTGATATTTACAGATGCAATCCCAAGTGGCACATCGTTTATTCCTAACAGTGTAACAGTAAATGGGAATACACTCCCTAATGTAAATCCAGCAAGTGGCATAGTAATCGATCCAATAAACCCTAATGCAAATACGACCATCTCGTTCCAAGTGCAAGTAAATTCTATCCCGAATCCAAATCCAATTCCAAATCAAAGTAACACAACGTACCAATATGTCGTAGACCCGAACTTACCTCCAGCATCCGCCAATGCATTAAGTAACGTAATAACAACTCAAATTAATAACGCTACAATCGTCGCTACTAAGTCAGTGAATACACCGACAGCTGCAATTGGTGATATCGTTACCTATACAATTGCAGTAACAAATACAGGTAATATCCCTGCTAGTGCGAGTGTTTTAACGGATGGACTCGGCGCAGGCGCTTCATTTGTCCAAAACTCCGTAACTATCAATAATGCTCCACAGCCCGGGTTAGATCCATCACTTGGTATTCACTTAGCAGACATCCCGCCAGGAAATACCGTATTCATTGCTTTTCAAGCACAAATTTTAGCGATACCGCCTAGTGGCACATTAACAAATAATGCTCTTGTAAATTATGAATATACCGTGAATCCAAACCAGTCACCTGCTGTTGATAGTACAATTACGAATACGACGGTTACTCCAATTATCGATGCTACTCTATCTATAAATAAAACTGTCAATTCAACATTCGCTACTATTGGAGATACACTTACTTTCGCTTCTACCGTTACGAATACTGGGAACACCACCGCAAACAATGTTATTTTTACAGATTTAATTCCAGATGGTACAACGCTTATTCCAAATAGTTTTACGGTAAATGGAACAACCATCCCTAATGCAAATCCACAAAATGGTATCAATATCGGGAACATAAATTCAAATGCATCAGTTATACTCAGCTTTCAAGTAAACATTACAACGATTCCAAATCCTAATCCAATCCCTAACAAATCATCTCTACAATATAGCTTTATTGTAGAGATAAATGAACCGCCTGTTTCACGAACAGTTAAATCCAATAAAACCTTTACACAAGTAAATACTGCCTCCGTTATCGCAACAAAAACTGCAAGCAGTGCGTTTGCTGCTGTTGGAGACACAATTACGTATACAACTACTCTCACTAATGGCGGAAATACTCCCGCAAACACGCCTGTTTTTACCGATATATTACCATCTGAACTTTCATTCGTTCCTGATAGCGTACAAATTAATACCATCCCACAACTTGGATTTAGACCAGATAGCGGGATTTCTTTAGACTCAATTCCAGTTGGAGGAACAACAACCATTAGTTTTCAAGCAATCGTTGGCTCAATACCAGCTACAAATCCAACTTTAAATCAATCTAGCACAACATATTCTATCATCGTGGATCCTACCCAGCCGCCAGTGACAGAAACAGCTACAAGTAATCCAACTTTAGTGCAAATTAACGAAGCAATTATCCAAGCAACAAAAAGTGTGGATCGTCTATTTTCTGATATCGCACCTGGAAATTCATTTTTAACGTATACAGTTTTATTAGATAATATAGGAAACTCAACTGCTACTAATATCATTTTTACAGATTCAATTCCAAATAATACAATATTTATAGCAGATAGCGTTCGAGTAGGTGGGACTTTATTACCTGGAGTGAATCCAGCAAACGGAATACCAATTGGGGATATTATTGCAGGGGACTTTATTAACGTTACCTTTCGTGTGCAAGTAGTTAGCATACCAAACCCAATCTTTACAATCGGGCCAGGCGGTCCAAACTCATCCGTTGTAAACAGCGCTTCCATTCATTATCAATTTATGACAGGACCTAATTTACCACTTGTTTCACGAAGCACGACATCTAACCCTGTTGCGACACAAATAAATTCTGGGGAAATTGCACTCGTTAAATCTGTAGATAAAACTTTTGCAACGATTGGCGATACCATTTCTTATACAATTACATTAAGTAACCCTGGAAATGTCACTTCACAAAATATAATTTTCACAGATATTTTGCCTGATGGAACGACATTTATATCTGGTACTCTTGTAAATGATTCTGGTGCGCAGCAAATCGGAAATCCTGCGAATGGAATACAAATTGGAAATATAAACCCAAGCGGAATGTCCATTATTACTATTAACGCACTTGTCATAAACATTCCAAGTATAAATCCAATCTCTAATTCCAGTTCTGTACAATTTCAGCATATTGTCGATCCAAGTCAACCAGTTATCACTCAAACCGCTTCATCTAATACCGTTACTACAACAATAAATAGCGCTATATTAGCTACCACAAAAAGTGCTGATAAATCCATTATTTCTGTCGGAGATACAGTTACGTATACAACTACCATTACGAATACTGGGAATACACCAGCAACGAATATTACTTTCACAAGCGCTATTCCAGCTAACACTACATTTATACCAAATTCGGTCACAATCAATGGCGTTCAGCAACTTGGTGCACAGCCAGCACTTGGAGTAACTATACCAAATATCGCTCCTGGTGCAACAGTAACTGTTACTTTTCAAGTAAATGTTATTTCTGTGCCCCCTTCAAGTTCGATTATGGGTAACGATACCATTTTATACTCTTATACTGTTGATCCAAGCGCTGCTCCTGCTACTACTTCTACTTCAACGAATATCGTTACAAACCCTGTACTAGATGCTATGATAACGATGCTAAAATCGGTCGATCAAACACTTGTAACACTAGGTGATACCATTACCTATACAACCATTTTAACGAATAACGGCAATACAAATGCAACGAATATTACTTTCACTGACCTTATTCCAGATGGTACATCGTTCGTTTCTGATAGCGTCACAATAAATGGCATCACACAACTTGGCCTTACTCCTAATACAGGTATAACGATTGGATCAATTGCTCCTAACAGCTCAATATCTATAGCATTTCAAGTTACCGCTACTTCTACACCAGCCCAAAATCCTATTGCCAATTCCGCTACCGCTTCTTACACATTCATCGCTGATCCAAATGCACCTATTGTTTCAAGAACCACTACTTCAAATATAGCGTTTACTACCATTAATACAGCTACCATTCTTTCATCAAAACAAGTTGATAAATTATTTAGCCGTATCGGAGATATACTCACTTATACTGTTACTTTAACAAACAACGGAAATTCATCTGCACAAAATGTTATATTCACAGATACTGCGCCGAGCGGAACTACATTTATTGCAAACTCATTTTCTATTAATGGCATTCCTCAAAGCGGTGCGGACCCATCGAACGGTGTAAATATTGGCCCTATAACAGCTGGGAATACAAGAAATGTTTCGTTCCAAGTAACTGTTACCTCTTTACCAACACAAAACCCCGCTGTAAATTTCTCATCAACATCGTATCAATTAGTCTCGCCGCCTAATGCAGAAACTTCAATTAGTAATCCTGTTTCAACGCAAATGAAAGAAGCTATATTATCCATGACAAAAAATGAAAATGTATCCTTTGCAGATATCGGGCAAACTGTTTTTTACACTACTTCTATTTCAAATATAGGAAATACGGATGCTACTAATATAGTATTCACAGATGCATTACCAAGCGGACTCACATTCGTTCCTAACACATTAACGGTCGATGGCGTTTTACAACCGAATGCGAATCCGAATACAGGTGTAGCACTTGCAACACTTCCACCAAATGAAATATATAGTATCGTCTTTCAAGTTACGGTGAACAGCATCCCACCTAGTAATCCAGCACCAAATACAGCATCCACGACTTATGCGTTTACTGTGGACCCAGGGGATCCGCCAGTATCGAGTACAGCTACTTCCAACACGACACTTCTTCAAATAAACAACGCAAATATTATTAGTACAAAAACAGTAGATCTTACTTTTGCTGATGTTGGTAATACAATAACATTTACACTTAACCTTCCTAATACCGGGAATACGACCGCTACAGATGTAACTATTATTGATATTCTTAATAGCAATCTCACTTTCGTCCCGAATAGTTTCACAGTTAACGGGCAAACCATTCCAAACGCTGATTTATCTACTGGTGTAAATATCGGTTCCATTCCTGGTGATAATACGGCAATCGTTACTTTCCAAGCAACAGTTGCTACACTTCCAACACTTGAACCCATTTCTAACGCTGCTTCTATCACATATCATTATGTCGTTGATCCTAGCCAGCCACCTATTATAACCTCCAATCAATCTAATACAACGACAACACAAATTAATAGCGCTATCCTTACCGCACAAAAAAATTCAAATGTGGCAACAGTAGATATCGGTCAAGATATTGTCTACACCGTTACAATAACAAATAGTGGAAATGTTAGTGCGACGAATGTTATTTTTACCGACCTGATTCCAGATGGAACTTCCTTTGAACCGAATAGCTTTACAATTAACGGAACTAGCATCCCAAATGCAAATATCATTACAGGTGTTCCAATTGGTGATATTGCGCCAAATCAATCTGTCATTGTGGCATTTCATATTATCGCAGATGAAATCCCGCCTATAAATCCAATTACCAATCAAGCTAGCGTTAGCTTTCAACATATCGTTAATCCAAAAAATCCTCCAGTTTCAAAAAATATTACTTCTAATAACGTTACAACAAAAATTGAAAGTGCGATTTTAACTACTATTAAAATAGGAGATAAATCTTTTGCAACAATTGGTGATACGATTACGTATACAACGACTATTACGAATATAGGAAATATTTCTGCTAACAATGTTATCTTCTCAGACCCTTTACCGACATGGACACAATTTGTTGCAGGATCAGTTATTGTTGATGGCACTCCATTACCTTCCGCTTCTATTATTAATGGCGTTGGTATAAATACAATCAATCCAAATCAAATCGTAACAATTGTATTTCAAGTGCAAATCGTAAGCAATCCAACAACGTCCACAGCTGTACTCCAAAATTTAGGATTTGTAAACTTCCAATATAACGTAGGAAATGCATTACAAGCTCAGCCTGGCAATGTGGAAACGAACGTCTTCGTTACTTCTATTCAGTCAGCAATACTTTCAGCTGTAAAAACTGCTAATATGGCCTTTGCAAATATTGGAGACACGATCACTTATACGGTTCTTATTCAAAACAAAGGAAATACTACCGCTACGAATGTAAATTTCTCAGACATTACTCCCGCTGGAACGACCTTTGTTGAAAATAGTTTCACTGTAAATGGAAGCACCATTCCAGGTGCAAATCCAAATAACGGAGTGAATATCGGAACCGTTAACGCGGGTAGTTCCTTAACTGTTACTTTCCAAGTCATAGTTACATCTACTCCACCTTCGAACCCAATTACAAACGTTGCATCTATGCAATACGCATTCATTGTTGATCCAGCTTCCCCTCCTGTTACAGGTACAATAAATTCTAACAGTGCTTCCACACAAATTAATAACGCTACTGTTACAACTGTTTTAGAAGCAAATCGATCAATTGTATCTATCGGAGATTTCATTACGTATACAGCAACATTAACGAATACTGGAAACTTTCCTGCAAATTCTGTATTACTCATTAATGGAGTTCCTGAAGGGGCATTATTTGTTCCAAATAGTGTCACACTTAACGGGATTTCACTTCCAAATGCAAGTCCAACTCTCGGTATTCCAGTTGGTATTATCGCACCCGGTGATTCTGCTACTATTACATTCCAATTCCTTGCAAGTTCTATTCCGCCGCAAGGAGCGATTATAAATCAAGCACTTACAAGTTACACGTATATTGTGGATCCAAGTCAACCTCCAGTTACAGCAACATCTTCATCTAATACGGTTAGTACAGCTGTCGTTGATGCGTCCCTATCCGCAATTAAAAATACAGATTCTCTCGTACAATCTCCTAACGGTACAATCACTTACACAGTAGTCGTTCGAAATAACGGAAATACAACTGCAAATACAGTTACTTTAACAGATTTGGTCCCAGAAGGAACTGCATTTATTCCGAATAGTGTGACCATTAATACCGTTTCAGTTCCAGGTGCCGATCCAAACGTAGGGATACCATTAAACTCCATTGCACCGTCAGAAATTGTCAACGTCACATTCCAAGTGATCGTTCAATCCATTCCAAACGTGAATCCAATCTCTAATACAGCCCGTATTGACTATACTTTTATCGCTGATCCAACGGCTCCTATCATCTCTCGTACCATTACTTCTAATCCAGTATCCACACAAATTTCAGATGCAACTATTATTTCTTTAAAAGCAGTAAACACACAGCAAGCAACAACTGGCGATATTTTAACTTACACGATAACACTAGAAAATAGCGGAAATATCCCGACCACGAACCTCTCATTCTTAGATTCCACTTTAGATGGTACTACATTCGTAGAAAATAGTTTTACACTTAATGGAACAGCGATACTTGGTGCAAATCCGAATGCAGGTGTTATTTTGCCTGATCTTGCAGCAAACGCTACTCACCTTATTTCGTTCCAAGTTCTTATTAATAATTCATTCTCGCAAGATTCTATTACAAACCAGTCTACTACGACATATACAATTCAACCAAATCCTGGGCAACCACCAATTACTGAAACCTCTACAAGTAATATAGTCATTACAAATTTCGTGCAAGCACAATTGACAATCACAAAAACATCTAACCCAATAACTGTAGATATTGGTGGAACTATACTTTATATTTCTGAAGTGAAAAATATCGGCAATGTTGACGCAATAAATATTATTTTTACAGATTCTATTCCAGTTGGAACTACATTCGTTCCAGACAGTGTCACAATTAACGGTGTACTTCAGCCTGGTACAAATCCAGAAAACGGAATAGCCATCGGAACGATTACACCAAACAGTTCCAAAACGATACTATTTCAAGTACAAACAAATAATCCACCTACTGAAACCGAAATTATAAATCAATCATCTGCAAATTACCAATATGTAAGTATCCCTACAACTCCACCAGTGAATCGCTCTGCAAGTTCTAATATCGTGACAACATCACTTCAAAATGCAAATATTATTTCTGTTAAACAGGCGAATGTTACTTTCGTATCCATCGGGCAAAATATCACTTACACAAATACACTGCAAAATATAGGAACTGTTCCAGCTAACAATACGTTGTTCATTGACAACATTCCAGAAGGTACTATATTCATTGAAGATAGCTTATCAATAAACAATGTAATGCAGCCTGGTGCGAACCCTGAAAATGGAGTAACTCTCGGCACGATACAACCAGATGAAACAGTCACTATTTCATTCAAAGTACAACTTACAAGTATCCCTTCCGGCAAAACCGTCGTTAACATTTCAGACACTTCGTATGAATACCAAATTGACCCTAGCTCCCCTATTATTCAGCGTAAATCGTTATCAAATGCAGTAAATACTGAAGTTCGAACGGCAAATGTTAGTGCAATTAAATCCGCCAATAGATCCATTACACGCATCGGTCAAATCATCACATATACAGTCGCCGTTACAAACGCTGGTACAATACCTATTACAAATACTCTCCTAATTGACGCAATTGCAGCTGGCACCACATTCGTTCCAAATAGCATACTTGTAGATGGCATACCAAGACCTAATGAAAATCCAAGTACCGGTATCAAACTTGATATCATTCTTCCAAACAATACGATTATTGTTACGTTCCAAGTAAATGTAACTTCTATACCATCACAAAATAATATTAATAATATCGCTGTCATTCACTATGAATATCAACCGGAACAAAGCGCACCACCAATCTCAGAAGCAATCTCTTCCAATACGACAAATATACAGTTTATTGATGTTATTCTTATCGCTACAAAATCCGCTAATAAAGTATTAGCAAATATTGATGAAACCGTTGAATATACAGTATTCATTCAAAATAACGGATCCACTACAACTAACTCTATCTTTTTTACAGATACTATAGAAGATGGCGCAGTATTTATTCCGGGAAGTGTAACAGTTAACAATACTGTACTTCCTGCAGCAGATCCGAATATTGGCTTTTCCATTCCTAATATTGCGTCAGGGCAAGCGACTACAGTAACGTTCCAAGTTTCCGTTATGAATTTACCAGCTGTAAATCCAACGCCTAATACTGCAAACATCGTCTACGACTTTATTTTCAATCCTGACTTTGCACCAATTCAAAAATCCACTACTTCCAATACTACTTTCGTTCAAATTAACGACGCTGATATCGTTTCACTGAAAACTGTTGATTTAACTTCTGTAACGATTGGTGACATTTTGACTTATACAACAACTTTAACGAATATAGGAAACACAGATGCTACTGCCGTTGTATTTACAGACAATATCCCTGATGGAACTACCTTTATAGAAGGTAGCGTTTTAGTAAACAATATTCCTCAGCTTAACGCGAATCCAAGTGCCGGTATACTTGTAGGAACGATTGCTCCTAGCGTCTCTATCCCAGTCACATTTTCCGTTACTATAGTAGCTCTTCCAGCTAGCAGTCGTATTCAAAACCAATCAACTTCTCATTATACAATTAGTGGCGAAGAACAAATATCGACTAGTAATATTATCTTCACTGAAGTTATTTCTGCTCATGTAATTGCAACAAAAACAACGCCTATCCAATACGCTGACCTACAAACTATCATCCCTTACACAATTTCCATCACAAACAATGGGAATATACAAGTAGGAAACATTATCGTTACTGATATCATCCCAGCAAATACGAGCTTTATAGAGAATAGTGTTATTGTGAATGGCACCGCTCGTCCAAATGACAACCCACTTAACGGGATACAACTTGATAACATTTCACCTAATACGACAGCAACTGTTCTATTCCAAGTACGAGTTACTTCAATTCCGCAAACAAATCCAATCTCTAACACGAGTACAATTGAATACCAATACACTGTACCGAACCAGTCGCCTATTACCGAAACTATTCTTTCATCAGCTGCCGTAACAACAATTCATCATGCAAATTTAAATAGTAATAAAGCTGTTGACCTTGCATTTGCAACAGTCGGTGACACGTTAACGTATACGATTACACTCAATCAAACTGGTAATGTCGCAGCAAATGATGTAATCATTCAAGATATGATTCCTCAAAGTACTACGTTTGTAGAGAATAGCGTTGTTGTAAACGGAGAAACTCTTCCGGGAGTTAGTCCAGTAATCGGTATACCAATTGGTTCTATAACTGTTGGCGGAAATGCTATCGCTTCATTCCAAGTAACCGTGACTTCTATCCCAACTCCAAATGAACTGACCAACCAAGCCATTACTACCTTTAACTATATAGTCAACCCAAATAACGTACCTGTTACGAATACAACTACAACAAATACCGTCACAACAACTGTCCAAAATGATAATGTCGTTGCCATAAAGTCTGTTAATGCTACGAATGCATTACCTAGTCAAACTATAACGTATACAATTACAATTACGAATAATGGTAATGTGACTATTGAAGATATCCTTGCCATAGACACCGCACCATTAGATACTACCTTCGTTACGGGCAGCGTTACGATTAACGGAATCAATCAGCCAAATGCAAATCCTGAAAATGGTATTACATTAGGAAACCTTGCTCCTAATGCATCCACTATCATTACTTTCCAAGTAACAATATCTCCTACAACTCTTCAACCAGCAATTAATAACGATGCTTCTGTTTCCTATACTGTTACCCTTGACCCGAATGAACCACCTATTACAATTACAAAGCAAACAAATGTCGTTACAACAACAGTAGTTGATCCTATGGTTCGTATTAACAAAATAACCGACACATCTATTGCCGTTATAGGTGATATGATTACATTCACATTAGAAGTATTTAATCGTTCCCCAATTCCTACAATCAGTACTTCCGTTTTAGATATGATTCCAGCTGGTACAACATTTATAGAAAACAGCGTAACAATTAACGGAACTCCAGTTCCAACTGTCCGTCCAGACACTGGTATGAATATCGGTGCTTTACCAGCTGGTTCCGTAGCAACGATAACATTTAAAGTTCTCGTCACTTCTATTCCTTCAAACAGTACAATTATTAATTCTGCAACAGTTACCGCTGCTTTCCAATTGACGCCACAGGATCCAATTATTACTTTCATTGTTAATTCAAATACTGTTCGTATACCAGTTCAATTTGTAACTGCAACCGTCACGAAAGGTGCTTCCGTCAGCTCAGCTTATTTAAACCAATATTTTGATTATACGGTGCGTATTACGAATACTTCTGCTATTTCACTTTCAAATGTTTCATTACAAGATACCATTCCAGTAGGTTTACAATTTATGAACGGTACTGTCTTTATTAACGGCGAACGCTCTCCACTAGCGAATCCAAATATCAGTTTCCTAGTCGCTACTAATTTGGAACCGAACGAAACGATTATCGTGTTATTCACAGTACAAGTGATAAGTCCACCTGTTAATAATCAATTTAAAAATACGGCCAATATTTCGTTACAACTTCAAACCTCTCCTACTGATCCACCAATTACAGTAACCGTTACAAGTAACGAAAACATCGTCACCTTTGTTCCAGAAAATCCAAATGAAACACTTCCAAATTTAAATTGCTTCTTTGACGGTGAACGCTTCATACGGATTACTCCTCGAAATGTACGAAATTACCTTTGGACTTGGATTTGGTGGAATTAAATTAAAAAAGAGATTGTAATTTGGTTTCAACCAAACTACAATCTCTTTTTCATTACCTTTATCACACTACGTTGTAACTCGTCCAAGGATATACAGTTAAGCATCACCTCAAGTTATTTTAGTCGTAATAAGTTGGCCAGCTTCATTAATAGTAACTTTCCATTTCGCTCCACTAGCTGTCTTCATGATTATGCCTTTACTTGCCTCTATTTCAATATCTCCAAACATTCTTCCACCAGTTGTAGCTAACCAAGCATTTCCGTTTTCCATAGAAGACCTTGCAAAAATGCGATTAATTCGAAAACGCTTATGATCTTGGGAATAACCACTTAATGTAATTCTCACTTTATATAACTGGCTCGCCTTCATGTTCGATATAATTGTATCGCCAACATTTAATGGAACATCCGACGCAACAACCCAATTTCCAGTTGCACTTAATGCATATTCAATTTTAATTTTTTTCGGGCTCTCTCCCCATCCAAAATACATTCCAAGACAATTTAACATCTGTATTGGATTTTTCGTGAAATCTAGTTCAATGACAACTGGATTACTATCAGGAACGTCAATATAGTTTACACTTTGTTCATCTATTAAATTAAAACAATTTGCGAGATTCCCCCCGTACGGCACTTTCCCACTTACTTGCTTAACATTATATTTCTGCTGAGCATTTACTAAAATATCATCTTGATTTCCTATTAAATGAGGTTTATTTAACGTCAACGGTAACTGAATTCGTAAGGATTCTCCATAGGTAGAATTACAAACATTGTATTGTCCTTTATCTACAATAGTTGTCGAAAGCAGATTTGAAAAAAGGTAGTTACGATGAGAACTAGAAGAAAATTCAATGACAATTTGTTCACTACTCATCCTGTACGTATCCCAAATCATACAATCAAATGTATTATATGCACCTGAGCAACGAATTACTTTTTTCGTTTGTTGTCTACATTGAACTTGAATATCCTGAAACGTATTTCCTGAACTTTCATTTGGTAAATCACTATTTCCATCTACTTCAATTCCATACCCACATCCATCAATAAATATAGATTGAAATACATTGGCGTTAATCCAACAAGGTGTATTGATATCATCTATATATTCTGTCTTCAAATGTATTGCAGTTTGAAAGTTTTTAATTTGAATAAATTTAACTTGAAAGAAACTAATAAAATCCCATGCCTTTTGACAATAAAAATATATAGCTTTTCCTTTATACGATGGAGTTGCATTTACTATATTTATATTTGATATAACAGATTGATTAGGTACTTCGATTTGTTGTGAACCAGAGACATAAATAACAGCAGATTGAAACACTGGATTTATAACTTGAACTGTACCACCTGTTATAGACGCATTTTGTTGCAGTTCAAACGCATTAAAATCTCCATCAATTTGCACCGTAACAGTAGGATCTAGCTCTAACCTTACATTTGATTTAATAACAATGGGCTTTACAATTTTGTACGTATTTACTCCTGTAATTCTTACCGTCGAAATTCGGTTAGCTACACAATAATCAATAGCTTGTTGAATTGCTAATGAACTATCATTTCCTGAGTTCGGAACTGCGCCAAAACAATTAATATAAACGCTACTTTCTGGCACACAATCTTCTTGGGAAGAAATATATTCTGACAAAATAAATTCACTCCTCATATTACCTTTTTCATATAATATGTGAGTTCTCTCTTAAAAGTTTCTATAATAAAAAAACAAACGACCTGCACGGTCATTTGTTTAATTCATATATACTTTTCGTTTCCTCTATCATTTTAGTTAACGAAAAATACCTCTCTGCTTTCTCTCGTGCGTTCAATCTAATATCATTCACCTTCTCTTCATCCCCTTGTAGTTCCTCAAGCGCGCTTGCGAATTCGGATTCGAAATATTCAGATATCAAAACGCCCGATTCTCCATCTATTACCGCTTCATTTATTCCGCCGACATCTATTGAAACAATTGGAGTTCCTGTCGCCATCGCTTCAATTACTACCATTGGAAACACTTCACGAAAAGACAATAAAAGTAAGGCATCCATATTCCCTATAAACTCATGCGGATTCGAAATATTCCCTAACATCTTTACACTCTGTTGTAATCCATATTTTTCTATTTCTTTCATAATCGCTTCTTTCTCTGGGCCATCACCAGCAATATAAAACATAAAGTCATTTCTCTTCTTTAACACATTTGCAATTTTTATAAAGAGTTGATGGTTTTTCTCTTTGGATAATCTAGCTAATATCCCTATGTTATATATAGATTCTTTCTTTTTTTGCTGGAATAAAAACTTTTCAATATCCACACCGTTATAAATTGTCTTTATTTTTTCTTCTGCTACATGCATTGAAATTAAGTTATTCTTTTCAAACTCACTTACTGTAATAATATTGTTCACAAATTTATTCATGAAATAACGAAAAAGAATTGGCATTTTCTTTTCTAATATCGTTACATTATGTTTCGTATACACGATTTTTATCTTTTTTTTAATAAACCTTTGAAGTAGAAAGGCATATAAGACCATTCGCAAACTATTTGCATGGATAAGTTCAATCTTTCTCTTACAAATTTCTTTTCGTAAATAATGAATATTGCTTAAATGATTCCATCGACTAAGCAAAATAAAATTTTCTTTTCTAGTAAGAGATTCATATAGCTCTCCTTCACCTGCTGCTGTATAAACTGTATAATTTTCATAATGTAAATTACTTTCCAATTTACAGAAATAACTCTCTGCCCCACCAGTTATCAATTTATCAGTCATCAGCAGTATATTCATACTTGCGTCTTCCCAACTACATTAATTTTATTTTTTCTATAGGCATGATACGCATACTTACTAAAATAGTAAAAGGTTTGCACCGAATTCAGTCGTTCTTGTTCCCTTAATAATTTCCAATACCGGAAAGCTGCTTTAATTTTATTTCTAGAAACAGAATTTGTAACAATTCTATATTTTGCTAGCACTTGCTGTACCCCTTTCGCTTCATACCCTTCATGTAATAAGTTCAGCCATAACGCCGTATCTTCAGGCTGTATACTAGGCATTTCAACATACGGAATTTTTTCACGATCAATCATCACTGTTAAACACCCGATAATTGTATTTCCTGCCAAATAATGATAGTCAATAGATTCCGGTACATTTACATCTCTATTCAAGCCATTTCCACTTTCATCTATTAAACTATAGGACGTATACGAAAATGCAGCATTCGTTTCTTCCATAAATAACAATTGTGTCTTCAATTTATGTGGTAACCATATATCATCACTATCTAAAAAGGCGATATACCTTCCTCTCGCCTCTTGGATCGCTAAATTCCGAGCTTTGGCAACACCTACATTTTCTTTTAATGATACTAATCGAATACGCGAATCCTCCTCTATCATCTCTTTAATTATTACAACTGAGTTATCTGTTGAAGCATCATCAACTATAAGCATTTCCCAATTTTCATAAGATTGACTCCTCACAGATGTGATTGTCTCACCTATAAAACGTAAACTATTATAAGAAGGTGTTATTATGGAAACATACGGCGACTCATTATGTACTGATGGACACTTTACCATCTATCGTTCCCCTTCTTTCATATATTGAAATGTACTTCACAACAACTGCTAAAAATAGAAAGAACGCTTCGTTAATAATAAGTGACAATGAAATCATCTGAAATAAAAATGCAATCATAGTCAATAAAAGATATGGTTTTTCGCGAAACAAGTTATACTGTGTTAACTTGAACAGTAATATGAATAAAAACGCACTATATAAAAGAAAACCGATTGTACCCGATTCAGATAAAATTTCTAAAAATGTATTGTGCACATATAATTTCTCATTGAACTGGTATTCATAATAATTCGAAAAATTAAATGCACCGATACCGATATATGGATTAGATAAATAATATTTAAAAGCAGCTTCCCATAATGTAAATCTACCACTTCCATTATCGTGAGAAAAATCAGAAATCCGCTTATTCAATATATCATCCAACTGTCCACCCATTACTGCATTCGATAAACTAAAAATAACAATACTAAATATTACTAAACCTATTAATATTTTCACTTTTTTAGCAAAGCTGGACATGCATATATATACAACAATAACAAGCGCAATTGCTAAAATCCCACCTCTTGAAAATGTTAATAAACTTGTCGTAACACATAAAACCAATCCAATGACGTTGGTCATGTTATATAAATTTGTCATATAATACATAAAAAATATCGTATTATAAAAAATAAAAATGTTAGGATCATCTAATAGCCCAATTAACCTTGGATATCCTCTATCAACTAATAACCCAGCATAAACTTCTCTCTCTTCTCCACCATATAGTCCAAAATATTGTAATCCGATTATATAGAGTATAAGACTCACAATATTAAATACTAGCCCTGCGTAGACAATGGATGATTCAAGCACTACTATTTCAGTATTCCCCAATAAATTCCTCATTATAAAATAGCAACCTAAAACAAGAAGCACACCAAAAATCATACGAATACTAGCACTTAAATACACTGAAAGAATACCACTTAAACAATAAACGAAATAGAACATTAAAAATACCACTTCATGCAAATATAGCTTTTGAACATGAAAGCCTTTAATTGTAAAACAAAAATAAATGGCTAAGAAAATCATATATATTTTCAAGGAAAATCCTATATATATATTGTATTTACTTAACATAACAAACAAGATTAGAAGAAAAATCCATTTCATCGAAATTTGCATATTATTTTCCATAGGCTATATCCCCTGCTTCGTAATATAATCCTTTTCTCCTGTCTTTCGTATAAACGAAAGAATAAGTTTGTTCAACTCACGATCATATAGGAATATACCAACTACTACAATAACCGTATGAAGTACAAGTGCAATCAAATTGTATGCATGCAACATATATTGCACTCCTATAAAAGTTATGCCAAAGTAAATTGTATAAGGAATTACAATTTGGAATACAATTTTTTTCTTCACTGCACTTACCGCTATATATCCCACTAAAGCGATGATTTCAAATAAAACCATAGCATATGCCGCTCCTATCACTCCACCAATACTACTAAAGCTATAAAGCATAACCCCACCCATCACCAATGCTACACACTGCACAATAGTTCTCTTATTTTGACATCCACTCGTCGTTAAACCGTCAGCAATGGCAATATTTAAACTTTGTAGCACAATAAGAAATGATAATATTTGGAGTGGTTCTACTGCATTGCTCCATTCTTCATGAAAAAATATAGAAATAAAGTATGGTGCTAAATGATATAAACCGATCGTCATACATATTCCTACAATCGCCATTGATTTGATTTGAAGCAAATTTAATTTCGTATGCTTTTCTAAATTATTCTGGTTATAATGCTTAAAGAGCACTGGAAAAAATGCACCTGCAATCACCCCTGGTACTTGATATAAAGCTGCCGGCATCCGATACGCCACTGCAAAAACACCTACCATACTTAATGGCAATGTATAGTTGAGCAAGATAGGTGCTAATTGTGGCGTACTCATTATTAAAAAACCGCTAATAATAAAGGGGGGTAATTGCCAAAATAACGCTTTATGAATTACGACTTTCATATTCATTTTCGTCTTTCTTCTCATGATATATATACTGAATAAACCACCAATCATATACCCAAAAGCATATAAGCGAGCCGTTACATACACCGGCAACTCTCCCAAAATACAAAAACATGTAATTATAATGACAACCGATGCTGATACAACTTTAATGAGCGCTATATACTTCATACGTTCCGTCAGTTGAAAATAGGCAATGCCTATGTTTTGCCAAGTTAACCCTATTAACATGAAAAACATTACGTTTATCATCATATAAATTACATTTCTATCCGCATACATATAATGAATAGCAATATAACCGATGATAGAAATAAAAATAAGTAGAATCACCCTTATTTTTATATACGATGATAAAATCTTTTCTAAATCTGCTCCATCTTTTGCCCCTTCTCGAAGAAACGTATTACTAAGTCCTAAATCTGTAAAAAATAACATAACAAACGTCACTGCTATAGCAACACTAAACATCCCATAATGTTGTGCGTTAAAAAAGTTTGCTAAAGCGATTAAACTGACAGCCTGAAGAAGGTTAGCTAAAATCGTACTATAAAATAGATGGATAATATTGTTTAGAATAGATCTACCCATACCAGTTCTCCTTTGCAAGTAACCTACTTACATATGTTGTTTGTTTACATATATATTTATCTTGCGCCATTACCGTTCAATACAATTAAAACCGTCTTACATAAAATACGGATGTCCATCCGAATCGTTTTCATTTCAATATACTCCATGTCCAATTTCAATTTTTCTTTTGGATCAAGATTATATCCTCCATTTATTTGTGCCCATCCTGTTAGCCCCGGCTTGACCATTAAACGACCCTTAAATTCTGGAATATACGCATCAAATTCATTATAAAAAAACTCTCTCTCTGGTCTAGGGCCTACAAAAGACATATCTCCTCTTAAAATATTTAAAAGTTGCGGTAATTCATCAATTCTCGTTTTTCTTATAAACAAGCCAACTTTTGTAATTCTTGGATCATGTTCTTTTGCCCATTGTGGTCCGTTCATTTCAGCATCCTTTACCATCGACCTTAATTTAAATACATTAAACTTCTTCCCGTTTATACCTAAACGTTCTTGAAAGTAAATTGGAGCCCCTGATGTTTCTAAAGCAATCATAATACAAAAAAACAACATAATTGGTATCGTTAATAGTAACAATATGAGTGAAAATATTATATCAAACAAGCGTTTTACACTTCGATTCAATATGCTAGGCTTTTCTTGAGCCGGAATCGTATACAACTTGGCTTGATTTGTTTCACGAATCATGGATCGTTACCCCCACATTCAAGAATATAAAATTATACCTATTAATTCACATTCTTTCCTCTTTATATCAGCTATTACTTTTTGCACTGTACGTAGTGAATCTTTTCGTTTTTTGACTGCTAAGACCACTCCATCGCATTTCTCTGCAATAATGTGCGTAGCAGGAAGCTCAAATACTTCAGAAGAATAAAAGAAAATGTAATCAAAATCTTCTTTCCACTTAGCAATTACACTATCAAATTCATCCATAGCAACTAATGGTGTTCCTGTGTGTACTGTTTTTTTCGCAGGAATACAATATAAGTATGTAGACAAATTACTAGAAAAAGATTCATAATTGCAGGGGGAAGAGCTTATTATATCGTTTACTGTTATCATGTGATCGCTTTGTAATAATACATGTAGTTTAGGGTCAGAAAAATTCACATCAATAAGTAACACCTTTTTCTTCATTTCCGCAAACACTAGACCCATATTTACGATAAGTGAGGCAACAACGCCTCTGTCCTTCGTTGAACTAATTGTAAACACTTGCTTTCCAGATTTTTTTAATGCGTGATACACCGTATAAAACTGCTCTTTCATCAGAGCATCATGCGGATCGAATGGTAGCTTTTTTTTTGTCCTAAACATCGACACGTTCACCTCGATATATAGATGATTGCCCATCAACTTCTGTAGGTTTCTTTTTTCTATTCGGTTTCATATTTATGTGACCAATAACAGAGACTGTTGTTATTTTCCCTAAATCCAGTTCCATGTATATACGTTCATCAAAATAATCTCGGAATACAGCTAAACCTATACCAACGAAAAAACTAACAATTAAAGAGATAGGAATGATCAGTTGCATTTTCGGAAACAATTTTTCAGCCTGTTCCTGTAACTCAGGATCAGTCAATACTTTCACTCCTTGTACATTTGTGTACTGTTGAAAGCTTTTTTGAGATTGCTCTGCCAATGTCTTTACAATGTCTTTCACAACTTTCGGGTTGGAATCTTTTACTGTAACAGTTACAATTTGTGAGTTGTCCGTATTCACCACCGAGATTTTTTGTGCTAATTCATAACTTGATTGCTCTAATTTCAAAGTTTTTTTGACTGTTGAAATAATTAATGGGCTTTTTAAAATATCAACATACGATGTTACTAGTTGCTTATTTTCTTGTGTTTTATTTGTTGAATTTTCCTTATTAAACTCATCTAAATTCCCAACAAGAATTTGCGTTGAATATTGATATGACGGTTTTAAAACATACATAGAGATAAGAACTAAAGAAGCGGTTAAACAACATATTGTTAAAATAATCGTTACGAATCTTCTTTTCAATAATTGTTGAAAATCTTTTATACTCATTTCTTGCTTCAATTATTTCACCGCCCTTTTCTGAATAACATCCTGCACGTCATTTTCTACAAATAACTCTTTCTTCTCTCTATCCGCTCGCTTTGTTACATACTTTCCGACTCTAAATGCAAGTTTTTCTACAAATACATACGAAATCGTTGCTAGTATAAGCGAAAGAATAAGCGACAAAATTAAAACAATAGGTAACGGTAATATTTCATGAAGCACGTATATAAGAGAAAATAAAGATATGATATGGTATAAATAAAGACTGTAAGAAATCTTCCCCAAATATAACAAGTATTTATTATGCAACAAGGACGACAAAGTTGATATTGACAAGCTTAATATGACAAATAGACATGCACTTATCGCCACTACGTAGTCTCGAAATATAAAATTATTGAGCACTTTAATTTCTCCAATAAGCCCTTCATACATAAAAAGTAAAATTGCAAATAAAAACCATGCAATTTTCTTATTTTTAGTACAATTACTGTAAAAAACTATTAAATTATTTTTATATTTCGCAACTAGTGCTCCTAGTAAAAACAGCACCGTGTAATGTGGCGTTAATACATAGCTTGTTAATGTTAGACTCGAACGAAATAAAAATAATATTACGACAGAGCATATACTAAAACTAAACAATGATAGTAATGAATACTTCAACGTTTTTCGTAAACAAACCATCAAAATTAACGGAAAAATTATTGATATTCGCATTTCATGGACAAGTGACCAAATCACACCGTTGTAAGCATCTGTATTATATTTCCCAACCAATAAAATATGTTGCGCTATTAAGCTTGAAGAACTTTCAATCGTCCATGAGCGATTAAACCATTCACTTAAATAAGAAATACCATATTCACTAATTGTAGCCTGGCATATAATAGCTATAATTAGTGCCACAATATAGGGAATGTATATTCTGCATATACGTTTTAAAAGGTATGACCCATAGCTACTATAGGTTTTTTGAATAGATTCATACAAAACAAATCCACTCAAAACAAAAAAGATAATAACAGATTCGTTACCACTACTAAAAATAAGGCGAGCAGGCGTTTCTTTTAATAGATATACAATAAATGGTTTATTATCTTCATAACTGTAATTTTGAAATGCTGAAAAAATCATTAAATGATGACCAATCATTACTATTAATGAAGAAATTCCCCTTATAGAATCTAATTCTTCGTATCTCTTCATCGTTTTACATCAACTCCTAATGAAATGATAATAATCATTTCAAAGCGACATCTTTATTCATATTCCTCTCCTTTCTTTTCATTCCAATTTTTCATATTAAAATGATTTTATATTATAAATTTGAGAGTATTGTAACATTTCTTGTAATATTTTGAATATAAAATCCTAAAAATTGGTATATACCAATTTCAACCTCGAAAAATGAGAAATATTGACAGAAAAAAACTATAAATATTCCTTGCATATTTACAAAATTAAAGAGATAAATAGCGTTTTTTCAATATAAAATAAAAAAGATAGCCTATAATAAAATGTACCCTATAGAATAGACACTTGAAAAAAGTCTATCCTATAGGGTATTTCTTGTATAATAAAAGGAAAATTGGGATCGGAGAATGTTAAAAATGACAAAAAAGCTATTTACAGAAAGAGAAAT
>NZ_NVAP01000052.1 GCF_002567495.1 Bacillus cereus | reverse complement strand
AAGCCCCTTCCAAGCCCCTTATAAGCCCCTACCAAGTAATAAATCATTGAGAAAAAACAAAACAAAAACAACTACAAGAACAAAACAAGCGCGAAAAAATGAAACCGGTGTTGTAGTAGTAAAAAAATTGTAATTCGAATGCCAAAACCATTCCCGCATTCCTATCTTTATAATGAAGGATTAAAATTTTCCTATTTACTAGCAAAGAGTGGAGGGAAACATATGGCGGTATACCGTAATGTGCAGGTGAACTTTTGGCAAGATGAATTCATATTAGATTTAACGCCAGAGGAGCGTTATTTTTACATATATTTGTTAACTGGTACGAAAACGAAGCAATGTGGTATTTACATATTACCGAAGCGTGTGGCAGAGCTTGAAACAGGTTATAGTATGGAAACTGTAGGGAAGTTGCTAAACAGGTTTGTTGAGTATGGAAAGATTTTATATGATACGGAAACGAAAGAGGTATTCATAATAAACTGGTTACACTATAACCCTATTTCAAATACGAATGTAGAGAAGTGTGTATTACGTGAGCTAAAGACTGTAAAAAGTAATGAGTTCATACATATGTTTATACGTAAATGTCTGGAAGAAGAATACATGATTCCATTATTATTGCAGCATTTTGGTATGCCAAAAGAAGAGGATAATAGTAGTTCACAAGTAGTTATTGAAGAGAAAGAAGAGGTAGAAAGTATGGAAGAGGACGTTCCAAATAGTGAAGTTTATAAGTTTTAGGAACAAAATATTAGTAGTTTATCTCCATATATTGTGAAGGAATTGAAGAATTGAATACAAAGACTTTCTGGAGAGAAAGTGTTAGAGGTACTTAAAATTGCGTTTGAAAATAATAAGAAAACGTTAGCTTATGTGAAGGGGATTTTGAGGAATTGGTGTAGTGAAAAATTAAAGGATTTTAGTGGGGAGAAGTGCGTAATGGGAAGTTTAGAGAGAAGGAAATGTATTTTGAGTAGTGTATTTTAATTTACATGAATTTAATACAGAATGTATGTTCGTTTTCGTGGGTTTTATGCTATACTACCATTAAATAAGGGTATTTTTATAATAGATAAAAAGATGCGGGGGGTACAAAGTTTGACTACTAGTACATCTGAGTTGTTTCAATATATTAATATGACAGAAGAACAGGAACAATTATCACAACGATATTTACAGACAAAAGAAGAAGAGATTTTAAAAGATATTCAACTAACGACAATTCGTGATCAAAAAAGAAGCGATTTTGCGGAGCGATTTATAAACGATTTTAGGAAAGTGCATAAACAAGATCCGGATTTTTTTCGATTATTTTACCATATACTCGAGGAGCAATTATTAAATGTTCTTGTAGTCCGTTTTGCATATGTCAGTTTCTCTAAAATGAAGATTTATTTAGAAAAAAGTGCACTTCCTTTGGACAAACTTGTAGCAATCGCATGTAAATATTTATCCAGTATTTCAAGTTATGTGAATGAAGCAAATGTTTTTCTTAGAGAGTTAACAAAAGAGAATCCGAACTATATAGAGGGACAATTACATACTTTACCAACTAAGCAGCAAGTAATATTACTTCTTGTAATGTTTGATGTAGATTATGAAAAGTTTCGTACATATAGTTCTTTATTGAATGAGAGGTTAGAAGAACATACAGAATTTATATTGAAACTGCTAGGGGAAAAGGAAAAGGTTGAAGCAGTTAAACGGTATTTAAAAGGTAAAGATGATAGTGAAGTATTTATAGGTGGGAATTTACCGGAACATATTTGGCGGCTATTATTTTGTGTTCATAAATATTCGAATGTTGCGAGGCGATATATTGAAATATTGGCGAAGAAAAATGTTTGGGGTTTTATAAACTATGCAACACGTTATATGTGTCACACTCTCGGTCAGTCTCAAAACTACAAAAAAACTGGTAGTGTAAATAGAGAAACATATGAAGAAATTCAAAGTTTTTGTACACAGTTTTGGATTTCTAAGGAAAGATTTTTTGCGCATCGTCTAAGGCAACATGATTTAAATAGTGAGGATTTTTGTAAGACGTATGAATATGAATTGCTATGCTTTATGTTGGAGGAAGATCCTGAATTTATTCAACGTACTTTGCAATATGTAAGTAAAATGAATTATCTCATCATCGCACGCACGTTAGCTGAAAAAGGATATGAGCTAAATATAGGGAAAATGCGAGAAGAATTTTTTGTTGCTGCTTTGCAAATAAAATTGTCTACAGTGCGGGATACATATCGTGATTATTTACTAGGGAAATTGTCACTTGGGGATATGGAGCAAATACTTAAAAATCCGAAATATAGAAGTATGTATTGGGGTATGCCGGTGTTAGAGGTTGCGCTTCTTTGGGATATAGATGATGTAGCAAAGAGGGAAGCTGTACTTACACTACAATTTGGAGATGATGATAGTGTTAAGTTATACGAACTTCTTTATGAATGTTCTGTCAGAGGGATAGAACCAAAACAAGTATTAGAAGATCTGCTTTCGTATGGGTTAAGTAAGGAAAAGCTTATCGCTTATGCAGTTGAAGAAGCTGCATGCTACAGTGAAGAGAGAAATAAGGCGAAGGAAGCGCTTGTTTGTGTAATTGTAAAAGAACAAGCGTACATCATTGAACGGTTTGATGAGTATTCTGCTGTGGCAAAAGCATATATTTTAGAAGAGTTAGCAAAGGATAACATGGTTAAAATGCGTCCGATTTTAATTGAAAGCTTAGGAGATTCATCTAAAAAAATGCGTGAGTCTGTAGTTAAACTGCTTTCAAAAGATGTAGAAGCTGCAGCAGATGTAGCAGTTGAACTTCATAATAAAAAGAAGATTGTTCGTGAAAATGTGATGAAAATACTAATAGAGTATAAGCTTGAAAAATATACGAAACTTGTACAGGAAGCTTTGCAAGAAAGTAAAAATGAATCTTTCGCTGGAAAATTCTCGTTTTTATTTCAAACGGAGGAAGAAAAGGTAGAAGAACTGTGTGCACGTATTTTAACTGAACAAACAAGAAAGTCACTTCTGCAATTCATTGGGGGTGAGCCACAAATCCGTTTACGTGACTCTAATGAAATTGCTGATGCTACAATTCCGTTAGCCTATTTACAACAGTATATTTCAGATGCTGCTATTGAGAAGAAAGAAACGGCAGAAGTAATTGGTAGAGCTTTAAATGAAGAAGACTTAAAAGAATATGTGCAAACAATATATCAAATATGGATTTCTCAAGACGCAGATGTGAAGAAACGTGGAATTCTTTCGTTATACGGAATGTACAGTGACGACAAAATGGTCGACATACTTAAGAAGCAAATTGATGAATGGGTGTTTCATATGAGAGGAAAGATAGCAGCGGATGCCGTTCGTGCTTTAGGTTTGTCTTCATCTAAGCTTGCACTTATGTTTATTCATGCAATAGCATTTAAGTATAAACATAAGCAAGTACGTAATGCAGCAAAAGAAGCGCTAAGTCTTGCTGCAAAAACACGTGGTATTACAGAGGAAGAACTAGAGGATCAACTGGTGCCAGACCTTGGCTTTACTATAGGTGGTGAAAAGATAATTGATTTCGGGAATCGAAGTTTTACTGCCATTTTAACTGCAGAGTCAAAAATTGAATTAGAGACAGAAGAAGGAAAACGTATGAAGTCACTTCCAAAGCCGAATGCAAAAGATGATATAGAAAAAGCTGAAGAGGCTAAGAAAGAGTTAGCCACTTTAAAGAAGGAACTCCGAAGTACTCTTTCATTGCAAAAACAGCGATTGGAAGCGGCACTTTCATTAAAGCGTTATTGGTCACATAATGCATGGAAATCTGTATTTGTGGATAATCCAATTATGAAGCAATTTTCTATTTCACTCATTTGGGGTGAATATAAGGAAGGAAAGTTGCTGAAGGCATTCCGTTATACGGAAGTTGGCGTGTTCTGTACAATTGACGGGAAGAGTTATGAACTTTCGTCTGGCACTGTTATTGGTTTCATTCATCCGTTAGAATTGTCTGGAGCTGAGAAGGAATTATGGAAAGAGCAATTAGAAAATGCGGGAATTGTACAGCCGTTCCTACAAATTGAGCGTCCAGTGTTTGTAGTAGAAGAGAATGATGAGAGTGCTATTGAGAGATTTGGCGGTATTTTACTAAATGGTCGTTCGTTATTCGGTAAGATGACGAAGCTTGGATGGATCCGTGGGTCTGTTCAAGATGGTGGTGTGTATTATACATTTTACAAAGAAGATACGCGGACTGGACTAGGAGCAGAACTTTCATTTAGCGGTGCGCCGATTGGTTATGAAGGTGAAGAGGATGTATGTGTATTTGATATTCAATTTTATAAAGCAGGTACAGTGAATCGTGGTTCATATGAATATGATGAATATGATGAAATTGATGAGGAAAGACGCATTGTACCAAAAGAAGTAGATAAACGCTTCTTTAGTGAAATGTTATATGATGTGCAAATAGCGACAGATTCAAACCTTGGACATAATGAAAGCTGGCGTAGCGAACGATAAGAAAAACCCCCTTCATTGGTAGGAAAATGAAGGGGGTTTTTCAATGTTTTTAAAAGGTTCTTTCTTAAAGGGGAGCGAATAGTGTGAGAAAGGAGGGGTTATATGGAAGTCGTTATAAAGAAGAAACGAAAAAGGGGAAAAAGAGTTTTTATTTGGTCTAGTAGTATCGTTCTTTTGTTAGTTATTTTTGCTGCGATTTTTTTGAACATATATACGCTGATATCTATGCCAAAAATAGATGGAACGATAAAGCTAGAGGATTTACAACAAGCTGTGACGGTGAAACGAGATAGTAAAGGTGTACCGCATATTAAATCGGAAAATGCACATGATTTATATTTTTCACAAGGATATGTACAAGCGCAAGATCGGTTGTTTCAAATGGATTTAAGTAGAAGACAAGCTTCTGGTATGTTAAGTGAAGTTGTTGGGGAAGCAGCTGTTGACCGAGATAAATTGTTTCGAACACTCGGTTTACGACGAGCGGCAGAAGCTTCAGTTAGTCAATATGATGGAGAAGCGAAATATGCTCTGCAGTCATTTGCTGATGGGGTGAACGCTTTTATAAGTGAGGCAAAAGAGGAAAAGAAATTGCCGGTTGAGTTTACTATATTAGGTTATGAGCCTTCTGAATGGTCAATCGTGGATTCTTTAACAATTGGAAAGTATATGGCGTTTGACTTAGGAGGACATTGGCATGGACAGGCGTTCCGATATTGGGCGCTGAAAAACCTTCCGAAAGAGCAAGCAAATGAGCTATTTCCTACATATCCGAAAGATGCACCTAGATTGCTAGCTGAACTAAAAACTACAAATGTGGACGTAGTACAAAGTTTTTCAAAAACGATAATCCCCCCGGAGTTTAACGGTAGTAATAACTGGGTTGTGAGCGGTGAGAGGAGTGCGTCAGGTAAGCCGATTTTAGCAGATGACCCTCATTTATCTCTTGCGACACCTTCTATATGGTATCAAACGAGACTTGAAATGAAAGATTTAAATGTGAGTGGCGTTATTTTCGCTGGAGTACCAGGTGTTATATTAGGCCACAATGACAAAATAGCGTGGGGCGTTACGAATACGGGGCCTGATGTGCAAGATTTATATATTGAGAAGAGAAATCCTAATAATGAAAATGAATTTCTGTATAACGATAAATGGGAGAAAGCTACGGTAGTTGATGAATCGATTAAAGTAAAAGGTGGGAAGACAATTCCTTATAACGTTACGATTACGAGGCATGGGCCAGTAATTTCAGAGTTTGCGGATAAGGGGAAGGAGAAAACGAAAACCGTATTTGCTTTAAAGTGGACTGCTTTAGAACCGTCAGCTGAGCTAAAAGCTGTATTAAATATGAATAAAGCAAAAGACTGGAATGAGTTTGAAACTGCTCTTCAAGATTTTCATACACCAACCCAAAACTTTGTGTTTGCATCAAACGATGGCACGATTGCTTATAAAGCGAATGGAAATATACCAGTGCGTAAAAAAGGTGATGGCAGCTTGCCTGTTCCAGGGTGGACAGATGAATATGAATGGGAAGGGTATATTCCATTTGATCAACTGCCGAAAGTTATAAATCCGAAAGAAGGGTTTATTTCAACTGCGAATAATAAAATTGTTGATGATGATTATCCGTACCATATTAGCAATACATGGGCGCAGCCGTATAGACAAATGCGTATTCAAGAATTTTTGCAAGAGAAGGAAAAGTATACGGTAAAAGATTTAGAAAATTTACAGATGGATCAAAAGAATTTATATGGGAAAGAGTTTACTCCTATATTTTTAAAGGAGCTAAATAAAACTGAGTTAACTGAAGCAGAGAAAGAAGGAGTAAAACGATTAACAGAATGGAACTTTTATGATAATAAAGATGAAGCGGCACCATTAATTTTTCATTTATTAATGAAAGAGATTTCTAATACGTTATTTTCAAAAGAAATACCGAAAGATGTAATGGAGTTATTTAAAGGGAAGTCACAAGTTGTTGATGAATTGATTCGAAAAGAAGTAGAGGGAGAAAATAGCGCTTGGTTTACGAAGTACGGAGGTTTCACAAAAGTTGTGCATACATCGTACGAGAATGTAATAAAGAAATTGCAGAAGGAATATGGATCGGATGTTGGAACCTGGAAGTGGGGCGATTATCATCAACTCGCTTTTACACATCCAATTTCGAAATCATCGAGTATGTTAGCATTACTAGCTTTTAATCGTGAGAAACCAGTTCCAATTGGTGGAAGCCAAGTTACCGTTCAAGCAGCGAGTTACGGCGATAACGGTATTGTAAATCACGGGGCGTCTTGGAGATTCGTTATTGATACGAAAGATATGTCAAACGGTTATCATATAGTGGGACCAGGACAGTCGGGACATTTTAGAAGCGATTGGTATCATGATCAAATAGATGATTGGGTAAAGGGAGAGTATCATACGACTACACTGAATACGGCGGGAATAGAAGGGAAAGTATTAACGTTACAGCCGAAGTGATAGGATGTTTTAATTGGTGGATGGACTGCTTTATGAAGTTATATAAAGGTGAGTGCAGATGAAGAACATATGAATTTAATTATGAATATTGGTCAATTTGAAAATTTAAATCGTGAAAAGAAAGGAAAAAGGAGCGGAAATCTGTTCCTTTTTTATTTTTCCTACTATTTTTAGGAGATTTATATGAATATAGGTGAACGAAACTTCATTTTTTTCTGGAATAAATGTGAAACGTTGTATAAAATAATCAAGAAAGTCAAAAATTATAGGGGGAAAGTTGTGAAGAAAAATAAGAGTTTAATAAGTTTTTTAGGAGTGTTTATTATGTTGTTTTCTTTTTGTTTTCAAGGAAATGTACAGGCAGATGTAAATACTGTTCAATCTGGAAAAATCAAATCAGGAAACGTAACAGTATGGGAAGTTGGAAATGTAGCGAAAGTATTAGCGGATGTGGAGCGCTTAAATTTAAATACAGTAAATGTACCGATTCAGGTAGATATCCCGAATGTGACCTCTACGAACATGGTAATTAATCAAGCGCAAAAGCAACAGGCTATTGTTTTAATTCGAGAATTATTAAAGCGTAATATTCAAGTTATAGTGGAACCGTTCCCGTATATTCAGCAGGGGAATGTTGGAGAGACAGAATGGAATCCGAATAACATTAATGATTTCTTCTGGAACTGGAAAACGGTTATTTTACAAGATATTTTTAATTCTATTACAAGTAAATACAATGTGTATGGACTAAAGATTGCTTCCAATTTCGTGAATATGGAATATGCAGAGGGATACTGGAGCGATACAATTGATTTTGTTCGTAAGCAGTATAAAGGAAATGTTTTGTATCAAATGAACTGGTGGTTAACAGCAAGTTGGGATCCTTCATACGAAGCGAAGTTTAAAGAGAAAATCAATCGTCCGTATTTAAAAAAGGTGGATATTGTTAGTATTGATAGTTGGTTTGAAGTTTCAGGAAAAAGAAATCCAACATATGAAGAAGTGAAGCAAAGTTTATTTGCAACAACAGTATATAATCGTGGACAAAATGTTGTTCAGCAATTGGAACAATTACATAATGCAACAGGAAAGCCGGTTTACTTCGGTGGATTTAACGTTCCAGCACGTGAACTTGGATTACAAAATCCATGGAATCCGGATGCTTCAAATGTGTTTTCAAAAGATGTACAATTAAATGGATGGAGTGCTTACCGAGATGTATTAGAACCGAAACCGTATTTTAAAGGTTTTTCAATTTGGTTTATTGGCTCAAATAATAGTACGCATGCGTATCAAATACATAGTAAAGAAGCAGAGGCAGTTATTAACGGATGGTACCGAAAATAAATTTTATAAAATAGGCAAGTTTTGAAGTTCAATACATATATTTTTAGTGAAAGGCCTTTCACCATCTTATCACCTAGGGGGCAATCATAATGAAATTTTTGTCTTACCTTACAGTAATATTGGTGATTCTTGGCGGTTTGAATTGGTTATTTGTAGCGTTAGATTACAATGTAGTTGAGAAATGGTTTGGTTCTATGCCGGCGCTTGTGGACACTATTTATTGGCTCTTTGGTCTTTCAGCTATCTATCAAATTTTTGATCGGTTCTTTACGAACAATTAGCTATTATTCTTTCATTATTAGAGTGTTAAGTACGATTATGTACTTAACACTTTTTTATGTGTTTATCCCGCTATTTGCCGGGCAGTAAGATCCCTACCTCAAAATTCAGCGGAAGCAAAGAAGTTAGGTGGGGGTCGGGCTGCCCGTAAAAGCCCGATTGGTGAGGGCTGATAATCAGTGGTGGATGAACAAAACCCCACTGATTAAAGTTTCACTTTATAAAAAAGTCTGCACTTGCAAGCGATTCCATCGCGTCTTGCGCCGTAATAATAGAAAACAAATTGACCGTATATAATATTTTAGGGTATAATTCAGAAAGTTTAAAAAATAATCGAATGAGAAATAGGGAGGTTATGAGGGTGATGGAGAGAGTCTATAATTTTTCAGCAGGACCATCAATACTCCCTTTGCCAGTTTTAGAGAAAGTGCAAAAGGAGCTTGTAAATTATAACGGGACAGGCATGTCTATTATGGAAATGAGTCATCGATCTTCTTATTTTCAAAGTATTATAGATGAAGCGAGTAACTTACTTCGTGAATTAATGAACATTCCTGATGAGTATGAGGTACTATTTTTACAAGGCGGTGCGTCATTACAGTTTTCTATGATACCGTTAAACTTAATGAATACGTATAAAAAAGCAGGGTACGTATTGACTGGCTCATGGTCTAAAAAGGCGATGCAAGAAGCTGAAAAAGTAGGAGAAGTACAAGTAATTGCTTCTTCTGAACAAGCGAAGTTTACTACAATTCCTAAACTGGATGGTTTACAAAATGATGAAAAACTAGATTATGTACATATTACAACGAACAATACAATTGAGGGTACGAAATATGTGGACATTCCACATTTAGATAAAGTACCGCTCGTTGCGGATATGTCCTCAAATATTTTATCAGAACAATATGATGTTACGAAGTTCGGTCTTATATATGCGGGAGCGCAAAAGAATTTAGGGCCAGCGGGCTTAACGATCGCTATTATAAAAAGAGATTTAATTGGGGGAGCAGATCGCTCTTGTCCTACTATGTTAAACTATGAAACTTACAGCAAAAATAACTCCTTATATAATACACCGCCAACCTTTAGTATTTACGTAACGAAACTTGTACTAGAGTGGTTGAAAGAGCAAGGCGGGGTATCTGCGATTGAAGAACAGAATAGAATGAAATCTTCACTTCTTTACAATTTCTTAGATGAATCAAAATTATTTACTTCACCAGTTGATTCTACGTATCGATCACTTATGAACATTCCGTTTACAGCACCGTCAGAAGAGCTGAACAATGAGTTTTTACAAAAAGCGAAAGAACGCGGCCTTGTTACGCTAAAAGGACATCGATCAGTCGGTGGTATGCGCGCTAGTATTTACAATGCGATGCCAGTACATGGCGTACAGCAATTAGTAAATTATATGAAGGAATTTGAGCTTGAGAATAGATAGGGAGATGGGGATATGTTTCGTGTTCAAACGTTAAATCAAATTGCGGAAAAAGGTTTGCAAGTACTTAGCGGAGATCGTTATGAAGTAGGGGATAGAATGGACCACCCAGATGGTATTTTACTTCGCAGCTATTCTTTACATCAAGAGGATTTTTCAAAAGACTTAAAGGCGATTGCAAGAGCTGGTGCTGGTGTAAATAATATTCCTGTCGAGCGATGTACAGAAAAGGGAATTGTAGTATTTAACACGCCGGGAGCAAATGCAAACGCCGTAAAGGAACTCATTATTGCAAGTCTTATTATGTCTTCACGTAACATTATTAATGGCGTAAGCTGGACGAAAAACTTAGAGGGTGAAGAAGTACCACAGCTTGTTGAATCTGGAAAAAAACAATTTGTTGGATCAGAAATTGCGGGGAAACGTCTAGGGGTTATTGGACTTGGCGCAATCGGTGCTTTAGTTGCGAACGATGCGTTAGCGTTAGGGATGGACGTTATCGGATATGATCCTTATATTTCAGTTGAAACAGCTTGGCGTCTTTCTACACATGTACAAAGAGCATTTAGCCTTGATGAAATTTTTGCAACGTGTGATTATATTACACTGCATATTCCTCTTACGAATCAAACGAAAGGGATTATTGGTGAACACGCTGTAGAGAAGATGAAAAAAGGGATGCGTCTATTCAATTTCTCTAGAGGAGAACTTGTAGATGAAAAGGTTCTTCAAAAAGCGTTAGAAGAAGATGTTATTACACATTACGTAACGGATTTCCCAAATGAAAATGTGATAAAGATGAAAAATGTAACAGCGACGCCTCACCTTGGTGCATCTACATCTGAGTCGGAAGAAAATTGTGCAGTAATGGCAGCACGTCAATTACGTGAATATTTAGAGACAGGAAATATTCGTAATTCAGTAAACTATCCAAACGTAGAACTGCCGTATATCGGAAAGAAACGAATTACAATTATGCATCAAAATGTACCGAACATGGTAGGGCAAATTACAGGATGTTTAGCAGAACATCATATTAATATTGCAGATATGATTAATCGTAGTAAACATTCTTGGGCATACACAATGATTGATATCGATAACGGAATTGATGATATAATAAAAGAGAATATTGTGGAAAATATAAGCAAAATTACAGGTGTTGTAGCCGTTCGAATGATTGTGTAAAGGAGAGAGGAATGTGGCAAAAATCCGACCGTTTCGGGCCATTCGTCCAGTAGAGGAAAAAGCAGCACAAGTGGCAGCTTTACCTTATGACGTATTAAATAGTGAAGAGGCAAGAGAAGTTGTAAAGGGGAATCCATATTCTTTCTTGCACGTTGATAAAGCAGAAATTGATTTAGACCCTGAACTGTCACCGTATGATGATCGCGTGTATGAAAAAGCGGGTGAAAATTTAAATCGTTTTATACGAGAAGAAGTGTTCATTCAAGACGAAGAGCCAGCGCTATACATTTATGAACTGACGATGCAAGGAAGAACGCAGTCAGGTCTTGTCGTTTGTACATCTATTGATGAGTATGAAGATGATACAATTAAAAAACATGAAAGAACACGTCATGAAAAAGAACTAGATCGCATTCGCCACGTAGATGTGTGTGACGCAAATACAGGTCCTATCTTTTTAACGTACCGTACAAAAGAAGAAGTAAAGAGTTTAATTGCAAATTGGAAAGAAAATCATGCGCCAATTTATACATTTACAGCTGAAGACGGCGTTAAGCATGTTGCGTGGAAAGTTGCAGATGAAGAAGTAATTGCGACTTTAGTAAACGCATTTGAAGATATTCCTAATCTTTATATTGCAGATGGGCATCACCGCTCCGCATCAGCTGCAAAAGTAGGGCTTATGCGAAGAGAACAATATCCGAATTACACAGGAGAAGAGGAATTTAATTTCTTCTTATCCGTTCTATTCCCTCACGATGAATTATCAATTTGGGACTATAACCGAGTTGTAAAAGATTTAAATGGATTATCAGAGGAACAGTTTTTAAATCAAATTACGCAGTACTTTTATGTAGAAGAAGCACCTGTTTCTCCGTATAAACCAAATGAGCCAAAAACATTTGGTATGTATGTAAATGAGAAGTGGTATAAGCTTACAGTGAAAGAGGAAACGTTTGATGCGAATGATCTTGTTAGAGGTTTAGATGTATCTATCCTGCAAGATCATTTATTAAGCCAAGTACTTGAAATACATGATCCGCGTTCTGATTCACGCATTGATTTTGTTGGTGGAATTCGAGGGTTAGAAGAGCTAGAACGCCTTGTGAACAGCGGTGAATACAAAGCAGCATTTGCATTATACCCGACATCAATGGAAGATTTATTAGCAATCGCAGATGCCGGAGAAGTCATGCCGCCAAAATCAACGTGGTTTGAACCGAAACTGCGTAGTGGGTTGTTTGTTCATTCTTTAAAATAAATAGACTTCTTTAGTTAGAAAAACCGAAATGATTTTTAGTTTCGGTTTTTCTTATTTTAGAAGTATTTTTGAGGAGGGGTATGGATGAAATTGCAAGTAGGCGAAAAAATCACCTTTGAACGAACTTTTACAAAAGAAGATGTTGTGTTATTTACGGAAGTATATAAAGATGAAGGTGTTCATCATGTTACACCAGATGAGCAGGGGAGATTTGTAGTACAAGGGCTGTTAACATCAACATTGCCTACAAAAATTGGCGGTGACTATAACGTACTAGCTCGCAAAATGGATTTTGAATTTTTACGTCCTGTTTTTAGCGGTGATACAATTCGCTGTGACGTAATCATTGAACAATTAGAGCCTGATGAAAAAATCGTACAAAGATAATTGCGATGTTTACATGTAGGAATCAACTTGAAAAAGAAGTTATGAAGGGGAGTTTTTCGGGGATTATTCTTTAATTGGTAGGAAAAGTAATGAGTAAGTGGGGTCCCCATGCCTCTCAGGCTTAGAGTTTTAATTCTCCCATAACGAAAATTTTATGTATTATATTCTGTTCTGTTCTTTTCTTAACTATTAGAAAATAGTTGAATAAGCTCGTCAACAAAAAGGACATTCCTAGTATTACAAGAAATGTCCTTTCCACTATATAATAGGGTATTTTGCTAAAATTCAAACTCTAAAATCAGTTTACTAGTTTGACCTGTAAACTGATAATGATAGGATCCTCTCAGATTTTCTAAGTTACCGGTAGCTTTAATAATTGTTCCTGGGGAATCCAGATTTCCTTTATCGAATATTCCTTGCTCTATAGCTGTAAATGTCCCATGTTGCCCCTTATAAATTCCTTCAAAGTGTAAAAATCCAGAAATTTTAGCAGTAGCCAAGTGACCATCATTTATATTTGAGTCTAAATAATATAATAAGTATTCAATAAAAGCTTTTCCTTTTAATTCACCATCAATATCATATTCAACATGAGCAATATTAATAGGGAAATCTTTTCTAGTATCATCAATTGGTTTTTCATCCCATTTACTTACTGTAAATGTTACTTCCATACACGTAAATCCCCCTTTATCATTAGATAAGTAATCTCCATATCATTTGAAAAGTACCAATTCACAGTCATATCTCATAGGAGTGTTTTTATTTATTTGAGTCCCGCTATATCGCTATCGAGCTAATAAAATACGCTATTTTTTCTGTAGAATCAGGAAAACATAATTATAAAACTTATGCTTCTACTTATTTAAAGTTTTACTCTACGCCACTTTCCAAAATAGAGAAAGATCCATTTCCACAATCAATTTCTGCCATCGCGCCGTAAGGTAAAATAAACTTCGGTTCGGTATGGCCAAAATTTAAATTATAAAGAATCGGCAAATCTTCTAAATGATATTCCTTCATAACCTGCAGTATTTCATGTTTGTATTCTTCATAGTATTGTTCATCTTTCGGTTTACCGAAGATGATACCTTTTGCTTTTTGCAGAATACCTTGCGCTACATAATTTCGTAACCAATACTTTATATAACTTGGTTCTGGATGATCTTCAGAAGTTTCAAAGAAGAGAATGTTATCCTCCCAATGTTTTTTCTCAGGCCAAAGTTCCGTTCCTTTTGCAAATTCTAATACTTCTATACAACCACCAATCAAGCGGCCCTGTACAGTGGTAGAGCCTTGAAGTAGCTCATATCCGTTGTTTTGTTGCATTGTACGCCTTTTCTCCTTATTTCTCTCTATCCACTCTAAACGCTCACTTGTCCATTTAGGAGCTGGTTGAATCTCGCCAATTGTCTCATTTGAAAAGAGAGTTCGATTTACCATTTCAATTGTATATGGATCCATCTCTACATTTTCAGCAAAATCAGTTAAAATGGCTGGACCGTATAAAGAGGAAAGCCCTGCTTTATGGCAAAATAAATGTGAAATAGTAACGTCAGAGTATCCCATAAAAATTTTCGGGTTTTCACGTATCACATTAAAATCTATATAGGGAAGTAAGCGAATGCTATCTTCACCACCAATATTCGCAATAATTGCTTTCACGCGCGTATCTTTAAATGCTGTCATTAAATCTTCCGCACGGGCCTGTGGGTTGTTATAAATGAATTCGCTACCTTTTAAACTATTTGGCATTGGAATAACCGTAAGGTCAAAAACTTCCTCTAATCTTTTTACTCCTTGCTCATATCGCCATCTTATCTCAGAATCACCTGCGCCTCCCCATGAAGGGCTTACTGTTGCCACGATATCACCTGGCTGTAATCTGTTTGGTTTTATTAACATGTTAACTCCGCTCCTACATAATGTAATGGACTACGGCTATACAAATCGTAGCGCTGAAAAATATGATGCATGACATTATTTTCTTCATCATTAATCTGTTTACCTGCTGGTATTCAAGAATTTAGCAGTAGTGTTGAATATAGGAATAATCGATTTATATTTGAAAAACGCGGTATGCAACATTGCATAAGAAAGACGGTTGCTATTTTCTACAACCTGTAACTATAATAGTTACAGGTTGGTCGTATCCAATCAAAAAAATACAATCATCATGAATGGAGATGTTTCATAATGGGTATGAAAAAAATAATTTTAGCAGGTGCTTTAGGTATCGCAGCATTATCAGGAACAAATTTACCAGGACTAGAAGTAACAAAAGCGAGTGCAGCTTCTATTGAATCGAATTTCTCGACGTTAGAAGGACGAGTAGTAGAAGTAGATAACGGTGTAATTGTTGTAAAATCTAAGCAATATGAGGAACCGGTTAGTGTGTATATTGATTCACTTTCAAACGTGAAAGTAGGAGATGAAGTAAAAGCTACTGGATCTATGATGCGTAATTTTACAGAATATATGGTTGCAACTGCAGTTGAAAATACAACAAACAAGTTAGGTATGCACATGAAAGAAGACGGTTCTCCTGATTATGTAATTGGTGAAGTATCAAAAGTAGGAACGATGGAAGATGAGGGAGACGGTGCTACTAAATATGTCGTAGTTGAATATCCATCGCTAAATGGGAAGAAAGCTATTATTGATGTTTTCTTAACAAAGGGACAAGTATTTCATACGGGTGAGAAAGTAAAAATTGATATGAAGTATGTAGGCTGGGGTGGTATTTCTATTAACTGGAACACAGTTGATCATATTGAAAAAGTTCATGAAGCAAAGACGAACGCTGAAAATAATGATGATGTATGGATTTGGTCTTAATTAAAATCCTGTAAATAACAAATGTATCATGTAGTATCCAGCAAATGGTGATGTGTATGACCATTTGCTGGATACTTTTTTGCTTTGTATTTTTGAGAATAAGGGATTTCCGATTAGAATATGATGTTTAAATCGGAGCGAATTTAAAAAATACAATAATGAAAGAGGTGTTTATATATGGAGCGAGATGAGATTTATTTACGAGCTAAAAAAAGAGTGGAGAATTTAAAAGCGTTTTATATTCATTTAACGGTATATATACTAGTTAACTTAATGCTTTTTTTCATAAATATAAGCTCTGATTCAAGTAAATTATGGTTTTTATATCCACTTGGAGGTTGGGGCATCGGTATTGTTATACATGGTTTGACAACTTTTCCAGTGGGGATATTCGGAAAAGAGTGGGAAGAACGAAAGATTAAAGAATATATGGAGAAAGATAAGTAAATTCATTTCTGGAATGTACGAATATAAATCTCTATGATCATATTCTATAGCTTCGCCTATTTGCTTTGTATTCGAAGTTTGTGCGAGTGTTCATTTTTTTAGCATCAATTGCATGTGAAATCAAAACTATACTTGTAGTACATAATAAATACAGTTGTTTTACTTTTTTAATTACTTGTGGATATAGGGTGAAGTTGATTTATTACCCTATATTAAAATAAAAATAAACCACTGTTCGATTTGAATATTCCACGATATAATGGTGAGAGTTTATGACAGAATAAATATTTACATAAGAAGTGAGGTACTGTATGAAAAAAAGAACAACAGACATTATTTTTATTATTATTGGTGCATTTCTTTTTGCGTTAGGTGTCAATTTGTTTGTTATCCCAAACGAGTTTGGTGAGGGCGGGGTAACAGGTATCACGATTATTACGTACTATTTATTTGAATGGTCACCGGGTTTAGTTAACTTAATTTTAAATGCGATTTTGTTAATAGCCGGTTATAAATTTTTAAATAAGATTACAACAATTTATACGATTATCGCTGTAGTTACAAACTCGCTATTTCTTCATTTGACAGAAGGCTGGACGATTGCTTCGGATGAAATGCTCGTAAATGCCATTTTCGGAGGAATATTTATTGGATGCGGGATTGGTCTTATTATTCGCGTTGGCGGAACAACTGCAGGTACTACCATCTTAGCAAGGATGACACATAAATATTTAGGATGGAGCATTAGCTACGGTCTACTGTTCTTCGATTTAATTGTTGCGTTTTCATCGTATTTCATCATTGGTGCAGAAAAACTGATGATAACAATTATTATGCTATATGTAGCAACGAAAGTGATGGAATTTGTAATTGAAGGTTTAAATCCGAAGAAGGCTATTACGATTATTTCTGATAACCCGAATGAAATTGCTGGGAAGGTCACTACGTTAATGGGCAGAGGAGTTACGGTGTACTCAGGTCATGGCTATTACACGAAAACTCCGAAGGAAATTCTTTATGTTGTTATTAATAAGCAAGAAGTAGTGAAGCTAAAACGGATTGTTCAAACTACGGATCCAGCTGCATTCATTGCTATACACGATGTTCGTGATGTATTTGGAGAAGGGTTTGTTGATATTTCTAAGGCTTAGAAATTCTTTTTGGTTAAAATAATCTTAATACTAAAACGTAAGAATCTATTTTGAATAATCTTTTTTCAAAATAGGTTCTTTTTCTTTTTCTTTTTCTTGCAAAAAATTCAATTGTTTCTTAATGTAAAGATGTAGAAGGATGAACAAGAGAGGGTTTAATGAAGATGATACATATTTTATTAGCTGATGATGATAAGCATATTAGAGAGTTATTACATTACCATTTACAAAAAGAGGGGTTTAAAGTTTTTGAGGCTGAAGATGGGAAGGTAGCGCAAGAAGTATTAGAGAAGGAAAATATTCATCTTGCGATAGTGGACATTATGATGCCGTTTGTTGATGGCTATACGTTATGTGAAGAAATCCGGAAGTATCATGATATACCGGTTATTTTATTAACTGCGAAAGATCAGTTAGTTGATAAAGAAAAAGGATTCATTTCTGGTACGGACGATTATATTGTAAAACCGTTTGAGCCAGCTGAAGTCATTTTCCGTATGAGAGCTTTGTTGCGCCGTTATCAAATGCTGAGTGCAGACATTATTACACTTCACGGGACGACAATTGATCGTAAAGGTGTTGAAGTAAAGTGTAATGATCAAACGATTTTACTACCATTAAAGGAATTTGAATTATTATCACAGCTCGCTAGTTATCCTGGGAGAACATTTTCAAGAGAAGAGTTAATTGAGCTAGTATGGGGAATGGATTTTGAAGGGGACGAACGAACGGTTGACGTTCATGTGAAGCGACTGAGAGATCGTTTCTCAAAACGAACTGATGATTTTCAAATTACGACAGTGCGCGGACTCGGTTATAAGTTGGAGCTGAGATAAGATGAAATCACTATATTCTAGATTTGTATTTATGACGGTCGGGATTATGCTACTTAGTAGTATTATCGGTTTTTTATTAACGAACGTATATTATCAAGTGAAGTTAAAACCGTATAATAGTGAAAAGATTTTAACGTATGCAAAAGAAGTTAAGTCATTATATGAAAAGCAAAGTGAAGGAAATCAAGAGGCGTACTTGCATTCTATTGCGAAATTAGGATATGAAATTTATATTGTTGATGATCAAAAGAATGGAAAGCGTATCGGTAATGCGTTCCGTAAAACGTCAATTAGTGATGATACCGTTCATAAAGTATTGCAAGGGGAAACGTTTAACGGCGTTTCCACATATCCAACACGCCTTTTTATTACAGGTTTTTTCGATAATGAATTAATTAATAGTGTCGGTGTACCAGTGCAACACGGTGATAAACAATATGCTTTATTTATTCGTCCTGACATTCAGAACCAATTTGGTGAGATGCGAATTTTCTTAGCGGTATTGCTTGGGTTTATCGTTTTGTTAAGTATTATTTTTATTGCGATTGCAGCAGGATATATCGTTCGCCCAATTCGTAAATTTACGAAGGCTACGCAAAAAATTGCGAGTGGTGAATATGAAATCGAATTAGACGTAAAACGAAAAGATGAAATAGGAACGTTATCTACAAGTTTCCAAAAGATGACGAAAAGTATAAAAGAACTAGATGAAATGAGACAAGAATTCGTTTCAAACGTTTCACATGAATTCCAGTCGCCGCTTTCTTCCATACAAGGGTTTTCGAAGACATTACAAACAGAAAAGATGAGTGAGGAAGAAAGAAACCATTACCTACAAATTATTGAGGGCGAAAGTAAGCGAATGTCTAGTTTATGTAAACAGTTACTTACGCTTGCTTCATTAGATAAAGAAGAGCAAGTGTTGCAAATAAAAGAATTCAATTTGCAAAAACAAATTAAAGACGTCATTTTTATGCTTGAGTGGAAATGGCGTGAAAAAGATATCGCCGTTGAATTTGATGTGCCGGATATTGCTATAAAAGGTGATGAAAACTTACTTCATCAAGTATGGAGTAATATTTTCACGAATAGTATTAAGTTTTCAAACGATGGTGGGACCATTGAGTTTTTTGTCGAAGAGTTAGAGTCTAGTGTTATTATTTCTATATCCGATAACGGAATCGGCATGGAAAAAGAAGAAATGGATCGTATTTTTGATCGTTTTTACAAAGTAGATACGGCAAGGACAAGAAATGTAGAAGGTAGCGGTTTAGGATTATCGATCGTGCAGAAGATTGTTGAACTGCATAACGGAAACGTTTCAGTGTATAGTACGAAAGGGGAAGGGACTACTGTTCGGGTTGAACTTCCGAAATAGATGTAAGGGAAGAGGCTGTTTGGAGCGGCCTCTTTTTTGTTCGTTAGTATACGTGCAAAGTGAAAAAATGTGAGTCATTTTCATTACATAATCGGACAAGTTTGTGGAGTGAAACCAGGAGGAAGTTTGTTTAGAAATGTAGAATTTCTACATAGTTATAAGGATTTTATTGAAACTGTAACTATTTAGGGAGGAAATTACTTTGAAACGAATTGACGTGTTATTAAACGTACTAGATTCAACATTCGATAAAGAGAGTTGGTATGCACCGTTTAAACATGCTATTGAAGGACTTACAGCCGAACAAGCTATGTGGAAACCATCTGGTGAGGGAACGAAAACCATTTGGGAAAACGTTAATCATCTCATTTATTACAAAGAGAGGCTTGCTGCAGACTTGGAAGGCCGTGAATGGACACATAATCTTGACGGTAATGACACCTTTTATCTTACTGGGCAATCTAATGATGATATGGAATGGGAGAAAGTCGTTGAACGTTCTAAAAATGCTCAGTGTAATGTAAGACAGGCATTAAGTGCAATTTCCGAAAGAGGGCTTGAGCAAAATTCACTAGAGGGGAAATTACTGGACATCATGCTTCATGATGCTTATCATACAGGCCAAATTATTCAATTAAGGAAAATGCAGGGGTCTTGGCCATCAAATCGTTAATCGAACGTTTTCGTTGGTGCTATTGTTATATTTTTAGTGAAGTATTTTACATTCAAAATTAAATAACTATAATTATAACCCCGTCCAAATTTAGAACGGGGTTATGTTTAGTTTGCTATAAAGCCGCACCTTTCTCGCACTCTTCCTTAAACCGAAGCTCAAAAGTATCCGCTGTAATTTCATCAGCTTTCGGCAAAGCCCGTAATTTCGGATGAAGCAGCCATACGAGAGAAATGAATAAAATCCCGATGCTAGCGAGGGCGAAAATGAGTTGGCTACTATATACATTTGCAGTGTATCCGCCAATTAAAGAGCCAAGCGGCATAGCAATTGTGCCCATACTCCGTGTGACTGAATTGATACGCCCAAGATATTGGTTTGGAATTACAATTTGACCAATTGTCGCAAATAATATGTTGGTCGCACCGATTGGTATCCAAGCTAAGCCGAATAAAAAAATGGATAACCATTGAAACGGTACAACCGTAGAGAGAAACCAAAAGAAAGCGCCAGTCGCAAAGCTAATAATGGAGACACGGCCAACATTATGTTTACCAACCCATGAACTGAATAGAGCTCCAATTAAACAACCGGCTGATATAGCGGCTAAATAGAAACCATATAATTTCACACCGCCTAAAGAATCAGCAACAGAAGGGAGTATTGCCATCGTCATACCGATTGAAAAATTAGCGACAACTGAACCGATTAAGAAGACACCCATCAATGAACGAAAGACGATTGAAAACCCTTCTTTTAAATCAGAGAAATATTGCTTAGTTGAAAGTGTTGTGCCTGCTTCGGTTTGCTTTGGCATTTTTAATGAAAAGAACAAAAGGGCAGTAATCGCAAATGTAAAGGAGTCAATTACATATAAAGTAATGGCGCCAAGTAGTGCTACTAATATGCCAGAAAGAGTCGTGCAAATTAAATCAATACCTTGGTATGCAAATGAGAAAAGTGAATTTCCTTTTAATAATTGTGTTTTATGCAGTAGAAGTGGTAAAGCTTTTGACTGTGCGGGATAGGCGAATTGTTCAATAAAGGCTACGATGGGCATGATGATGAGTAGTAGTTGGACTGTTAATAGGTCGAAGTAGTGTGTAATAGGAATGATTAAAATAAGAATGCATTGCAAAACTTGTGTGATGACGAGGGTGTTTTTTATTGACCATCTATCAACGAATGGACCAGTAAGAAATTGTAGTGCAGAAGGTAATAACGTAAGGGAACCAGCCAATCCAGAATAAAAAGGATTACCACTTAATTTGTATACGAGCCACATTGCTGCTACATAATACAAGCTATCTCCTATGTTTGTAAAAATTCTCCCTAAAAATAATAAGAGGAAATTCCGGTTTTTTAATATGTCCACTTTATCTACTCCTTTATAATAAATTTATTCGGTAAAATAAATTTGACCGTCTCAGTAAAAAAAATCGTATTACGATTTTTCTTCTTCTTTAATAAATTGCTGCATTGTTCTCTCAGCGATTTGAAGTGCAGTAGTAGAAATATAATAAGGTTTACTATTCGGATCTTTATCTGCACCTTTTGTGATTTCGTTTAATTCAGCCATCAATTCATGAAACTTTTTCACCCACACTTGAAATTGTTCTGGCGTAGCATCAAATTCCCAGCAAGATGAAACGTAATTCCACTCAGTTGGATTTTCACTTGCATTTCGTAATGTAAAAGCTTCTTCTGGTGCAGCGAGAATTTGGCTTTTTGTTCTTTCTATCATTTGTAAAAATATTTGGCGACCTGATTCGCTTAATATTTCTAAATGAGGTAATAGATCTGCGGCAGGGGTGAAGCCCTTAGCGACAGATTGATAAAACTTTTGAATGATGCCATTTTTTTCTTCGGTGTAAACGATCTCTATAAGCCCATTCTTTTCTAATTCTTTTAAATGATAATGAATTTTCGCCCTTGAAATGCCGAATTTCTCAGATAGTAATTGTCCAGTATAAGGACGTTCGCATAGACGTATCATCATTTCGGCACGTAGTGGATCGCTTAATGCTTTTAGTTGGCTATAAGTAGTTAGTGTTAACACGGGCTTCAACATAATCAACTCCTTAAATGAAATTACTCGGTCAAGATTATTTGACTGAATTGTATCAGGGATTTCATTTGTTTTCAATACTTTCAGAAAATTTATTTTTTTGCTCTGTAATCTTCTGTTCATACTCCGTTCATATTTCTTTTTTATGATAAGTGCATAGAAAGAAAGAGGAAGGAGCGAGCGAAATGTTTTTAGCTCTGCGTGAATTAAAACAATCAAAATTAAGATACGGATTAATTGGACTTATTATGGTTTTATTATCATTTTTAGTCCTTGTTATTTCAGGATTAGCAAATGGATTATCATATGATAATGCTTCATCGATTCAAAATATGGAGGCAAATAAGTTTGTTTTAGCAGATGATGCGGAAAATAAATTACTTCGTTCACAAATTAAGAAAGATGATGTAGATAACGTAGTAAATCAAGTGGGCGAGAAAGAGGCAGTTCCGTTTCGTGTGAAAGTTTCAACGTATGAAAAGAAAGATAGTTCGAAAAAAGTTGATGTCGCTATTTTCTCAAGTGAACGTGATACATTTTTAGAACCGAATATTGTAAAAGGTGAGAAGTTAGGTGCAGCAAACAACGAAATGGTTGCTGATGAATCAATTAAAGAAAAAGGAATCGATATTGGAGATACAATTATTGATCCTGTTTCAAAGAAAGAATTTAAAATTGTTGGATTTACGAAAGATCAAATGTTTAGCCATACACCAGTCGTTTATGTAAATGAAGACGTATGGGGATCTATTTCACAACCAAACCAAAAAGATTATAGTGCAATTGCGCTGAATACAGATAAAGAAGTAAAAAATGCTCACGTAATTGATAAAAAAGAAGTACTGCAAAGTATTCCAGGATTTAAAGAAGAGCAAGGAACATTAACGATGATTATTGCATTCTTACTTGTTATCGCTGCGTTACTAATCGGTGTATTCTTCTATGTAATTACGTTGCAAAAAACACAGCAATTAGGTGTATTAAAAGCAATCGGTACGAAGAACTCTTATTTAGCAAATAGTTTAGTTGTGCAGGCGTTATTCTTATCAGTCGTTGCGATGGTAATCAGTATTGTTCTTGTACAAGGATTAGAACAAATTTTACCAGCGGGTATGCCGTTCTTATTAACAACACCGATGATTGCACAATACGCAGCAATCTTTATCGTCATTAGTATTTTAGGAACACTTATTTCGTTATACCAAGTATTAAAAGTTGATGCATTAGAAGCAATTGGAGGCGGGATGTAATGACTTCATTATTAAAATTAGACAAAGTAAGTAAAGTGTACGGAGAAGGGAATACGGAAGTAACAGCCCTTCATCCGATATCGCTTGATGTGAAAGCCGGAGAATTTATCGGAATCGTCGGTCCTTCTGGATCAGGAAAAAGTACGTTATTATCAATCGCGGGTGCGTTACTATCACCGTCAAAAGGGGATATTTACATTCGTGAACAAAATATTACACAGTTATCCGAAAAGGAAATGACAGATATTCGTTTGAGAAAAATCGGATTCATATTCCAGTTTGCAAACCTTGTTCCATATTTAAATGTGAAGGAACAATTGCTTTATATTGCTAAGCTAAAAAAAGAAAACAAGAAAGAATCGGAAAAGCGTGCGGATCATTTATTAGCTGCATTTGGATTAGGAGAAAGAAAAAATCATTATCCAAATCAACTATCTGGTGGAGAAAAACAAAGGGTAGCAATCGCTCGTGCGTTCATGAACAATCCAGATTTAATATTAGCAGATGAGCCAACTGCAAGCTTAGACTCAAAACGCGCACGTGAAGTCGTTGAAATGATGAAACGTGAAGTGAAAGAAAGTCAAAAAGCAGCTATTATGATTACACATGATGAAAGAATGCTTGATGTATGTGATCGTATATTGACGCTTCGAGATGGACAGTTAATTCAAAATTAAACAATGAAAAAGGAACTCTTACGATTGTAAGAGTTCCTTTTTCTGTTTAAAGTAAAGAGTGTTTATTTATTTTGTCACACATTAACAAGAGGAAGAGGGTGGTATACTTTGTGGAAAACGGAAAAGATTTTCGGGGTCGTATTTTGCTTTTATTTTCCGAAGCTTATCAAAGTTTGCTCCGTAATATTCTTGTCCAAAATTTTCGATGTTTTGATCTGGAACATTAACATAAGAACCAGATACATAAGGTTTTATTAATTGGCGTACCCTTTCAACTGATGCTAGATTGGCAGCTTCCTCGGATTTGTCTGTCCAGCTAGCAGTCCATTCCGTATAAAATAATGGGCTACGCCAAAAGAAAGCTGTTTTACTACTAGGTACTTTACTTATAGCACCTCCCCAATTAATAAAAAAGAAATTAGCTTCTGTTCCAGTAGCTTCTTCTAAAAATTGTTTCATAATTGAAATAGGTTCTTCCGGCCAAAGGTCAAGTGCCCAAGCTGAAGAAAACTTAACGCTTTGATCAGATCGACCAGGGATTGGCTCATCAGGATCTAAGAAATCGATAGCGGCTGGGTAGGGTAATTCTTCTATAACAATTTGAGTTGGAGTTCCAGCACTTGTTAAAGGTTCTAATAGTTGTATGAGTTCGTTTTTTGAGCCTAAAAAAATACCTTCTGCATGACAAAGTCCATTTATCTTGCTGTAAATTTCAAGTAGGCATCCTAATCGTGAGTCTACAAAAGGCGCCCATTCTTGCCAAACTTTGAAAACAGTTTCTAACTGATCCCATGGCCAAATGATATTGAAGACTGTGGCAGTATTAGGGGCGCGATGAAGCTTCAATGTATATTCAGTATTGTATCCGAAATTTCCGCCACCACCACCTCTAGAAGCCCATAATAAATCTTTATTGCAACATTGATCTGCTTGAATGATTCGGCCTGTTGCATCTACTGTTTCTAAAGCTATAAGGTTATCACTTATTAGACCGATTGTTCGTGAGACTACTCCAAAACCACCACCCATTGTAATGCCACCGATTCCAACTGTTGGACTATCTCCAAACGGTGACATAAAACCTTCTCTAGCTAGTCCCTTTACAAGTGGGCCGACGTGAATTCCAGTTTGAACGGTTGCTATACCATTCTTTTTATCTAAACTTACTTTGTTCATATCACTTACATCGATAACAATGCCGCCATTTACTACAGAAAGGTTTTTATCTAGCGCATGTCGACCGCTTCTGACACGTAACGGAACATGATTTTCGCGAGCCCATTTAATGGCGTTACTGACATCATATGAACTTTGTGCAAAAACAAAGACGAGGGGGAAGACATCAACGTAAGGATTCCAATTCTTGATAGCTTCTAAATAGCCGGGATCTCCTTTGTAAATTACTCGTCCTGTGAGTTTTGTTGAACCCATGTATTTCACTCCTTATAAATATTTATAGATGTCGTTCTAATGTAGCGATGGAACATGGTCATGTAGGAATTAGAAGTATAAGAACTTTATGGGAGGGGGGATGAAAATATCATGTAGGTATGAGTAGAGGCTGAATATATGGTGGTTTAGATGATTTGAAAAATTTTATTGCTACACAAGTTCTATTAGTAGTGTATGAATTGAGAGTTAGTATTGTTAAAGAATTGTACACTTTCCTATTAGCATGACTTAGGAAAAGGACAGTATGAATGAGAGTTTTTCAGTTTTGTTAAAGTATAAGGAACTAATCTAAGTTTGAAATTTGATAATCATATTTATTTTTGGGGTATTATCATAATGAAAAAGTGAAAGGTTTGTCTTTACAACAAATGATATGTGGATAGAAATAGAATGTAACTTGAGAGGAATAACTAGTTTGTAAATTCACTTATATTTGGTCTCTTCCTTAAGAAGCCTATGCATAGGCTTCTTAGAGAAAGGACAGTAGATTATATAATCTAAATGATAACTGTTTTATAAATATTTTTTAATTTTATTACGAGTAAGTAATAAAACACCGCCTAATACAGATAACATTCCTAGAGCCATATTGTTTGATTGCTCACTACCAGCGTTAGGAAGTTCTTTAGCATTGTTTTTTGCTGGAACAGTAGTATTGTTATTGTCTGTTTGCGCCTGTTTCGATTGTGATACCTCATTAATTTTGTTATCAACATTTTGCTTCGTTGTATGTAACTCAGCTAATTTGTCGTCAATTTTTTTCTCAGTATGTTTAAAGTCGTTGATTTTAATATCTAAGTCTTGTTTTTTCTTTGATAAGTCATCTGAAACAGTTTGTTTCGCTTGTTTCATTTCGTCTATTTTATTGATTAAGTCTTGTCTAGCCTCTTGTAATGCAGCAAGTTTGTTTTTTACATCTTGTTTAGCTAGTTCTAAGTTAGAGGCAAGGCTAACTAAAGTGCCTTTAATTTTCTTAAGTTCTTCTAACGTGTTACCAGTATTCGGCTTATTTTCTTTTAGCTCAGCTAGTTTGTCCTCAGCAGTTTGTTTCGCATTCTTTAACTCAGCTAATTTTTCATCTACTTGTTTTTTAACTTCCTTAAGTTCATTAACCTTCTGATCGATGTTCTCTTTATGTTGCTTAATTTCATTCACTTTTTCATCGACAGTTTGTTTATGTTCTTTAATCTCATTAACCTTTGTCTCGATATTTTGCTTATGTTCTTTCATTTCAGCAACTTTGTCATCTACTTGCTTTTTATGCTCTTTGATTTCAGAGATTTTCTCATCGACAATTTGTTTGTCTTGTTGAAGTTTTGCATCTAAGTCTTGTTTATGTTGTTTAATCTCACTGATTTTTTCATCAGCAACTTGCTTATGCTGCTTAATTTCGTTTACTTTTGCATCAACATTTTCCTTAGCTTGGTTAAGGTCATTTAACGTTTGATCCACGTTTTCTTTATGCTGCTGCAATTTCGCATCTAAGTCTTGTTTATGTTGCTTAATTTCAGCTAAACGATCTCCAGTACTTTGCTGAGGAGTAGCATCATTTACTTCTGCATGAGCTGAATTCGCGCCAGCAATCATCGCTAAAGCTAGTGTAGACGCAGCAATTGTTTGTTTTGTTTTCATATTTTTGTACCTCTTTTCTTTCATATGCATGAGCTGTTTTGTGTAAAATTGAGCATATAGAAGTAGATTCTTTCATCATTATATACTATCTGCGCCGCCTAGAGGAAGTATTTGCATAATAATCTATGATTATGTAATTTTCATAATCTCTTATTTTGGGTAGGGGAGAACTCTTCAGCAAGATGAACAATTTCTAATAAAGTAGAGTTTACATCCTTACTATTACGAATAACAAACAAATAATCAGCTTCGTCTTCTACAGGATCTATTACATTTTCATGAAGTGATTCGGCTTGTTGGCGATGGAGAACTTCTTTGAAACTACAATAGTTCCCCCTAAAAATATTTGTACTTCGTTTACTAAGAGCCACTCTTTCATAAAGTACAAAATCTGGAATGTCAAAATGGACCAATATGCGTACATATTCGTTTTGCGGAAATACTTCGTTTAGTAAATAGAATCTTCCGTTTTTACTGAGATTGGAGTTACAAATAATAAGGTGTAAATTTGTATATTCTTTCGCATAATCAACAATGAATTTTGAAAGACCATGCTTTAGTGTATTCGGTCCTTCTGTCGGCTGTAATTTTTCATAATGCGTGTTAATAAATTCAGCTTGGTTGTCTTGATCCATAACGAAAGAGTAGGGTAATTCTTTTTCTAATGCCTTTGCAAATGTAGTTTTTCCACTGTGTGTTTTCCCTACTGTAATGATGACTAATCTTTTCATGACGCCCTCCATTTGTATTGTTATAAACTGGAATATTCGGTGTGGATTGAAATCTTCCTGCTAGAAATTACACAAATTGTTGGAGCGCTAGTAGGCTGAAAACTTGACAAAAAAACTTATTTATGCTATAATTTACCAATATTAAAATAAGGTGTATAATAGGGTTCTCCTGGCCAGGGGAACCCTATTTTTGTTGTGAAAATGAAGGAGAGTGTATGTGCATGAAACAAGGTGAAGCAAGTGTAACGTCATTAGTATCGGCTTTCGGAAGGGCATATCATAGTGAATTTGATAATCCTAAAATCTTTGATGATTATGTAGCTAAAAATTTCATTTCACAAAAAGAACGTAACGATATTGAAACGAATATGGTTCAAGGTATACATTTTTTCAATACAGACATTGCAGAGCAGTTTCAAGACAATCCAAAAGAGATATTAAAATGGATTACGCAAGTTCAGTTATCACCAACACCTTTAGCACGTGCGGCATATTGTGAAAGAGTATTACTACATGAAATTATATTAGGAGCAAAACAATACGCCATACTCGGTGCAGGCTTAGATACGTTCGGTTTTAGACACCGAGAATTAGAAAATAAAATAGAAATATTTGAAGTGGATCATCCTTCTACGCAAGCGTTTAAGAAAAAAAGAGTGAAGGAAGCAGAACTTGAAGTTCCAAATAACCTTCATTTTGTTTCGCTGGATTTTACGAAAGGATTTTCCTATGAACAGTTACAGAATGAAGGGTTTGAAAATAAAAAGACTTTCTTTAGTCTTTTAGGTGTTACGTACTATTTAACGAAAGAGGAACTTTCCAGTTTAATAGAATGTTTATTTGAAATGGTTCCAGAAGGGAGTTCTATCGTTTTTGATTATCCGGCTGAAAACTTATTTACAGAAAAGGGGCTGTCCAATCGAGTGGAAAACATGGTGAAAATGGCTGCGGTAGGCGGAGAACCGATGAAATCGTGTTTTTCTTATACAGAAATGGAAGCACTGTTAGAGAAGGCGGGCTTACTCATTTATGAGCACTTATCACCAGAAGACATAAATAAATTATATTTTGAAGGAAGAAATGATTATTTAGCAGCTTTTGAGACGGTGCATTATGTGCATGCGGTGAAGAGATAGGAAATTAACAGGCATGGAGAGGAATCCCTGTGTCTTTTTTTATAAAAAAGGAAATGGGCCGTAGTGATGGAAAATAAAATGAGAAATATATTATATATGAATATCTGTTTTGTAGAAACTAAAGGAAAGGGGAAATAGAAAATGTTGAAATTACAAGGGAAATATAATGAAGCAAAAGTGTTTACTACGAATGTAGAAGAAACAGCAGCAGGTCAAATACTCGATCTTTGTAACCAAGAGTTCGTAAAGGATAGTAAGATTCGTATTATGCCAGATACACATGCGGGCGCAGGTTGTACGATTGGGACAACAATGACAATTCAAGATAAGATTGTTCCTAATTTAGTCGGGGTTAACTAATCGGCTCAGACTGTAAACTACTCACTCAATTGACTGGGAACCCTAACGATAAAAGGCGAGGGCAATCAGCAGCCAGTGGTTATGGTGACATAATCGAATGGTTCAGAGACTTGTATCATGTTAGCAGACTAAGGTACAGAATTATTCCTCATCCATTTTGAGTTGAAGAGGAATAATTAATACGGTGAGCCTACAGTAGAGACTGCATATCTCGATGACTGTAGAGAAGGTATAGTCCACTCTTTCAGGAAACTGGGAGGTCGGTACGATATTGGTTGTGGCATGGAAGTTGTTAAGATTAATAAGAAAAAAGAGGAAATCAATTTCGATCACTTAGACGAAACGATACGTAGATTTGTCCCAAGTGGTTTTCGTATTCGAGATAAGGAACATAGATTTTCAAAAATGATTGAGTTTAATAGTGTAAGGGCCCCATTTACATTGCAACGCGCTCAAAAGAGTATTGGTACGCTTGGCGGGGGAAATCATTTTGTCGAACTGAATGAGGATGATAAAGGAAATGTATATATTGTCATTCATAGTGGTTCTCGTAATTTAGGGAAACAAGTAGCAGAGTATTATCAAAACTTTGCTTACGAGCAACTTATAAACGTTAAATCGATTAAAGAGGAAATCATTGAACGTTTAACGAAGGAAGGCAGACAACAAGAAATACATGAAGCTTTACGTGAAATTAAGAAACCGGTAATTCGCAAGGAATTAGCTTATTTAGAAGGACAAGGATTTAAAGATTACATGAATGATATGAAAATTGCTCAAAAGTATGCGGAGTTAAATCGTAAAGCAATGATTGATGAAATCGTCACTAAAATGGATTGGAAAATAACAGATCAATTCACTACAATCCATAACTACATCGATATGGAGAATATGATTCTACGAAAAGGTGCTATTTCAGCTCAGAAAGATGAACGAGTAATCATTCCAATTAATATGAGAGACGGTTCAATTATTGCCTTTGGTAAAGGAAATCCAGATTGGAACTTTTCTGGACCTCATGGAGCAGGGCGTATTATGAGTCGTAAGAAGGCGAAAGAAGTACTTAACTTAGAGGATTTTCAAAATACAATGACAGCGGTTTGGACTACATCTGTTGCAGAAAGCACTTTAGATGAAGCACCAATGGTATATAAGCCAATGGATGAAATTATTGAGAATACAAAGGATACAATCGATATCAAGCATGTCATTAAGCCGATTTATAATTTTAAGGCTAATTAAAAGAGGGGTAATGTTTATTATTAGAAAATATAATGTTGGGAAGTAGGCATTATATTTTCTAATAATCCTCTAAAATCGATGCAGTGAGCTCTTATAGATAAAATCGAGTTTGTCGGCATATGGAGAGTTTGTTTTACCGGAATTGTTCGGATTAAATGAAGAGAACTTGAAAAGATAGCCTATTTTGTGGCGGTTATGTAATAGAGATTAAAAGAAAACGCATCAAACTAAAAGATTTACCATCAAAATTTACATTTATTTAATGTTAAAGGTTAGAAAGCTAGATTGACGCGAATTACTAATTGTGGAGTGCGAAAAAAAGACAAAATCTCTTAAAAAACACTTAATTTTTCATTCCATCAATCTTTACAATCTCCCCATATAATGTGAATTGGACAAGCACCTAAGAGAGAGCAGAACATGTCAGTTTGTACATTCTATTATTAGGGGGAGAATTTGTATGAAAAAGACAGTTGCTTCGTTAGCAGTTATGGCGGCATTATTACCGACGTTTTCAGCATATGCAGAAGGGAAAGAGCAAGTCCGAAAATCAGCTACAACTTTTAACGTTATTAGTGATATTCAAGGGGATTTAGGGGATTTTGATCATGTGCTAAAAGATATGAACAAAGTGACGCCACTTTCTAGAGCGCTTATTATGAATGGGGATATAACGCCAACTGGACAACAGTCACAATATGATGATGTAAAGCGTGTGTTAAATAAAAATAAGCATCCGGAAAATGTATGGTCTACTGTTGGGAATCATGAGTTTTATGCTGGGAAATGGACAGCTGATGGGAAACTCTCTCAAAGTACATGGCCAAATGGTGTAACGGAAGAAACACTATTTGGTCGCTACTTACAATTTAGCGGACAAGAAAAGGTATATCATAAAAAAGAATTAGATGGCTATCCACTTTTATTTTTAGGAACTGAAAAATATATGAAATACCACGATTCAAAAATGTGGGATGAAGTATATATGAGTGATGAGCAATTAGGTTGGTTAAAACAAAATTTAGAAGATTATAGTCAAAAAGATAAAAATAAGCCAATCTTTATTTTCTCTCATCACGTTTTACCTGATACAGTATCTGGATCAAGACAATCACCATATTTACAAGATTATTTAAACGTGGATAAATTGTACGATATATTAAAAGACTATCCGCAGGTTGTTTTCTTCACGAGTCATACACATTGGGATTTAAACTTACCTGACTGGGCTGGTAAAAAGAAAATTACAGGCGGAGATGAAAAAGGTTTCACTGTTGTAAATACGGGCGGGATTGAAACAGGCTGGATGTCAGCAGGACCAAATGGAGGAGAGAAAACTGCTCCAGATGGCTACTCATTTAAACAAGGGTTACAAGTGAAAGCATATGGTAACGATGTAATTGTGACAGCTTACGATTACAAACGTGATAAGGATATAAAGAAGTTATTAATTAGTGATTCAAAAATTGCGCAGATGGCACCAAATGTAACGGCAGATGATAGTAAAAATATAATTGTCGGAGCAACAGAATATATGGAGTATACTATTGAAGGAACGAATGAGTGGCATACGTTTAGTAAAGCAAATCCTCCGAAATTTGATGGAGATAAAGTCGTATACGTACGCCATAAAGGTGAAATGAATTTACAGCCAGGATTAACGCAGCTTCTTCGTTTTTCAGCAAATAAGTAATTAGTAAGGGCCTACTTTTTAATGAGTGGGCTCTTTTTATTTTGTCGGTAAGTCGATATGAATTTCATGTACCGTACTAGAAATTGAAAATTATCTATGTAATTTCATGCATCGACACTGAAATCCAATACATTTTTACCCTAGAAGGTGACTTCACCATTTTTACATGTAATAATAGTAACGTTACATATATTGTGAAAGAAGTACAAAAGGAGCGTTACAATGAATTTAGCTAAATTCCCGAGAAAAAAATATACAGAATCATATACACCAATTGAAAGGCTAAACAATTTTTCTGAAGCACTTGGTGGTCCAACTATTTATTTTAAACGAGATGATTTACTTGGTTTAACAGCCGGTGGTAATAAGACGAGAAAGTTAGAATTTCTAGTTGCGGATGCACAGGAAAAGGGTGCAGATACGTTGATTACAGCTGGTGGTATTCAGTCAAATCATTGCCGCTTGACACTTGCTGCTGCGGTAAAAGAAAAGATGAAATGTATCCTTGTATTAGAGGAAGGGCTTGAGCCAGAAGAGAAGCGAGACTTTAACGGTAACTATTTCTTATATCACTTACTAGGTGCTGAAAACGTAATTGTTGTACCGAACGGAGCAGATCTTATGGAAGAGATGCAAAAAGTAGCGAAAGAAGTTAGTGAAAAAGGTAATACACCATATGTAATACCAGTTGGCGGATCAAATCCTACTGGCGCAATGGGATACGTTGCTTGTGCGCAAGAAATTATGGCGCAATCATTTGAGCAAGGAATTGATTTCAGTTCAGTCGTTTGCGTAAGTGGTAGCGCTGGTATGCACGCTGGTTTAATTACTGGTTTTTCTGGAACGCAAAGCCATATTCCTGTAATTGGAATTAACGTAAGTAGAGGAAAAGCTGAGCAAGAAGAGAAAGTAGCAAAACTTGTAGATGAAACTTCAGCACACGTTGGTATTCCAAACTTTATCCCGCGCGACGCTGTTACGTGCTTTGATGAATATGTAGGGCCAGGCTATGCGTTACCAACGCCGGAAATGGTAGAGGCAGTTCAGTTACTTGCGAAAACAGAAGGTATTTTACTTGATCCAGTGTATACAGGTAAGGCAGTAGCGGGATTAATCGACTTAATTAAAAAAGGTAAATTTAATAAGGAAGACAATATTTTATTCGTACATTCAGGTGGTTCACCAGCTTTATATGCGAATACGTCTCTATTTGCGTAAATGTAAAAAGCATTGGGTATCCAATGCTTTTTTGTTATATACTGGAATTGTCGGGAAGTAGGAGGATTATATGAACTCAAATTTAAAATGGATCATATATACGGTACTCGGCATTTCTATTCTATTAATCTTATTTGTAGCTTATGGGGTGTATTCTTATTTTACATTTTAAAAGCGTAATGGAAGTGAACTATTATATACACTAAAGGCGGAGAGCGCTATGCAAATGAGAAATTTGTATTTAGTCTTCAGCGTGATTTGTTTATTTGTAGTAACCAACTGTTCAAATAATATAGGAAATCATGATCAAACAATCGAAGTACAAAAACATGCTGGTGATAATCATTATGAGGATTTGAAGGTAATTACAGACAAGAATAAAGTATTGCAAGTAAAGAAAATATTAAATGATACTAACTTTGAAAATAAAAAGGTGGAAATGTCTCGTTCAGCTGATTATCAGTTTGTTTTTCAGTTTAAAAATCCGAAAATAGAGGCGAAAGCTGTGTTATATCAAATGTGGATTAATTCTAATAAGGATAAAGTAGAAATAATGGCGGGGGATAATCAGTACGCTCAATTAGCAGAGAAAGACGCAGCTGCTTTGTTTCAGATTATTACCGGAGAGAAATGAGCTGAATAAAAGTATATGGTACTCATTTTTTTCGTATTCATCAATGCAATGTATGTTGTAGTTTCATATGTTAATTACTTACAATACTTTCTAAAAGGAGAATACATAATGAGAGCAAAGAAACTAGTAACGTTAGCAGTTCCATTTATGCTGTTAGTCGGATGCGAGGTAGGAGATAAAGATTCTACTCATAAGACTGAGCAAACTAGTAAAGCAATAACGAAAACAGTAATTTCCGAAAAACAGTATCCGTACTACATATGTGAACAAGTGGTAGAGTTCCAATTTAAGAAGGATGAACTATTACTAAACTTAGGAGAATCCTTAAAGGATAAAGAAAAAGCAAAAGATGTATTAAAAACATCAAACGAGATAGATAAAATTTTAGACAATATGGAACACATAAAAGTACCTGATACATACAAAGACATTCACAAATCCATACAAGAAGGGGTAACAGAGGCAAGAAAAGCAACGAAGTTAATTAAGGATGCTGGTAAAGAAGATAAACAGCAGATTCAAGAAGCTACAATGAAAGGTTCTGAATTTTTATCAGGTGTAGACGGAGAGCATTGGAAAAAAGCAATTTATGAGTTATCACAGGAAAACAAAGATGCTTACAGTAAAGCACTTGATAAGAAAGTAAAGGAGCACTCAAAGTAAAACAGTAACTTGTAACAATGCATACCCACCTCAAATTTCCGCGAATGCCAGGAAGTTAGGTGGGAGATTACTTCCCTTACATGTGGCTGATTAAAGCTACAGCCACATTCTCCTGTTCTAATTAACTAAAAGAAGAATTTCCCCATCCCGATTAGGCTACTAATCATTCCTATTCCATTCATGGTGCCTTTTCCTGCTGTAAGTAAGTTTCCAAGCATTCCTAGCTGACCGTTACCTCCGTTATTTCCCCATCCCATGGGACTTACCTGTCCACCCCATCCTGGAGGGTTTCCAAAAACACCCCATTTATTGGTACTAAAATTAAAAGGGTTGGCTGGCGGCGATAGTAAAGCGGCAAGATGCCCTTGTGCAAACATCCCCGTATGATTGAAAGGTTGAGCCCAGGGGAAGGGGGGATTTTGAAAATTGAAACCTGCATGGCCTGGTAATGGAGCCCAATTAGCAGAATGTCCTTGGGGCATCATCCCTACATAATTGATTGGCTGACCCCAAGAGAAGGGAGGGGGTTGGGGGTTGAAACCCGTATAATTGGTTGATGAATCCCAACCAACTGGATAGACCCGATAACTCCGATTCCCAGGAATCTTCAAACCATTCATTCCCTCAGCTTTAGTTATTTGGGGCTGTGAATATAATGATGCCATTGAAATTTGGTTATTATATTGTTCCTCGTTTTCCATTGAATTCAAATACCAATATTGGTACATATGTTTATTCCCCTCACTTTAAAAATGTAATGTTAGACTTAGCCTATGTAATATTCCTTTTTATGAATGGTTACATAACTAGATCTACAAGCCCGTATTTAAAGGAATGGGTGCGTGGTCTTTTTGATTTATCCCGCTATTTGGGGGCTGCCTATAAAAGCCCTACTGATTAAAATTTCACTTTATTTTAGAATGGTATTTTCAATTGCTTCTTTTGTTTATTTCAGCCTAATTTAATTTCCGTTAACAAACGTAATTATAAAGGTTTAATCAATAAAAAATTTTTTAAAATGTTATGTTGAGCAAGTGGAATTGCTAAAAAGAGAATATCTATTCGAAGAGTTTGGCAAAATACTGCAAGGGTAATGTATTCCTATGCAAATATGTAAACGATTTAAACGAATCAATGAAATTTATAATGAAGGGGCAATTAAATATATGGGTGAAACATTACATAAAAGAAAACCACCATATTTAATGCTTGTAATCCTTTTTATTGGGGCATTTGTTTCATTTCTAAATAACTCGCTTTTAAATGTAGCTTTGCCATCAATAATGAAAGATTTAGACATTAAAGATTATTCAACGATCCAGTGGCTTTCTACAGGGTATATGCTTGTAAGTGGTATATTAATTCCGGCATCAGCATTTTTAATAACGCGTTTCTCAAATAGGAGCTTATTTGTTACATCTATGGTGATTTTTATTTTTGGTACTGCCTTAGCGGCTGTAGCGCCGAATTTTGGTTTATTACTTACTGGTCGGATGGTTCAAGCAGCAGGTTCTTCAGTCATGGGGCCTTTGTTAATGAATATTATGCTAGTAAGCTTTCCAAGAGAAAAAAGAGGAACAGCAATGGGGATCTTTGGATTAGTTATGATTACAGCTCCAGCAATTGGACCGACACTATCAGGTTATATTGTAGAGTATTATGACTGGCGTTTGCTTTTTGAAATGATTTTACCGTTAGCAATCATTAGTTTACTGTTAGGGATTTGGAAATCGGAGAATGTCATGAGACAAAATAAAAATGCAAAACTTGATTATCTCTCATTACTATTATCTTCTGTCGGTTTTGGTGGTTTGTTATATGGATTCAGTTCTGCAAGCTCTGATGGTTGGACAAATAAAATTGTCTTAACAACCTTAATCATAGGCGCTATTTCCCTAATTGCTTTCATTATCCGTCAATTAAAAATGGATGAGCCGTTATTGGATTTACGTGTTTACAAGTACCCAATGTTTGCACTTGCGTCTGTAATTGCAATTGTCAACGCGGTGGCCATGTTTTCGGGTATGATTTTAACACCAGCTTATGTACAAAACGTCCGTGGTATTTCACCGCTGAGCTCTGGGCTGATGATGCTTCCAGGTGCGGTAATAATGGGGGTTATGTCACCAATTACAGGTAAACTATTTGATAAATATGGCCCTCGGATTCTTGGCATAGTAGGACTTTCCATTACTGCTGTTTCAACTTATATGCTGGCAAACCTGCAAATTGACTCTAGTCACACACATATTATTCTTATTTACACACTGCGGATGTTTGGGATGGCGATGGTGATGATGCCACTTATGACAAATGGTCTTAATCAATTGCCAACTCGCCTAAACCCGCACGGTACAGCTGTTAATAATACAGCTCAACAAGTGTCCGGTTCGATTGGTACTGCGATTCTTGTTACGATTATGAATTCTGTAACAAAAACAAAAGCTGAAAGTCTAATGTCTGATATAGATCCAACAACCTTCACAGAAACTACGAAGGCAATAGTAACTCAGAAGGCTTTATTATCTGGAATTCAATATTCATTCTATGTAGCGCTTGGCATGAATGTTGTTGCACTACTATTAGTTTTTTTCGTTAAACGTGTAGATACAAGCGCGGAAGCTGTCGAGAAGTTAAATCGGTAGAGAAGAATAAAACTCTAGATAATGATTCCTACAAGTTTTTTTGCTGATTAGTTAGACAATGAAGAAATGCAATTTTTTGCTGTTAAGTCGCCGGTATTTAAAGCTGGAAAAGAACTAAAAGAAGCAGGGAAATAATTATATAGTCAAAGAGGACCTGATGTTCATATCAGGTCCTCTTTCATTAGTAACACCGTATACTTGCTTATCGTATTGGTTTAACTAAACTATTTACTAATACTACAATCTTAAGCTCGTCAACTTCTTTATTTTGGGGTGTTTTAGAAGAAAATTAATCAAAATAATCGTTTTATAAACAAATACAAGAAATGAAATCCGTTTGCAATTTCTCATAAACATTATAATTTTAGATTATTTTTTAACACCAACATTAAAAGGCTCCAATTATATTAATTCGCTTCATTCTAATTTAGTATTTTTCTACAAGTTATAAATCTAATTGCCAAGCTTATACTCAATATCATAATCATGAATAATTAGGGAAAAGATAAAATGAGGTAATTAATTACATATCTGTATCCCAGGCGATTAATGGCTATTTTCTCTTTATTAAATGGGGTATTTTATTTCATGCTTTTTTGAAAGGGTGTTTTTAATGGAAAAAAAAGTATCTACCATTCCTCAGCCGAAAACATATGGACCGCTGGGTAATCTCCCATTAATCGATAAAGATAAACCGACTTTATCGTTTATTAAGCTAGCTGAAGAGTATGGTCCCATTTTTCAAATTCAAACTTTAAGTGATACCGTCATTGTTGTTTCTGGACATGAACTGGTAGCAGAAGTCTGTGACGAAACACGGTTCGATAAAAGTATAGAGGGCGCTCTAGCAAAGGTTCGTGCCTTTGCTGGAGACGGATTATTTACAAGCGAGACTCACGAGCCTAACTGGAAAAAAGCTCATAATATTTTGATGCCTACATTCAGCCAACGGGCAATGAAAGATTACCATGCCATGATGGTCGATATTGCCGTACAACTCGTTCAAAAATGGGCGCGACTTAATCCGAATGAAAACGTGGATGTTCCGGAGGATATGACCCGCCTTACATTGGATACAATTGGCCTATGTGGTTTTAATTACAGATTTAATAGCTTTTATCGTGAGACTTCCCATCCTTTTATCACTAGCATGAGCCGTGCTCTAGATGAGGCGATGCACCAATTGCAGCGGCTAGATATAGAAGACAAACTCATGTGGAGAACGAAACGTCAATTTCAGCATGATATTCAATCCATGTTTTCTTTAGTAGATAATATTATTGCTGAACGTAAAAGTAATGGAAATCAGGAAGAAAATGATTTACTTTCCCGTATGTTAAATGTAGAGGATCCGGAAACTGTTGAAAAATTAGATGATGAAAACATTCGTTTCCAAATCATCACTTTTTTAATAGCTGGGCATGAGACAACAAGCGGATTGTTATCTTTTGCAATCTATTTTTTATTAAAGAATCCGGATAAATTGAAAAAAGCATATGAAGAAGTAGATCAGGTATTGACCGATCCTACTCCAACATACCAACAAGTTATGAAACTTAAGTATATCCGGATGATTTTAAATGAATCGCTACGCCTATGGCCTACCGCTCCAGCATTCAGTCTCTATGCAAAAGAAGATACAGTGATTGGTGGAAAATACCCAATTAAGAAAGGAGAAGATCGTATTTCTGTTCTTATTCCACAGCTACATAGGGATACAGATGCATGGGGAGACAATGTGGAAGAATTCCAACCTGAACGATTTGAAGATTTAGATAAGGTTCCTCATCATGCTTATAAGCCATTTGGAAATGGTCAACGAGCATGTATCGGTATGCAGTTTGCACTTCATGAAGCCACTCTCGTAATGGGCATGCTTCTTCAACATTTTGAATTAATCGATTATCAAGACTATCAGCTGGACGTAAAACAAACATTAACGCTAAAGCCCGGTGATTTTAAGATTAGGATTCTACCCCGAAATCAAAATATCAGCCATCCTACTGTTCTTGCACCTATAGAGGAAAAGCTGAAAAATCATGAAATCGAACAGCAAGTTCAGAAGACTCCTTCTATTATTGGGGCCGATAATCTTTCGCTTCTTGTTCTGTATGGCTCGGATACAGGGGTAGCAGAAGGTATTGCAAGAGAACTAGCAGATACAGCTAGTTTAGAAGGGGTTCAAACGGAAGTGGTAGCTCTTAACGATCGAATTGGAAGTTTGCCAAAAGAAGGAGCGGTTCTTATTGTAACTTCTTCTTATAATGGAAAACCTCCAAGTAATGCAGGGCAGTTTGTGCAGTGGTTGGAGGAACTAAAACCGGATGAGCTAAAAGGTGTTCAATACGCAGTTTTTGGTTGCGGAGATCATAATTGGGCTAGTACCTATCAGCGGATTCCAAGATACATTGATGAGCAGATGGCTCAAAAAGGAGCAACAAGATTTTCTACACGTGGAGAAGCGGATGCAAGTGGTGATTTCGAGGAACAGCTCGAGCAATGGAAACAAAGTATGTGGTCTGATGCGATGAAGGCATTTGGATTGGAACTCAACAAAAATATGGAAAAAGAGCGTAGTACTTTGAGTCTGCAATTTGTCAGTCGTCTTGGAGGATCTCCTCTGGCACGAATATATGAAGCAGTTTATGCATCTATACTAGAAAATCGTGAACTCCAATCATCCAGCAGTGATAGAAGTACGCGACATATCGAGGTATCCTTGCCAGAAGGAGCTACGTATCAAGAAGGAGACCACCTTGGAGTGCTGCCAATTAATAGCCAGAAAAATGTTAACCGAATTTTAAAACGATTTGGATTAAACGGAAAAGATCAAGTCATACTGAGTGCAAGTGGACGAAGTGTAAATCACATACCTTTAGACAGTCCTGTTAGTTTATTTGACCTTCTTAGTTATAGTGTCGAAGTTCAAGAAGCTGCCACTCGAGCACAAATACGAGAAATGGTGACATTCACAGCATGCCCGCCGCATAAAAAGGAATTGGAATCATTAGTAGAAGAAGGAGTTTACCATGAACAAATATTAAAGAAGCGTATTTCAATGTTGGATCTTCTTGAAAAGTATGAGGCTTGTGAAATCCGATTTGAACGCTTTTTAGAACTTCTTCCTGCGCTCAAACCGCGTTACTATTCTATTTCAAGCTCTCCACTTGTTGTACAGAATCGTCTGAGTATTACGGTCGGTGTTGTTAATGCGCCTGCATGGAGTGGGAAAGGGACATATGAAGGAGTCGCTTCTAATTATTTAGCTCAGCGTCATAATAAAGATGAGATTATCTGTTTCATTCGAACACCACAATCAAACTTTCAATTGCCTGAAAATCCAGAAACACCAATTATCATGGTTGGGCCAGGTACTGGAATTGCACCATTCCGTGGATTCTTACAAGCGCGTCGTGTTCAAAAGCAAAAAGGTATTAACTTAGGACAAGCGCACTTATATTTTGGGTGTCGTCATCCTGAAAAGGATTATCTCTATCGGACAGAATTAGAAAATGATGAAAGAGATGGATTAATTTCTTTACACACAGCTTTTTCTCGCTTAGAAGGATATCCCAAAACATATGTACAGCATTTAATAAAACAAGATAGAATTAATTTAATTTCGTTATTAGATAATGGAGCTCATCTTTATATATGTGGTGATGGAAGTAAAATGGCTCCAGATGTAGAAGATACCCTTTGTCAAGCATATCAAGAAATTCATGAAGTCAGTGAACAAGAAGCAAGAAATTGGTTGGATCGTTTGCAAGGTGAAGGGCGATATGGAAAAGATGTTTGGACTGGTATCTGAATTTTTCTCAATTAGTAAAGTAATATTTAACTAATGAACTTCTTTCGAATAAGTGTTAATTTAAAAAATAAACTGATGTATCCCGCTATTTGCCGGACAGTAAGACCCCACCTCAAAATTCAGCGGAAGCAAAGAAGTTAGGAGGCGGATGAACAAAACCCCTACTGATTAAAGTTTCACTTTATAAAAATCCCGTATTTTTATTGAATGCGGGATTTTCTTATTTTTAAATAAGCTGGACTGATACTGTAGAAAAAGAAAAAATCTCATATGAAACCAAAGCTATATAATCTTAGCTTGAAGGGCATGGTGTTAACCAATTTCTTGACGTGATTTGAAATTTAGAATATAAACCTTTACTCATTGGCTGAACAGTTTTTAGCATAGTGTCAAATTGCGGGGGAATTTATCAAATTAGGTATACCTTCTATAACGTATGGGATGAATTTTGCGTTAGAAAAATAATAGGTAAACAATTTGACAATTAAAATGTCCTCCTTTAATATACATGTCATAGCATGTACTTAGTGGAACAAACAAATTTATCGTGAATGATTGGCTCGTATGCTATATCCATTTTATAACTTAATTTATAGAGGTGATACATGAACTTACATGATTTACTAGGCTACCTTGTCCATCGTACTGATGTAAAAATGTCCAATTATTTTACGAAGAGATTAAAGCCTTATGGAGTTACGCCAGAGCAGTGGGGGATTATTAGTGTTCTTAGCAGCCAAAGGGGCACTACTCAAAAAGAGTTAGCAGAAGCTATTGATAAAGATCAAACTACTGTCGTAAGAATGATACAGTCAATGGAGAGAAAAGGGATTGTAAAGAAGGCTTTGAATGACCAAGATAGGCGTTCACATAACCTTTTTTTAACTGAAAAAGGTGACGAGTTAAAAAAAACAATCTTACCTGTGGTTCAAGACGCTCACAATTTCGTTACGAGTAATTTGAGTGAGGAAGAGATCGAACAATTAAAAACATTATTAAACAAATTATATGGTACACGCTATTAATACTTGTTCCTTATTGATGCTTATGCTATTTATAAGGAACAAGGTTTGCTAGATGTATTATACATGCTATAACATGTATTTTGGTTTGTTTCGAGGGAGGATAGGAATATCTTTATTTTGTATGATATGTGATTCAGGGTCATTTTTTTACCTAGTACCAGTCAAATTTTTGTATTGTATATGCTATAGCATATAGATTTATTCGTTTCGTATTGAAAAGGGTAATGGTCACTACCTGAACAATACTGAGATTTTCAACAAATAAATAAGAAAGATGTGATTACTATTTTAATTTTAATTAATATTATAAAAGCTGTGTTATTTGTGTTCTTTTTAATGACAGGAACGAAAATTATATCCGGGAAAATGGCAGATGAATTTAAACGATTTGGTTTACCTTCGTTTTTTAATTTTTTAACTGGAGCTTTTGAGATTGTAGGAGCAATTGGAATGTTAATAGGCATTTGGATCCCAGTAGCAGCTTTATTGGCAGGATTCTTATTGGGCGGTACGATGCTTGCAGCGGTACTTACTCTCATTGTATTAGCAAGAGATCCTCTTAAGAAAGCAATACCTGCGCTTGTCTTGTTTGTCCTCAGTTTAGGGGTAAGCTTATATCATATATTTTAAACATAACTAAAAAACATTACACTCTATGTGTTCAAGTTGATATCATTTTGTAATTATTTTATAAATAAGGGGTGTGAAAACATATGAATGGATTAGTATTATTTAATGTCTTAGCGTTTCTTTCTATATTAATGACAGGTATTGTTGCTGGAACTGTTTTTGCATACTCTAATTCAGTCATGCCTGGTCTTCGTAATTCGGAGGACCGTAATTTTGTTCTTTCGGTTAGACACTTTACTTCATCGGTGGCGAATCCGATTTTTCTCATCATTTCAAACGGTGCTCTTATAGCACAAATCGGTTTTGTTGTATTATCCGTTTACTTACAGCAATTTGATAAAGTGGTTTTAGGAGCAATAGCATTAATCAGTTATGTCGCCACTCTACTAATCACTTTCACAGGAAACCTTCCGATGAATAAAGCAATCATCTCAGCTGAACTACCTGTAAGAGATTCTGGCTGGGCTGAACTTAGAGTCCAATTTGAATCACGTTGGACGTTGCTGAATCACGCGCGTACCTTAACTTGTATTTTGAGTGTGTCAGCATTATTAGTAGCGTTTCTCATTCATTAGTAGTATTCATGTATTTAAAAATAATTAACAGGACTTGATATTCATATATCAGGTCCTGTTTCATTGTGCAGCGTATGTTCCGGTTTTGATTCCTTGAACAACTAAACTTCCTAATGCATCTCCCATTTCTTTTGAACCATCTCCAAACATCCATGCATTTGGAACACTCATGTTTAACTCATGTTCTTTATCGTACATATGCCATTATTCTTCTAGCTTATTAACTGACATTAGTCATTCACCTTATTATTATTATTTAAATGTTTTGAATTTAATGAACAACCTATTGTCTGTCAATATTTTAGAAGAACATGTAATATTGTAGTTTTTATACAGGTGAAATCAAATCAAATTGGGAAATATATGTACATATTTTTTGGGAAATGGGGATTTCTCCCTGTCACCCTTTTGCTTTTTTGAATTTACTGTAGAGGAGATTTGAAATAAGGGGTGAATGTTTTGGATCGATGTAAAGAGTTTCATTTTCCTTGTGCTTTTCCACCTTTTACTCCGGGGGTTACAGGACCAACTGGAGCTACAGGACCAACTGGAGCTACAGGACTAACTGGATCAACAGGATCTACTGGGGCTACGGGATTAACAGGACCAACAGGACCAACTGGAGCTACGGGATCAACAGGATCAACTGGAGCTACAGGGCCGACGCTCCCTTTAGTAGTAATGACGGCTATTAAATCGGGAGCTCAATCTACTACAGGGGTTATCACTTCATGGACAGAACAAGTAGATACTGCAACTAGTTTTAACTCTGTTACGGGAGTTTATACGATTCCTACAACAGGTTACTACAATATTGAAGCGACTTTTAGGGTTATAGTAGATCCAGAGGGCACAGTAGGGTGGATTGGGAGTATATTAGTTAATGGATTAGATGTAGCTTCTGGTTTTCAGTTCTTAGAACCAAACACGGTTACTGCAAATGATACAACATTAACACTGGCTAAAGTGGAAAGTTTGAATGTGGGTGATCAAGTACAATTAAATATTAATCTAGATTCAAGCCCGACTGGGATGCTTCAAGGAGGAGTGGATACAACATTCAGTATTTTTAGGATAACGTAATTATTTATCTCAGTTGGTTCATTTCCTGGCGAAGTAGGAGTCAATCCAAATCTGAATTAATAGAGGTACTGCAACATTGCTATCAAGCTAAGAAAAGTAATTACCCCAAAACGAAAATTTTATCTTTTATTGGAGTTCACAAAAATTAGAGTCTTTTATAGCAATGAAGTTTATTTTTCTTTGTTTAACTAGCCGGTAGTTTAGTTTACTCCTATACTGTCGTGTATTATTTACGGTTTATAAATAGGTGTACTTCTAATCTAGTAATAATTTAGGTATATAAAAAGACACTATATATAGTGTCTTTTTATACGTTGACCTATTCTGAAAGAAAATGTAGTGATTTAATAATAGTTTGTTGGATGCTTCTTGGTTGATATTAGTATACCGATTATCATCGGTGATTTTAAATGTAATTATACATATATACGATTTTTGATATATAGTAGTTGAGTCATGTTTTTTCTTTTTATATGTCGTGCATAATTTAGATTTTATAATGTCTTTCCATAAATCCTCCTTCATTGAAGTAAAAGGAATATCTATACTAGAAAATAAAAAAGGAATATTTTAATAATATAGCCAGATTTTATAGTAAAATAGGTCTCATGATATGAATGTACAATTTAGATATGAGATCAACGGACTATATGCTTTTAGAACTGAGAAAGACCTTGAAACAAATAAGTTATATATTTTAAGACAGTAATGTTCCAAGCAGTATAGATGGGAACGTCAAGAACTTAAATGATTTAAGGTTCACACTATATAAAAGTTGAAGTATAAGACTAAGGAAAGAGGGCTTTGCAGTGTGCTGCATATTCAAGAATTAATTTTACGTAGGGAGTGCTTATATGAAAAGCATGAAAAATGTGATATTACTAGTAGTATGTTTCCTATTTTTAAGTGGTTGTAATCAAGTTGGTGAAGATGAGGTACAAAAATATATAAAAGAAAAACACGGAATCGATGTTGTTGTAACACATATGAGCCCTTTAAATGAAAATAATATGGGACATGCATACCATACTGTGCAAGCAAAGAACAATAAAAATATTCAATTTCGAGTAGAGGTAGATGGTCTCTTCTATTCATCCATAAACAGTGATGAATACAAATATGGAAAAAAAACATATGAGGCATATCAGAAATTCCAACCTACTCTAGAAGAAATCAAAAAGTTAGGGTACGTGGAAACTAAAACTGATAACGCTCTTCAATATTTGTCAGAGGATAGAAGATCAGATGAAGGAAAACCAACTAATGAATTATTATTAACTTTGCAAATGAGTAACGAGATTGACTTTAGCCAATTTGAATCAGTAGAATTAGATCGTTTATATACTCTATTTCAGCTTATCCAGAAAAATAATAAAAATATAACAGAACTTGAAATTAAGGATTATAATGGCAAATCTTTAGGTGGACCTTTTAAAAATGTGCAAAAAATGATAACAAAAGAAGAGCTGTTACTAACAATGAAAAAAACGATGGGCAATGCCATAGACATTTATTTGGAAAATTGGATTAAAAATCATACAAAAATAGAAGAGAGATTAATTGCAATTCAAAGCAATCGTTTTGAATTGGAAGGTATTACTTATTCAAATTTGAAAGATGGGGATGTTCGAGGATATAAGGTGAATTTAATTATTAATACCGGTAGTAATGAATTTGAAAATAATCCCCTTGTAATTAAAGATTTAATCAAGGTAACCACAATCCTTAAAGAAGAACTATATAATAAAAAATTTCAGATATATTTACAAACTAAGAATGGAACAAGATATACACCTTGGTTATCATCAGAAGAAATTAAAAAAGCTATTAACATCGAAGAACTTGTAAAAGAGCGATATCCTGAGAATTAAGTGTAAAGTCCTTTTCATATTTGTTATTTGATGTGAAAGCACAATATTTCGAAGTATCATCCATGCCCATCAACTTAAGAGTTTTATAACAATCCAGGTTAAAAATTCCATGTGTTTTTGAAAGAAAACAGCTTATATTTTTGTTTTGGGGTATTTGCTTTTTATAGTTTGATGGTGATGTGGTGCTATCTCTATATGTTATTATTAATTGCACTAGGAGCATAGGAACGTTATAATAATCCCTAATTACATATAAAGAGGTGCAAAAAATGAATAAAACAGAATTAACAAAAGTAGTTGCGGATAAAGCAGAACTTACACAAAAGGATGCTGCTACAGCGACACAAGCTGTATTAGACGCTATAACAACAGCCCTTGTAAATGAAGAGAAAGTACAGATTCTTGGATTCGGTACATTTGAAGTACGTGAAAGATCTGCACGAACAGGTCGTAATCCGCAGACAGGTGAAGAAATGCAAATTGCTGCTTCAAAGGCACCTGCATTTAAAGCTGGAAAAGAATTGAAAGAGGCAGTGAAATAAGGGTACTAAGAGAAAAAAGGATCTGATATTCATATCGGATCCTTTTTATTTGTAACACAGCAATTTCTAATTTAAAGTGTAAAAGGACAATAAAGCTTATGAGAAAAGAGAGTATACTTTGGTATTGTGTAATAAAAATAAGGCCCACATAGGGAAATAGGTGGGCTTTTTTATTGGGTATTACTATCTCATTGTACAAAAGGGAATTTGCGTTAAAATAATAGCATATTTTTATAGTTCTTATATTGAGAAATAAAGAAAAGACGCCCTAAGGCGTCCACGCAATTGGGTAGATAAGATTTTAGTTTTCCAATCTAAAGAAGTTTTGTATCAGCTCTTTGAGAGTATATCATGATATCTGGATGATATATCATGCATTATTACATACGCCTGAAAACCCCTCTATTTTTTATTTGATAAAGTATATTAATAATATTTAAATAAATATTTCTGATAATTCAAAATATTTACAAATTCGCGAAAGCGATACATTTAAGGTGTAAGTTATAAAAATATTTAAGGGGGAATTTTTATGTTCAAAAAATTAGTAGTAGGAGCATTAGCAACTGGTATTGTATAAATAACAGGAGGAATCGGGGCAGCTTCAGCTGATACGAAAAAAGATGTGAGCTCTCCGAAGCAAACAACATGCTCAATTCCTTATGAGTATTCTAATGGTAAATTCAAAAGAACTCTTTATTACCCAAATGGAGTATATGCTAAT
>NZ_NVAP01000051.1 GCF_002567495.1 Bacillus cereus | reverse complement strand
CTACTTGACAGGGATAAGACTATTGTTATCGGTCTTTTTACTTTCAAATATTATATTTTTAACTATTGCATTTAGTTGAAACATATTTGATTACCCCTATTTACATTATTTTACTTGATAATAACCTCTGCAAAAAAATGAGTTCCTCGGTTTCATTGCAATCAAAAACGAATTGTAAATATCTGAAGCGGAAATGAATGTGTTTATCCAACATATAAATAATAAAATTGATTTAATATTTCCTGATACATAGAACGACATTATCGCAGGGGCTATTGATAATACAATAATGGGCAAGCTCATAAAGACCCAAAATCTCGTTTTGGATAAGACTGCATTTGTATTTAACCAAAAAAATCTTTTACTAAATGTTAAGCTAATATCCCCTTTTTTACTTATTACTAAAATGTGTAGACATTCGTGAATGATGAAGACTAGGATACCTATTATGATAAGATAAGATATATTAATATGAGTGAAACCTGTTTCAAAAAAATAAGGTATCATAAAAATGATTATCTGAAGTAAATACACAAACTTCATATAATGTTTTTGGTACCAATTATTCTGTATAAACGGCGTCCATTTTGAATAATCCATATTTATTTGTGGTAAATGACGAAACCAAATAATAATTTGTGTTCCCCTCCCTCATTTAAACTAATTCCTGGCTTAAAGATGTAATCTACTAACACGCAACCTTAAGTTTTATATGTAGCTCTTTAATAGACTTAGCGGCACTTTTGGTTTACTAAGACAAATTCTTCTTTATGCCATCCCATTTCTCCCTTGCATTCTTCTACTTGAGCTTAAAGTAATTCATTTATAGGATGATTTGAGTAAGAAATTAGTGTTTTCATAGTTGCATACATTCGACAATTTTTTCCAAATACCTTTTCATAAATGTTTTTTTAATTGTTATCACAAGTACAGCTTGATGCCACGGTTTTGATGAAAAACAATTCCATCAAGAAGTCATCCCTATTGTATCTTTCATATGTTTACAGATACAAAATGAATGTAAAAAAGCTTAGGGTTTTAGCTCTAAGCTTTTTTACATTTCGTTTTAATTCCTTTTACAGCGCAATATTTTTTAACCATTCGGATTTACTCAATAGATAATGATTATATAGTTGATTTTCTATCTTCTGTTCACCCAAATAAGTAAACCCGCATTTTTTAATAACTTTATTTGATGGTACGTTGTTAATTAAAGCAATTGCGTTAAGGACTTTTAAATTTGTTTTTTTAAACAAATAGTCAATTAAACCTTTAGTTGCTTTTGTAGCATAGCCATTATTTTGATATTCACTTGAGATAGCATACATTATCTCTCTGTTTGGTGAAGGGAGCTCTTCTTTCATGCCTGTACAGCACCATCCAATGAATTCATTTGTAGCTTCCTTAAATATTCCTAACTTTAACATATGATTATCTATGTTAGTCGTAGTTTTTACTGCCTCAAGAAATGCTTTATTTGCTGGTATTTCATAGTTTGCAATCCAATTTAATCGTTGTTCTTTTGTTGATTTCCAGTCTGGTAAAAACTTTTCTATTTCCTGTTGATTGGATATTTTATAAATACTTTCTGCATCTTTAACCGTAAACTCTTGTAGGTATATATCTCCACAATCTATTCTAAATAACTTGGTCAAACTCTCTTCTCCCATATTTTAATCCCCCTTCCTTACCTTAAAGCGCCTTAATCTGCTTCGTAAGTTCTATAAATCGTTCGTCAAGTTCTTTATATGCTTTGTCATTAGAAGTTAAAAAGCTTAATTTTCCTAATACTTCTTGTCGCTCTGTTTCTAATGTTAAACGTAACTCCTCAATATCATCTCTTGTTTTAGTAGGTTCTTCTAACTGCTTTTGTATCGTATGATTTGAAAATACGAGTTTTGTGTTAGTTGTTTTCTCTAGAAAATATCGATCGTGAGAAACGATAATTAGTGTCCCATTATATTCCGCTAATGTATTTTCAAGTTGTTCACGTGAAGGAAGATCAAGATGATTCGTCGGCTCATCCAAAATGAGTACATCTTTTTCATCTAAAATATAAGACATTAGCTTACATTTCACTCGTTCACCCATACTCATATTTCGAATCGGCTCTTTCCATTGAGAAGCTCGGAAACCTAAATGTTTCATTAAATTTTGGACTTTTCCTCTTTCTTCAAACGTCTCTTTAAAAAATAAGTCTTCTGGTGCTTTATCCAGCGGTAAATCAAAAACTTCTTGTGTTAAATAACCGATGTTTGCAGATGGTGAAATCCATATTTCTCCTTCAGCAGTTTCCGTTCCCATAATCATCTTCAATAACGTTGTTTTTCCGCTACCGTTTGATCCAACAATCGCAACTTTCTCGCCGTGCTGAATTGTAAAATTAACGTTTTTAAATAATATTTTTCCGTGAAAGTCTTTTTTTAATTGCTTTACTTCTAAAAAGCGTTTCCCTACTTTTTTATTCGCTTGAATAGAGAACTCAACTGAATATTCCTCTTTCACACGTTCTACCTTCGTTTTCTCCAGCTCTTTTTCGAGACGTTTTCGTTTTGACTTCACTTGCGCATCCATTCGCTTCGCTTTTACACGATAGAATTCTTTAACACCTTCTTGTTTTGTAGACTGCGCGTGTGCCTTTTGTGACCATGAACTCAATTCTTTTATATGTGTTTCTACTTGTTCTATCTTCTTTTGCTGCTTTTCATATTCACGCTGCTGCGCCTTTCTTTTTTGCTCACGTACTTTCATGTAGCTCGTATAGTTACCATTATGCTCAATTAATTTTTTGTCCTCAATTGACCATATTTTTGTTGCGATAACATCTAAAAAATATCGATCATGCGATACAACGATAACTGTACCTTTCATATTTTTTATTTGTTTAATGAGAAATTCCGTACTCATCTCATCTAAATGATTTGTCGGTTCATCTAATATTAGTACATTGGGATTTTTAGCAAATCCTTTTGCTAATCGAATTTTCAGCTTTTCACCACCACTTAAAGTATGAAAATCGTTCGTTGGCACGCCCCATTTCGCAAGAAGTTCCGCTTCCTTTGCAATCACATCGTTACTAATAAAAGATTCTATTTCTTGTTCAACATATGCGGTTGTCTTATTCATTTGCTGCCATTCAATAAGTCCTTTTGATGGCTCAATCTTACCATTTATTAATTGAAGTAACGTTGATTTACCAGCACCGTTTTTACCGATTAACCCGATAACATCCCCTTGTTTTACTGTCACATTCATTTTCTCTAACAAAGTATTTTCCTTTATTTCAACATAAACATCATTTAATTTTAAAAGTTCTTTCATATTACCGATCCCTTTCATTAAGGGAGAACAAAAAAATCCTCCCAAATTAATTTTGGCAGGATTAGTCGTTACATTATTTATACCCAAATAAGCTATTACGCAAATCAAATAGCAAAACCGTTGTTTGGAATTAGGCAGACTAATCCTAATTTTTATAAATTGAAATTTATTTCATTTCAACATTTAAAAATAAGATTAGTTAATCATCGTCCACCCATCATTCCTTTCCCTCATCAGTAACCATATTGTACCATAATAGTACTGTATGAGTAAATGCAATTATATGTGCCTTTATAAAGATTGCTTTCTTTTAAGTCTATTTATCATTTATGAACTTCATATTGAACAAACACAAACTACATTTGTTATACTACTTCCTTTAGATGTCCCTAACAATAAAATTGTAAGCACCCCTCTTATATAATTTTTATATAAATTCATCATAAATCATATATTATACATACTAAATTTCAGTCCTTATAATAAAAGTATCATTTTTAAGGGGGGATTCTATAATGGAATTTAGCAAACTAGGAAACAGTGGATTAACAGTAAGTAAGATTGCATACGGGAACTGGATAAACCATGGTGGAAAAGTGGATGAGATTACTGCAAATGATTGTGTAAAAACCTCTCTAGATGTCGGAATTACAACGTTTGATACTGCTGATGTCTATTCAGATACGATAGCCGAAGAAGTACTTGGCCGATCTTTGAAAGGAATACGCCGAGAAGGTATAGAACTATGTACAAAAGTATGTCATCCAACAGGACCCGGAAAAAATGATCGTGGATTATCACGAAAACATATTATAGAAAATTGTAATGCATCATTGAAACGATTACAGACCGACTACATTGATATATATTATGCACATAGATTTGATAAGACAACTCCCCTTGAGGAAACGATGTTAGCTTTCGCTGATCTTGTAAGACAGGGTAAAGTCCTTTATTTAGGCGTAAGTGAGTGGACATCAGAACAAATTACCCGTGGTGCAGCACTTGCCAGGGAATTAAACATTCCACTTATCGCTAGCCAACCTCAATACTCGATGTTATGGAGAGTTATTGAAACCGATGTAATACCAACATGTCAACGTGAGGGACTTGGCCAAATTGTATGGTCTCCACTTGCGCAAGGTATTCTCACAGGAAAATATCAACCTGGTAAACCATTACCGAATCAATCGCGTGCAAACTCAGATGCTGGAAAACCGTTTTTTGACAAACTGGTGCAACGTTGGATGAGTGATGATGTGCTTACTGCTATCCAGAAACTTAATCCCATCGCGCAAGAAATTAACCTTACCCTATCTCAACTCGCAATTGCTTGGGTGTTACAAAATCCAGCTGTTTCTTCTGCAATTATTGGCGCTTCAAATCCGGAACAAATACGAGAGAATGTAATTGCTTCTAGTGTTACATTGCAACCTGAAATTATGGACCAGATTGATAGTGTACTAAAAGGTTTCGCTGAGTATAATCCTAGCAAAACAGGTTGAAACATTAGTAAATTCTTTAATAAAATTCCTCTCTGCCCATCTCATCAAGATGGGCTTTCACTCTTTAACTTCACATTGTGAAATCATATAAACCTCTCTAACAACTGTTAAAAAGTTCTCTAACACGACAGACTTTCCATCTTTCCTCCATCCAGCATATAAATTTATTTTCGGTGTATTTTCTTGAATTTCTTTATACATGACTCCCGATTTTTTGTAACTTTCCACTGATGATGGAACGACAGAAATCCCCATACCTGCTGCGACTAAATTCACAATCGTTTGCATTTGAATCGCTTCTTGAACAATATTTAAACTTACTCCATGTTCCCAAAAGTAACTAATAATTAAATCATAAAAATTAGTACCGAAATGGCGAGGAAATAAAATGAATGGTTCATCAACTAATGATTTGATTGAAATATTAGACAACGAAACGAAAGGGTGATTTTCATGCAAAACCAATTTTAAATACTCTTCAGAACAAACTTCAGAAGATAATATTTCATTATTTTTCTCGGAACGAATAAATCCAATATGAATTTGTTTTTCGTAAAGCGCTTTTATTTGCTGGTCTGTTGTCATCTCACGTAATATGAGCTGAATTTTTGGAAACCGTTCTCGAAATGTTTTTAATATGCCTATAACTGTTTCTGTGGAATCGACAAAACCAATGATTAAATGCCCGATCTTTCCTTCACCTGCGAGCTGTGTTTCTTTTATAGTTCTATCTACTTGAAGTAACGTTTGTCGAGCACCTTCTAAAAAGCTCTTCCCCGCATCGGTAAGTTCAACCATTCTTTTTGTCCGGTGAAAAAGTTGCACTCCTAATTCTTCTTCCAATTTTCGAATTTCTTGACTTAAAGGCGGTTGTGCCATCATAAGACGCTCTGCTGCACGACTAAAGTTTAATTCTTCTGCCACCGTTATGAAATATCTCATTTTACGAATATCCATTGTAATACCTCCCTATCATTAACAACTAGTAAAAAAACTCCTTCTAATAAATCGTAAATAAAAACAGGAGAATACTAAATCAATCCCTTATCGTTTCTTTTTTATCATAAATCATTTCATAAACATACGAGAGGGTTATACTAAGTTGCATTATATGTTAGGGTAATTTTATTACTTGTATTTATTATTTTATTTACCATTTTGATTGAGTAACGAGTTTTGATATTTTATTCTCCCAATTATAAAAACAATGATTAATTATCCGTCACCCAATAACCATTTGTTGTTTCTCAATAAAAATTTATTGATTACACCTCCGTAATAAGCTATTATATGTTTGTAGAAAATATTAATGTAAGGATTGAATTTATGGACAAGACATTAAAAATCACAAAATTAAATATTATTTTAAGGATTGTTCTCATCCCGATTGTAGTAGGGATTGTTGTTGGAATACTAACTAAATTGGGTCAAGGTATACTTCCAGGAAATTGGAATTCATTAGCTAATCTAGGAAGCGTTTGGTTAGTTCCATCCTTTTTGGTGGCTAGCCTTAGTTATTCTAAGCGTACAGCTATACTTTCTGGTATCTTTGCACTACTCGGTATGGTATTAGGCTACTATGGTTATGCAACAATTATTGAAAATGTAACTCACTCTATTTATTTTATATCTGTATGGATTGTATGTGCATGTATAGGAGGAACTATCTTTGGAATTGCAGGTTTTCTATGGAAAGATACTACAAACCCACTTCATAAATTCGGAAGTGCGCTTTTAGGTGGAGTTTTTGTAACGGATGGACTTCACATTCTTTTTAATTTTGAAGACTATAGTCACATGTTACCTGTTGGATATACCGAAGTGATAGTCGGGATTATCTTGATTCTTGTATTAGAACGTTCTAATGCTAATCGAATTTCTTCTTTCTTAATGATAGTTCCTATCACTATTTTAGGATTAATTGGATATAAATTATTAAGTTTGTTTGCTTAATTACAATACTGTATCATGAAAAAATAAAAGACTAATTCTATTATAATCCACAAAACATATCACGAATTCGAGCACTATACTTATTAATGTTGATACACTTATTCATAGGATGGATTCATGAAGCTATCTCTTTCAAAGGGGGCTTTTTTCTTACAAAATCTATTTATCATTAAATCCTTCTAATTCAATAACAGCATTTATTAACGTATCATTATACATACTAAGATGACCTTTTACTATTTCATATAATTGCTATAAAATAAGGCTAAAAAACTTATCTCCAAGTTCTTTAGCCTAGATCACTTATCTACACATTTAAAAATTTAATTCGTACAACTGTACCTTTACTAACCTCTGAATTGATTTCTACACTATGTCCTAATTGTTTCGTAATTTCATATACAAGATATAGTCCCATTCCCGTTGATTCTTTAAAATCTCTACCGTTTTCTCCTGTAAAGAAAGGTTTAAAGACTCTTGGTAAATCTTGCTTTGGTATCCCTACGCCATTATCGATAATTTCAAGCACAACTATATTACCTTCCTTACAAGCTTTCACTTTAATCTTTTCTCTACTACCTGATGAATACTTAATCGCATTCGATAGTATTTGCCCAATTAAAAATTGTAACCATTTCGCATCACTTTCTACAATAATGCCTTTATCAATTTCAAGCTCTGGATATACAAAATTCCGGATAAAGAAACGTTTATGTTCATGTACCGAATCATTCACTATTTTATGTAGTTGTACTCTTTCAACATAGAAATCTTGTGTAAATGCTTCTAAACGCGCGACATATAATGCCATCTCTAATCCTTTTTTCAATCGATCTGTTTCCTCATTTATACTCTCAAAACGTGAATCTACTTCATCCTGTGTAATTAATTCTATTACAGATAAAGGAGTTTTCATTTGATGAATCCACTGATTCATAAAGGTTAAATGATCATTATTTTTTCTTTCTTGCACCTGAAGCTGATTTTGATAATGTCGATATTGCACCTCAAGTAGTTCTTGAAGAGCAGCAGATAAAGCTGCAAAATCAGATTTTTGGACAGATTCATCCAAAGATTGCATCGGGTTTGCTAAACGCTCATAAAAAGAACGATGTGTAAAGTAACGAAATACTAAATAACTTCCTATAAAGAAAACACCTAAAAACATTGCATATAATGCCGTTGTAATATGATTATGCCCATCAAACCAATATACGAGGAATATAGCTAGTAGTTGAATTATGGTAAAGCAAATAAGTGGTATATGATCACGTATAAACAGCCTTATCATTTTTCTATACCAGTATCCCAAGTAATATGCAATCTATATCCAACACTACGAATTGTTTCAATCGCACCTTCTATATGTAACGTTTGTAACTTTTTACGCACACGTGTTGTATTTACACTTAATGTATTATCATCAACATAGGATTCACTGTCCCATAATTTATTAAGTAACACTTCTCTACTCACAACACGCGGATAATTTTTCATTAATGTCTCTAATAAAATAGCTTCGTTTCTCGTTATATCAATCTCTTCGTTTCTAAGTTTCAATATAAGTCTTTCGGGATATAAATAAAGACCTTGTTGCTCAACCATACGTTCTTCTAATTTCGGTGCATAATCTCCATATGCACGTCTTAAATGACTACGAATTTTCGCCACTACAACTTCATAATGAAAAGGCTTCGGAATAAAATCATCGCCACCGTTTTCTAGCGCCATAACCTGATCCATCGTGCCTTCACGGGCCGAAATAAATAGAATCGGACATGTAGAAACTCCGCGAATTTGACGACACCAAAAGTACCCATCAAAACTCGGTAAATTAATATCTAATAAAACTAACTCTGGTTGTTCTTCTAAAAAAATGTCTAATACATTTTGAAAATCCGATACAATAACGCCTTGATAACCATATTTCGCAACATGTGTTGATAATAGTTCTGCAATTTTCATATCGTCTTCTACAATCATAATTTTGACCATAATTGAACTCCTTTTTAATCCACAATCTCATATACAGTTATATAAAATACATACTACCTTGTTTCATTTAATCCGTAAATGCAAAAAGGATACTTTTAAATAAAAGCATCCTTCTTCTAGTATTCTTATTTAATATGAAATTCACTAAAAGTAAATCCTAGTTTCTCCACATAATCCATTCCTAGTTCCATCCGTGCCGTTTTCAACGGATCAACAACTTGGCAAACTTTTAGATTACCTGCTGCTGATAATAAAAGAATTGCATCAGCTTTGGACATTTCTAATTCTTCATGTAAAAATGTCACCATATTATGTACAGCACGATTTGCTGCATCATCTAACAATTTCTCTGAAGCAATCGTCATTATTTTTTCTTTTTGAATAGCCATTGGTAATGGCCATTTCTTTCCTTTTATCGTTTGAACTCTTACAGTTACCTCACCAGCAACCTCTACACCACTAACACCAATTTCACCATCACCCATTGCTGCGTGTAAATCACCTAACGCTAATAGTGCTCCTGGGACATTAACTGGTAGTAGTAATGTTGTTCCTTCTTTAATTTCCTTACAGTCCATATTCCCGCCATGATCATGCGGTGTGCCACATGAAATGCTCTCTTCTTTTGGAGCAGTACCAATCACACCTATCATTGGATTAATTGGAATTTGTAGTTCACTTGAAAACACAACATGTTCATTATGTATTGGAACGATTTTCACCGTGTTTTCATTTAGCTCATGACCCATTACACCAAGATTCGCACCTGTAGTTAAAACGCCCTGCTCTGCAATTTTAATTTTTTCAATCGTTACGACTAATATATCACCAGGTTCTGCATCTTTCATATATACAGGCCCAGTCGCTGGATTAATTCGATTCCAATCTAATTCTTGAAACACGACATCTTCAGAATCAATTTGGTTTTCAAAACAGTCGTACGTTTCAAACACAAGCCTACTCCCATTCTCTACTTCCATACACGGCTTATTTTCTGGTGACATTGCGTAAATGATTTGGTCTTTATGAATTTGATACATAATACCTCTCCCTTTTATTTTTATCTACTATTACTAATTAGCTTTTTTTATACAAGCTTCTCTTAAAATTAAATGTTATTTTCATGTAAAAAAGCACGCAGATTGTTTTATAACATACACTCTTTACTATAACAGAAAGGTGGTATCACTATGCCCCTTATTCCATACAACGAAAGTGATGTTGATTTACTAGCTCGTTTAATTCGTGCTGAAGCTGAAGGCGAAGGTCGACAAGGTGAACAACTTGTTGGATGCGTTGTAGTAAACCGTGTATTTTGTGATTGCTTAGATTTTAAACAACTCCGTACCGTACGCGACGCTGTATATCAAAGCCCCGGCGGATTTGAAGCAGTACAATATGGATATTTTTATCAACGCGCTCGTGAATCAGAAAAAGAAATCGCACGAAAAGTTTTACAAGGTGAATGGCGCTGGCCTGCACGATGGGCTCTTTGGTATTTCCGTCCAGTTGGAGCTTGTCCGCCTGAATGGTATAACCAGCCGTTTGTAGGACAATTTAAAAGCCATTGTTTTTATGAACCAGGTGGTGATGAATGTCCGAAAATGTATTCACGATAGTAAAATTTGCAACGCAAGTACTTAGAAATTTGGTACTTGCGTTGCTTTTAACTGTGTTTTAGCAATCTAATAGTGCGATGAATTTTTCTATGCCTACCACATGTATTAATAATGGTATACGAGGACCATTTGATTGATTCATAATGAGCTTATATATAATAGTGAATAATTGTTTTTGATTTTCTTTCATTATTTTTTTATTTTCATGATGACAAATCGCATATAATTGTTCCATTAAGTTAGAATAACCTTCATTAGAACGAAGTATTTTACAAACTTCTACTAGCCATTCTTTCTGCCTTTCATCCAATTTGTTGTAAAACTCTGTATTTTTCTCCTGATTTACCGCAATTAATTTTTCAGATTGAAAGTTTCTTATCCAATACTCTGCGCGATTACTTATCGCTCTCATTTCATCTAATGCATAGCTCCTATCTATTTTCTTTAATATCCCCTGTAAAATAGTTGAATCAAAATTTAATAATGGTAACGTTCCTGCTACTTGATTAAATTTTGGATAGTCTTTAAACACGCTATCAACTATAGATAGTTTAATTGCATCAGATATATCTTCATTTTTGAGCGTTTTATTTTCATAACTATCTTTCAATCGTTCATACTCTGTATAATTGCGAATCACATCTTCATCCAACCCAATATGAAAAGCAGCGACTGGTTTGTATTTCGCAAACATAAAGAGAATTACTTCTGATATATATACTTTCAATAAATCGCTTGGTGTAATACTATTCCCTGAAGAACTAGACATTTTTTCATGATTCCCTTTAATGCCAATGAAATCGTAAGCAACGTAATGAGGCGCCTCACGATTGAATATTTTCCTTGCAATTTCTTTTGATACATTATAACTACCCGTTTCTGATGAATGATCTCTGCCGCCCGGTTCAAAAACAACATCCTCTATCATCCATCTCATCGGCCAATCGATTTTCCAATTCAATTTCATTTTATTTGTATTTAATACGGATAATTTATTTTCATTTCCACATTCACATTCATACCGGACTGTTTTTAATACTTCATCAAAATGTGTAATAGTTGTTGTATCTTTCCCGCACCTCTCACAATATAATGTAGCTGGATAAAAGCTCTCTCGCTCTTCTTCACTACACTCCCCAGTTTTAAAATCCATTAAAATATCATATATTTCTTTTCGTTTATACAAAGCCTCTAATATATTTTCGTTATACCTTCCGCTTCTATATTCATCATGTTGATAAATAAATTCTACTTCAATTCCAAATGCTTGAAGCGATTTTTCAAACTCTTTTTCAAAATGCTCCGCATACGAGTTATGACAACCAAATGGATCTGGAATATCACAGTACGGCATACCAATATACTTTTCAAAAGAAGGTTCAATGTTTTTGGGAACTTTTCTAAACCTGTCATAATCATCCCAGGAAAATATAAAACGAGTCTTTTTCCCTAAATCTTGAAGTGCTCTTACTACGAAATAAGTCGTTACGATTTCACGAAAGTTCCCAATATGAACAGAGCCTGACGGACTAATTCCAGATGCACAAGCAAACGTTTCTTTATTTGGATGTTTCCTAATTAATTCATTTGCTACCTCATACGCCCAATGCATATATTACTCACCTCAATTATTTTTTGTTTTCTCACTTTCAGTTTTATGCAATAAAAAAACTCCCACCCCCAAGATTATTCATCTTGAGGACGAGAGTTATTAGCTTCGCGGTACCACCTCAGTTTGTTAATATGTCACCATATTAACCTCTTCAGGTACGGAAAAATATGCTTATACCCTATCTCTATAACGGGAGAACCCGTCGCACCATCCCTAAATAAATTAGTTCCTTGCGCAGCTCCAAGTCTTTTTTCATTAAGATGTATACCGCTCTTTCTCAGCTACCAGAGCTCTCTGTACGTACTCTTTCTTAACTACTCTTCTCTTCCATGCCATTTTAAATGTTAGTTTTTTAATATGATAATTTATAACGCTTTTGTTGTCAAACATTTCCGAATCGAGATTGTAAAATTATCTAAAAAAATTCTTTATCGCTTCTAATTGAATTTTGTGGCCACACTCATCACAACAATATGCCCCTTTTGATTTCTCTTTAAATCGCTTATATTTTTCACTACCTTCGTAAACACGAAATATATTCTTACAAGAAAAGCAAACAATCTCATAAAACATCATATGCATTCTCCTCTCCGTGTTTATAAACTTTTTAATCACTTGAGAAGATTAGTTTTCTAGAGCACAAATCATAATATCCTCTGACTAAAAGGTTTACCTCTATTCTTATCGAATTATATAAAAATCTTATAAAGCGAGGTGAACATCTTGTTTAGTAATATAGACTTAGTTTTAGATGCTAAAGCAAGTTTAGCTGAAGGCCCATGTTGGAATGAGAAAAAGCAACTTTTATACTGGGTTGATATTATGGAGAAAAAATTATGCATATATAACCCTACTACTAATACGAACCGAGTAATCGCTCTCAATCAACAAATCGGCTGTGTTGTTCCATATTTAGAGGATGTATTACTCTTAGCAATGGAGAACGGCTTTTATTCTATTAATGTAAATACAGAAAAACTGACACATATTTTTGATCCCGAATCATATTTAATAGAAAATCGTTTTAATGATGGAAAATGTGATCCAGCTGGTCGCTTCTGGGCAGGTACTACAGATACATACGGTATTAATGCTGCAGGTTCCTTGTATTGTTTAAATAATAATTTCAGCGTAGAGAAAAAAGTTTCACATGTAAATACATCAAATGGAATTGCTTGGTCACCTGATCATACATACTTTTACTTTATAGATACACCCACTAAAAAAGTGGTTCGCTACCAATATAATATACATACTGGAGAAATTCGCAATCCAAGCGATGTAATTATTTTCTCTGAAAATGATGGTCTACCTGATGGTATGACAATTGATGAAGAAGGTTGTTTATGGATCGCACATTGGGGAGGTTCAAAAATAACTAGATGGAATCCCTCTACTGGAGAACCACTATTAAGTATTCCAATTCCAGCTTTATATGTAACATCATGTACATTTGGAGGACCTAATTTAACAGATTTATATGCCACAACAGCTCGAATAAGAATGACTGATGACGAATTAAAAGAGTATCCACATGCCGGTGGTATTTTTCGAATTCAAACAAATGTTAAAGGTTGTCCTACCTATTCATTTTGTAATAAAAATATTGGAGCTGAAACAAAATGAACCGCATCGACCACATAAGACAGGAAGAAAAGAAATATCACGATCTTTGCTATGAACAATATAAACTATTTGAAACTGGATCTTGGCTTCACAAGCCGGTTAAAACAGTTATGGATTTAATGGACTACTTTGAAGAGCAAAACAAATTACAAGTACTTGATCTCGGCTCTGGCATCGGTAGAAATAGCATTCCAATTGCACAAAAGATTAAAAATGCTAGCGGAACTGTTACATGTGTTGATTTACTTGATTCCGCTTTAACAAAGTTACAAATTTATAGCAAAGAACATGACGTATTCGAGGTTATAAAAACAGAACAAGCAGCAATTGAAAACTATCATATTAGATCTAATACTTATGACTATATCGTTGCAGTATCAAGTTTAGAACATGTCAAATCAGAAGAAGATTTTAAAAATGTACTCCACTCTATAAAAAGAGGTACAAAAAACGACGGTATTAATTGTTTAATTATTAACTCTAACATACAAGAAATTGATTTAAAAACGAATGAAGAATTAGATGCTTTAATTGAAATTAATCTTTCAACAGAAGAAATGATAAGTACTTTAAAAAGCATTTATAAAGAATGGAAAGAACTAAAAGTTGAAATAAAAGAATTAGCTTATGATATTGTTCGAAATGAAAGACACATTCAATTAAAAACAAATGCCATTACGTTTGTCGTTCAGAAATAACACTATAAAGGGTAAGGATATTTCCTCATATATTCATAGGAACACCCTTACCTTTTATTTTCATAAAATTATTTTGTTATTAGTTTTCGCATCATCTAAAACATGATTTTCATCCGAAATACTACTCAGCTATTAATTGAATTCATTAACTGGAAGAAATATTTAGGTTCATGAGTCTCATTCAATTTATACCATGAATGAAGTGTATCCGGCGCAAATACATCTAATTTTTTCAGTACTTCCATTGCAAATTCTAGCGGAGCTACACCCGATGCAGTAATAAGATTTTCACTGGATGCTACAGGTCTCATTTCATAAAAATTTTCTCCATTATAAGTAGGACAAACCATTTTCATATAATCTAAACTATTACTTGTATGCTTTCTAGAATTTAAGTAACCGTAATTTGCAAGACCTATAGTTGCACCGCAAATTGCAGCCACAATTGTGCCACCCTTTAAAGCTTCACCAACTTTTTTCAAAATAGGTTTATGTATATCTTCACTCCAAGTATTCCCTCCAGGTAAAATTAATAGATCTTTACTCTCAAGGATACATTCATCTAGGGTAATATCCGGCTTTATGTTCAAGCCCCCCATTGAAATAACCATTTCTTTATTCATTCCAACTGTGACTACCTTAAAAGACGCTACATCTTTTTTGAAATATCTTCCTGTATTAAGTTCAGCAATTAAATGCCCGTATTCCCAATCAGACATCGTTTCAAATACATATAGATAGGCTTTTCTTGTTTGCATTCAATAACACTCCATTCACAACTAATATCGTTAAAAATCAAATACAATTCTTTTTAAAAGAGCTTAAATAAGTCGGTTCATTTAGAACCAAACTCATTTTTTCTAAAAAATAATTTATCTATTATTTATAATTGCTTGTCGAGCTGTTTCTTTATCATCAAAATGAATCGTTTTATCTTTTAAAATTTGATACGTTTCATGTCCCTTACCCGCGATTAACACAATATCATTAGAAGATGCCATTTTTATTGCATGATTTATAGCAAGCTCACGATCAACTTCTACTCTATATTTCAAATTACTATTCTTTGAAACTCCTTTTTCAATATCCTTAATTATTATTTGTGGGTCTTCCGAACGCAGATTATCAGAAGTAATATAAATAAAATCGCTATAACTCTCAGCAACTCCACCCATTATAGGTCGTTTTTTCACATCCCTATCTCCTCCGCAACCAAAAACAGTAATAATTTTACCCTTTGAAAACTCGCTAATTGTAGAAAGAACATTTTCTAACGCATCAGGTGTATGGGCATAGTCCACTATTACAAGAAAATCTTGATTTTCATCTATTATTTCCATTCTACCTTCAATGCTCTTTAAGTTAGATAAGCTATCACTAATGTTTGTAAGCGGAATCCCTTCAACCAATGCAACTGTTATTGCTGCTAAGGCGTTATAAATATTAAAGCGTCCTACGAGATTAAGATTGACTTCTATTTCTCCATTAAAGGAAGAAACTAAAAATTGAATTCCTTTTGAACTTAAAGTTATTCCCTTCGCTTGAACATCTGCTCCATTATGTATCCCATATGTGATAACCTCAGCTGAAGTAATTTTTATAAAGTATTCTACCGATGGATCGTCCGCATTCAAAATAGCAAATTTTTTATCTGTAGTAGACAAGTCATTTCCTAATCTTGAAAACAGAAGGCCTTTTACATGCTTATATTCCTCAAATGTTCCATGATAATCTAAATGATCTTGCGTTAAATTTGTGAAAACAGCGGTTTTAAAGTTACATCCTTTCACTCTTTCCATATGTAAACCTTGTGACGTAACTTCCATAACACAGTAATCTGCATTTTGATTTTTCATCATTTGCAAATTCCGTTGAAGCGTTGGAGGTTCTTGCGTATTAATATCAGTAGGATACCATTTCGAACCAACTTTGACTCCGTTATTCCCCATAAGCCCTGTTCGAAATCCATAGTCAGTTAAAATCTTTTCAAGTAAATAGGATGTAGTTGTTTTACCATTTGTTCCTGTAATTCCAATTAGCTTCATTTTATTAGATGGGTAACCATAGAAATGTGACGCAATAACTGACATAGCGTACCTTGCATCTTTAACAATTATTTTAGGTATTTCAATATTTACATCTCTTTCTACAATTAATGCTACAGCGCCATTTTTCACTGCATCTTTAACAAACTGATGCCGATCTTCAAGAAAACCATCAATACCTGATACACATATAAATAAATTTCCACTAGTTATCTTTCTGGAATCCATTTCTAATCCTGTAATTTCTACATTCATATCCCCAATAGTTTTCTTAATCAATAACACATTCGCTAGCTCTTTTAGTTTCAAATCCCCCGCCTCCTTACACATTTCCCCTATTTATTTTACCACTTCCTATAAAATATTGGTTTAAAATTCCATATCAGTCAAACAAAATTTATTCAGCTTACATAAGCAAAAAAATAAAAGAGCACTTATTTCCGCAAGTGCTCTTTTCGGGGATTTTGAGATACCCTATTAACGAAAGTTAAGGTTACTTAAAGTTAAAAGGTATTTATATTATATGCTTGTCCTTTTTATTTGTGTATTATCAATATATAAACATTTTTAATAACTCTTAATAACTTTTAGTTATCGTTCTTTCTTACATGTTATCATTAAGAAATTGATTGAAGGTTTATTTATCATGTTCTTATTTGGTTCGTCAATTTCCGAAACTTGTACTAGTCCATATTTATTAAAATCTTGTTTTACAGATTCAGAATCATAGAAGAACATTTTTACGCCTTCCATTATCTCATAATAGTCTTTATCCAACTGTTTTCCTTTTCCATGCATTGGAGCTTTTTTAGAAACTGTTGTAATAACCAAATGCCCGCCTGGTTTTAAATAATTATAACAATCTTTAATAAATTTCTCTCGCTCCTGCTTATTCAACAAATGAATAAGTGCATGACTAAATATCCCATCATAAAGTTTATCATCAAAAGGCATCTCGTTTACCGAGCCGTGATATATACTAACATCTTCTAGTCCATTTTGTTTTGCTAAATCAATGGCGGTTTTTGAAATTTCAATACCTGTTACATCTATACCATTTTCGATAAACACCTTTGCATTTCTTCCATATCCAATACCCGGAACTAATATGTCCTTAACGTTCTTTTCCAGAAAAAAATCTTTTGTCAAAATTGCAGATTCAGTAGGTTCAAATCCCCACATCGTTTGCTTCTCAATAAAACTTGATTCCCAAAATTCCATTTTATTTCTATCTCCTTATTCTTATCTCATGTTTAGCATCACATGAAAGACCTATTAATTTTAACGCTGCTTTTTTCACCACAGTCACTATAGGTCCATTGAATATAGCATATTAATAAGCCTATATCTATTTTAAAGATTGGTTGAATATGTATTCTAAATATTAACTTTTACATTTAGAAAAAATAAAAAATGCCAATACTTCTATTGTATATTGGCATTTTTACATAAGAAATTATCTTTTTATATTGTACTGATCTAATACCTTTTCCATCATTTCTAAAGTTATCGGTTGAGCTTCCTCTATTAATCGATAACCAATACGGCCATTCGGTTCGGCCGTAACTTGCTGTAAACTCTTCAAATCATGAATTCCTTTTTCTCTTAATTGCATATATAGTTGTTGCTCCGACATTTTCGTCTTCATTAAATTCTCCTTTACAATCTCTCCATTTTCAACGATTATAATGCTACTGCCATTAAGGAATTGTTCCACCTTCCTTGATTTCAATTCAAAGTAATGAATGATAAGAAGTATGCTTGCAAATATTACAGCCGCAAATATAGATGGGACTACTTTCCTACTTAATACAGGCTCTACAATAATACGTCCAATTGATACTACTATAATGATTTCAGCTCTTGTCATTTGGCTAACAGATGTACTACCAGTCATTTTTAATGCAATCATTCCAGTGAAAATTAAAATAATACTCTCCAAAATAATATTCATTATGGCCCAATCCTTTAATAGTGAATGTTATTAGCATTCCCATTTCATATAGCATTCTAAATGAATTTTAATTAAACTTTTTTGTGAAAATCATACTTACATATACTGAAAAAGAATCTATTTTGATCAATCTTCCATTGCCCCCAAAATAAAAAGCACCCGAATGGATGCGTATAGATTAAACTAATTCATTATTACTTTCTCCACTTTTATCATCAACTGATTTCAAGTCTAACATGCTGCCTATATCAGGTGGTAAAGCTAACTCTATACCAGCTACTGGTTGATTATCTTCATTAAACCATTGTTTCTTAAATTTACTCAATGCTTCACTTTTCTTATTTCCATCCATATTACCCCGCCTTTTATGTACATGATATTAAACACTTTACTTAATATGTACATTGAGAAAGATAATATACTATTTGTTCATAATGAAAGAGTAAAAACCTTCTCTGTTTACAACAACCGTTGCACCTATAAAAAATCCCTATAGTTATTACCCCTCGTTTTGTTATCATATTAATGACGAAACATACGTGAGCTATGTGACATGTACCTGATCATTTTATTCATATGAGACAAATACTTTTAAAGGAGTAATTATCCCTTCACTTAATTCCTCAAAACATTTTTCAAGTGCAGTATAATGAATCTCATGTTGAAAAATCTCTTCTATCCATGGTGTTCTTTCTATCTGACTAAAAAACCAATCTGCATGTTTTTGATAATCATATCCGTCACTTGAACCAATGATCTGCAATTCTTTTCGATAAAAGTCGGCGGTTAATGTTAAGTCTTCTATATTACCATCAGAAAGAATACATATTGCCCCATTACTATTAATAGCCTTTTGCAATGTGTGAAACCCTCTATTTGTAGCAGAACATTCCAAACCGTAATTATATGTTTCTATTATTTGCTTTTCTGAATCAAAGAGGTTTTTCGCACCAAACTTCTTTGCAAATTCTCTTCTATTTTTATTAGGCTCCACAATATCGACATGCTCAACACCTACATAGTATTTTAAAAAATAGCAAGCGAGTAAACCGATAACTCCCATTCCAGTAATAAGTACTTTTTCATCCTGTCGTGGGTCTAATTTCAATACCCCTTTAGCAGCATCGCACGAAAGAATAGATAATAAAGCAACTTTAGATTTTATATAACTAGGAACTCGAATGACTTTATCTCCCTTAACTATTCCTACCGTTTCATGTCCATAAAAAGAGACTACTTTATCCCCTATGTTTAAATTTGTTACTTTATTACCAACTTGAATAACTTCACCATAACTTTCATATCCAGTTTTTCTTGGATAAATAGGATTTGTATCTGAACCATCTGATTCTTTATACTGTGGTAACTCTGCTCCAATACTTATTGCACCTGCAATTGTTTTAACGATAATTTCATCATCCTGAATGGACATTATTTCATTCGTTTCCCACTTCAGTTGTTTAGTTCCTTTTAAAACTAACTTATATTGTTCCATTCATATCCTCCCCTTTTATCCCGCTATTTGTGGGGATCAAACCGATAATCACTGGGAGATGAAAACCCCAATGATTTAAAATTTGTATTCAAAGTAGCTCTTAAACTATTTATAATAATTAATATATATGTTTCATCCGAAATTTGAGCTATAAAATTGCCTAACAACCAACAGTGATGATATGATAATTAAATTTGATGGATATGGTATAAATGAGTATGTAACTGGACAAAACGTCTCAATTACGAAATTAAAAAGGCTGTATTTGAATGTGAAACATGAAGAAATTTCTAATGATGGTGTCATCGATTTATTTTGTGTTCGACATAATTATGAACGTATCCCCCACTTTTTTTATCAAGACGTTATAAGTGATATTGTTATCGATCTAGATACCGACTATATTTATTTACCCAACCGATAAAATCACCTTTGTTTACTGTACATTTCTGCCCAGCATCTAATAAACAATTAACCATACATTAAGATTACTATTCTGATAACATTTTAAGAAAAGTTGTTGCCGCCCAAATGAAATATGCAAGTTGCGTCACGATATACATCGTAATTTCAAAACCTGTAAGCTTTCTTTCCTTTTTTATTTCCTTTAAATATCTATAAAAACAAAATGAACATAAGATCAGTAAAACAATAGACATTTGATATAGATTTTCGACTAAAAGAACTGCCATTTATTTCATCACCTTTCCAATAAAGTGAAACTTTAATCAGCCCTCACAAATCGGGGTTTTACTTCCCGGCAAATAGCGGGATAAAAAATATATAGCTCAAGCATATCATTTTAACGGAATGAATTACCGCAATTTTCAAATTAAATAAACTTCCTAAGTAAAAGAAGTCACTTTTTGGAAATGTTTCAATACAATATTATGTAATTCAATACGCTCTATATAATATTAGATTAGTTTTTCTTCTACTGTACATGCTTAGGAGGAAGTTTTACATGCAATTGATTCATAACATACAAAAAACGTTTAATAACTTATGCGACTACGATACAGTCAATTTAATACACGCTATTCAATCATTAAATATTACACTTCATAAAATATCTTCTTTGATTACTTCACCAGTTAACCTCGAATACGGAAGAAACGTTATCTATCAGTCTGAATTTGTGGAAGTTTTAGTATTAAATTTTCCAAGCAAAGCAAAAACTTTTATACATGATCATGGAATTTCTTTAGGCTGTATCCTAATAGTCGATGGCACATTACAAAATGTAACATATAAAAACAATAGCGAGCAGATTGAAGAGTTTACAGAGGGAAATATTTTTACCGTAAAAAAAGATACTGTGCATAAAATGTATAATGCTACAGATTCAACAGCAATAACTTTCCACGTATATTCCCCACCATTAAAAGATGTCCAAATATATGAATAGTCTTTAGGAGGAGGAAATATGCATAATTTGAAGGATTCTTATATAAAGAGCTTACAAGACGGTCGTAACGTTTGGCTCTATGGAAAAAAAGTAGATGTAACTACAGACAAACATTTTGCAGGACCACTAAGTACCATTTCCAATTTATTTTCATTGTTTGATGATCCAATACAGAGAGATTCTGTTGGATACGTAAGTCCAAAAACGAAAGAGTTTGTCCATACAGCATTTTTAGTTCCGAATTCCTATAACGAATTATTAATGAGGAGAAGTGCTTTTGAAACGTGGAGTTATGCTACAGACGGCGTAATGAGTAGATTATCTGATTACGCAAGGTCGAGACTTACTGGCTGGTACGTATCAAGATATTTTTATAAAAAATTTGATGCGCAGTTTCCAGATAAAATTACATCTTATTATGAAGAAGCGAGAGATAAGCACTTGTTTTTAAGTGTAGTTCAACGTGATCCACAAATAAATCGCTCTACAGAATCAATATTGAATGCAAAAGATTTAGGGTTACTAAGAGTTACGAAGGAAACTTCTGATGGAATTTATTTAAATGGTGCAAAAATGATAGGAACCGCTTCACCCTATTCAAATGATTTATTAATTTATCCATTAGCAAAGCTGACTGACACTCAAAAAGATTTAGCTCATTTCCTCATTGTGGCAGCCAATTCCCCTGGATTACATATGGTTTGTAGAGAACCATTTGCGAATACACATTCAAGTACAGTTGATTCCCCTATTAGCTCACAGTATGACGAAATGGATGCACTATTAATCTTTGATAATGTATTTGTACCATGGGAACGTGTCTTACTGTATAACAACCCTGAAGCATTATGGGCATTAAAATCAGATGTAGCTTCTAGCAGTTTAGCTTATCATCAAGCAATTGTACGATTAGTAGTAAAGCTGGAATTTATTACTGCAATTGCTTGTGAAATTGCTGAAGCAATCGGTGCTACTACTTATTTGCATGTTCAAGAAAAACTTGGAGAATTAATTATGCAAATCGAAACAATTCGCTCACTTTTAATTGCTGCAGAAGTTGAAGGTACTACAAATAAAACAAAAACTTATTTGCCGAACTTTAAATATATTGAAACTGCAAGAAATCTCGGCTCCAAATATTATCCCCGTGCAATAGAAATTTTACAATTAATTGGAGCAGGTGGCTTCATTCAACTTCCTTCCAGCTCGAATGACTTCCAAAGTCCGATAGCTGATTTATTGAAAAAGTACTTTAAAGGAACGAATATAGATGCCGAACAACGTACAAAATTATTTAAGTTAGCTTGGGATATCATTGGAAGTCCCTTAGGATCGAGACACGAATTGTACGAAAGATTTTATGCTGGGGATCCAATACGAAATACAGCTACGCAATATATAAATTATGATAAAAATCATTTTAAAAAGATGCTAAGTAAATATTTACATTAACGAAAAAGAGCACTCTTTTCTAAGAGCGCTCTTAAAATTTTATATAGTTATCCAGTTACATACACAGTTGCTTCGGCCACAACTGCTACTTTTCTCCGTAATGGTTTCATTTTATTCAGCTTTATTTTTATAATTCAGCTTTATAACTTCTGGTACATGATTCTTATCATATTTCCTCGTATAGATTGTCCCATTCGGAGTAACTAATTGTAACGTAATTTCACCGCAAACACCGTGTATTATCTCAAATTCGCCTTGTACATTCGAAATACTACTTTCCTTACTTTCAATTGAATCTTCATAAATTTTCACATTTGATATAGGTTCGTTATTGTAATCTACGACAATACCCCTTGAATACTTTGCAACTGCTATGCATTGATCCTCTTTTTTATAATATTTAGTCACAACCATTACTCCAATTATTATAGTGATACATACAAACAAGAGAATGATTTTGCGCCTCACAACCAACCTCCTTGTTTACATTATTCTTTTTTAAATTGAAAATTCATCTGTCTTGATTGCTTGATTTCCTCAATTAATTTACAAATACCTTCTTCAATTTTATCTTCTTTTACATTCGATACGTTTAATTTTAGCAACTTTTCTTTATGAAAATCCTTTAAATAATTTCTATCAACTGAATCGATACTTACTTGATGTTCTCTTAATTTTTTTATAAATGTTTCTGTAACGATGTTTTTCTGTATTTCTAAACAAGTGTGTATTCCCGATGTGTTTTGTCTATTATATGTAAATAATGATGGATTTTCATTTTGCACTTTTTCTAATGTTTTCGCTAATTTTATTGATCTATTATAATAGGAAGATTTAATTTTATTTTTATGACGTTCAAACATACCGCTCTTTATATAAATTTCTAAAGCAGCTTGAGATATCATTGGACTATCAATATCTAAAATCTTTTTATATGTATAAAAAGGATCTGCAATGGATGGTGGAATAACTGCGACTCCAACTCGTAATCCTGGGAAAATAATCTTTGAATAACTTTTCAAATATATAACATGATTACAATTCTCCAAGCTATATAAAGGATCTGTTTTTGAATCAGTTTCTAAATCTGCTAAATAATCATCTTCCACTATAAATACATTATATTTCTTAGCCAGTAATACGATTTTTTCTTTCTCACCTTTAGAATAAGAAGCTCCAAGCGGATGATGATATCTTGGTATCGTATAAAAAAATTTTATTTTTCCCGTTCGAAATATACGCTCCAATTCATTCAAGTCGATACCTTCATTCGTACGTTTAATACCGATTACAGGAACTTTATTTATTTCTAGATAATCAATATATAGATGATATGTTGGCTGTTCAATTAATATCGTTTCATTTTCATTCGGAAATGGTATGGAAGTTAATATAGCAAGCGCCTGCTGAACACCAGATGTTATAAAAATATTTTCTTCCTTTGTAAAGACTTGATAGTTTGCCAGTTGCTTTTGAATAACCGGTATTAAAGATGGTAACCCTTTTGGCGTTCCATATACAAACAAATCGTTTTTATAAGTATCAATAGCCTTATTAATACAATGTTGAAAATCTAAATACGGGAAGATATCTGGATCTGGTGCTGAAGAGGCAAAGTCAATTATCTCGTTATTTTCTATCGTACTCCCTGATTTCTTAACAACGTAGTATCCACTTTGAGGGACGGAATAAATAATATGACGCTTTTCTAATTCTTGTAGCGCTCGTATAACTGTCGCCTTATTACATTCATATTGCGTAACGAGTAATCGTATAGACGGTAATTTCTTCCCTTCTTTTATTTCCCCATTTTGAATCATATTTTCTATGTCGTTTAAAACATGTAAATACTTATACATCTTACACTTCCTTCAATAATTCTATATTTAATTACATAGATTTCTCATCCATATAGCATTAATTCCTCAATTAGTTAATTTTCCGATCATCTATATTGTAAATCCCAATAGCATATGAATCATTTTCAATCCATTTCTTTACTACTTCTGTTTTAAGTACACCTTCAACTTCTTTTTCTATTTTCTGTCCAAGTTCTCTCGCCCCTACTTCATCATTGCTAATCTTAGTTTTTATATCAATGGTAACAGGTTGATTCTTTTTATAATTTATTTGCTGAATCCCAAACCCTTCATATCCATTCTTTCTGAATACGTCATCAAATATATGTCCAAAAACTAACTCCCATCTATGCTCTGCATTTGCAATCTCCTTGTTTCTTTGAGATATATTTACTTTATAGGACATAATACCTTGAATTTGCAATCTTTTATTAATCTCTTTTTTTATTTCGTTAGCATTTTCGCTATCAGCAATCTCTAAATCTACTATTCTTTCTTTTTCGTCCCATATAGCAGCACTAAAAAAAGATTCCTCCTTTACTGTCGCTGTAACAATATCCATCACTATAGAATCTTCACTTATAGCATCTTCACTCTCAGTCTCACAGGCACATAATAAAGCAAGTGGAAATAAAAATACAAGTAACTTCTTTCCCTTTCTCATGTAACACCCCTCCATACATTTTCTTCTACGATAAACTTTTTACTTTGACATATAAATACCTTCTATAATTTTAAAATTTAACATTCTTTCACATTTTCTCCTCTTAACAAGGGAATTACAATTAATAAATAGAATATCTCCATGAATAAATAAAAAGTGAGGGATATATAATGCAACGTGTAAATACGATTGATATTAGTAATGTACTAGAATTAGAAAATGCTCTTTCTACGTTATTAAATAAAGTGATTTCTTCAAAACTAGACCTTGAAAACTGGTTAAAAGAGCAGTCAAAAGTAATTTTGGAAATCGAAGAACAATTAAGATCACACTATATCGCCTTTCAATGTAATACAGATAATAAAGAAATAAAAGATACTTTTGAATATGATCAACAATTTGTAAGGCCTCTTTTGAAACGCTATCAAAATTCATTTGATAATAAATATTTAGAATCACCTTTTCGAATGGAACTTGACCCAAAAACGTATAGCTTACTTGATAAAAAAATAAAAAATGCACAGACATTATTCTGTGAAAAGAACATTGATTTAGAAGTAAACGAAGACAAACTGGTAACCGAGTACTTTGAAATTACAGGTGGTTTAACTGTGGTATGGGATGGTGAAGAAAAAACAATTACTGAACTACAGTCTTACTTACAAGATCCGAATCGTGATATACGAAGAAAAGCAAGAACGCTCATTTCTGAAAAATTCCTATCTGTCGAAGATAAATTACAAAATATCTTAAATGAATTAATCGTAATCCGTCACGAAAAGGCAAAAAATATTCAACTAGAGAATTATCGCGATTATATGTTCAAAAAATACGAGCGTTTTGATTATTCAGCGATAGATTGCTATGAACTAGCTGAATCCATACGTAAGTATGTTGTGCCTCTTAAAGATAAAATATTGCTAGAGAAAAAAGAGAAACTGCAAGTGGATACGCTTCATCTATGGGATGTATCAGCTGTAACTCCAGATCAAAAAGTACTTAAACCAATTGCAAATGAAAATGATTTAATTGAAAAAAGCACTCATATCTTCAATAAACTAGATGTTGAATTTTCAGCACTTTTAAACCGAATGCATAAACACGATTGTCTTGATTTAATAAGCCGCAAAGGAAAAGCAGCTGGTGGTTTTTGTGAGTACTTACCAGCTTCACAATTATCTTTTATTTTTATGAACTTAAACTATACACAAAATGATATTATCACTTTCATACATGAAATGGGGCATAGCATTCATAACGAACTCATAAAACCATTAGAATTACGACAGTATATAGAAATTCCCGCTGAAACAGCTGAACTAGCTAGTATGACAATGGAATTATTCTCACTTAATTATTGGGATACCTTCTATACAGACAAAAAAGATTTAAAACAAGCAAAAATTAACTTCTTTAAAGATGTTATTTCATATTTACCTGTTATGCTTATCGTAGATCAGTTTCAACACTGGCTTTATGAAAATCCAAATCATACTTCTGAAGAAAGAAATGAGCAATACTTACAACTTCAAAAAACATATGGATCTAGCGTCATACATATTGATGGTTACGAAAACTGGATAGCGACGAGCTGGTTACCAGTACTTCATATTTTTGAAGTTCCATTCTATTACATCGAATATGCAATCGCACAACTAGGTGCATTACAAATGTATAAACAATATAAAGAAGATCCTAAACAAGCACTAGATAATTATAAAAAGGCATTATCACTAGGAAGCTCAAAATCTATAAAAGAAGTGTATGAAGTAGCCGGGATTCGTTTTGATTTTTCTGGTGAAACCATCAAAGAACTAATGCTATTTGTAGAAAAAGAATTAGAATTAATTGAACAAATATAAGAAGAAAGCTGCACCTATATTTTTGGTGTAGCTTTCTTCTTTATTTTATTAATCAGCTCTATGTACTGAGAATCTCCATATCCGATTGCAGGAAAAAGATGAAACAACTTTATTAATAACTCACGTGTTGATAAATCTTTATTTTTAGAGATGAATTTCATTACTGCATTATCTTCTGTTAACATTTCTAAAAATAAGTCTATAGACTGATACATTACAGGTGGTACTTTATAGAAAGTCTTCTTATGGTTTACTAATACTTCATTGTATATCGAAGAATTATGTCCCAATTCAAGTTCAATTTGATTTACTTTAAATTCATCCTCTCTAAAACTATTTAAGTATACCTTCCCTTCATAAGCAGACTGTTCAAGGTGAGAAAGTATGGTAAGTAAGTTCATTTGACAAAACATATCTTCACCAAACCATAGAACAATACATTTATACTTTTTCGTAAAAAGGTTTTCTAACGGATCTATAACCTTTTTTATATAACTTTCTACTGAACTGTTATGTCCTTTCGCTCTTGTTTTAATAAACTCTTCATTAAAAACTTGTGTAGTAACTTGGTTTACACACATCGCTTCATTAAATGGGGCATAATCAGACTCTCCCATTAATTTTTCATTTTTAAATTCTTCATACATATATTGACCATTTAATATGTTAAGTACATCTTTAGCAAACAACTCACTCTTCTCATTTCGTAACTGTTCAACCTCTATTTTTCTAGAAATATTCATTTTAAACTCTCCTTCTATTTTTATATTGAGCTTAACTATAGTTGAACAACATCCGCTAAAAACTCGATTGATTAAGAATGTTTTACATTTCATCTTTTATTAGTTGTGATTCTTTTACGTGCTGTTTCTTAATCAATATTGCTTTATACAAAAAAGTAATACCTAGTACAGCGAAAATGATACTTACAGGAATACGAGAAATATGAGGAAGGTAGCGCGGAAGAAAGAAAAGACGGATTTTTTCATCCACATCAAATATTTCAAAGACTATTGGTACTATACTTTGGTGAACTAAAAAAAAGATTCCTATAAATACAAGAAGAACAACAACGGCAAGTTTTTTCTTGGGTAATCCCATTTCTTTATTACAAACTTTATTTTTGTTATTATCATTATTTATTTTCATTCCACTTTTCATTTCAAAAAGCAACTCAGGACCATTTCTTTCAAGTTTTTTGTAAGCGATGCGCCCTAACAGCCATGCTAAAAACAGTCCCGTGCAAACCCCAGTCGGTATACCTAACCATTGTAAGAATTGTATATGTAGTGATGTCCCTAACCATACAACTAGTAAAGCGGGTATTGTTGTTACTAGCACCATCAATAGCATGAGCCACGTAGTTATAAACATTTTACTCGCATTCATATCGTCACCAGATATTATCGTTCCTCTTCCACGACGATGTGGATCAGTAATTGGAATTAAGTTAACTACTGAAAATACGACAATAAGACCGACTGCCCCACCAAGTAAAGCCGGGATTACTGCAAATATCCATGGATAAATGAAAGTACTCCCGCTAGAAAAAGTAAAAATTATTGTAGTTAAAATTGCCACAGGACCAATAGCTATCAACCAAGCTAATTGGCGGCCACGCACGTCAATCCTTTCTACGCCAGGTGTCACCAACGTTAACCATAAAGCGCTTCCATCGAAACCATATAAATTACAAGCAAACATACTTGTAAATACAATCATGATTACTCCCGCCCAAGGCATTAAGTATGGTATATCCGCAATTGTAACTATAATCCCATAAAATACACCTATCCATATTCCCATCCGCAAGAAGCGCCCTCGTTGTGGATCCTTCCCCCAACTTTTTAGCTCCTTAGTTATGATCGCTCCTATTTTAGTTTCAAAAAAGATTTTAAAAACTTTTCTATAATGCTTATTAGTAATCTCACTTTTGATTTTTTTAGAATCTCTCACTGTACTTCTAGTCAATAATGTAGTCCATATAAATAAAAGAATTCCACATAATATCGTTATTGCACTCAAGAAAACACTAGTTAATAACCAATTAGATTGACTTGCATACTCAACAGCAAGTATCGTCCAACTAGAAGGCATCATGTAAAGTAGCACAGTATCATTAAATATTATTCTATTGATTACAGGAAGTGCATACCAGCCTACATTTAGAAATGCAATGATGAAACCAATGAACATCGCTCCCATTTCCATACCAACTCTTGATTTCATCGCCTCACCCATAATACTAACTATTACTTTTGATAACAACACTACAAAAACTAACTGTAAAAAAATTGCTGGGACGGCAACTACAATTGCATATATACTAATTCTAGCTGCATAAATTAATAATCCTATGAAAGCTAAAAAACTAACTAGTGGGCCTACTCCTATAAAAGTTACACCGAGAAGCATCCTAGCTAGTTTATAAGAATTGAGCGGAAGCAACACAAAATATTCAGGACGTAATATTCCGTCTCCTCCAGTAAGCATCGGACCTATAATCCACCCTAGTGTCCAAATAGCGAATGTTACATATAAAATGCTTTTTGATATAGTTTGTTCTGTTGGATAAAAAGAAAAAAGTAGAATAGTTCCAATTGCTAGCAACAAACCAACTAGTCCTGTCATAATAAATAGAACTGCCCTGCCACGATTCATTGAATGTTTAAGTATTGATAACTTCATTTGAATTAAAACATTAACCAAGACAATTCCCCTCCTTTAGCGGCGGGGTTGCCTATTAATCGAATAAAAATATCCTCTAGTTTTTCTTTACCACAAACATCTTCCATCTTTCCAGATGAAAGTACTCCCCCTTTCGAAATAATTGCAACGTGGTCACAAAGTTGTTCAACTAATGCCATGACGTGACTAGAAAATACTACAGAACCACCTGAACTAACAAATTTCTGTAAAATCTTTTTAATAGTAGTTGCAGAAATGGGATCTACCGCCTCAAACGGTTCATCGAGAACAAGTAATTTTGGCGCATGAAGGAGTGCAAGTGCAAGACCAAGTTTTTTACGCATACCAGTAGAATAATTAATAACTAAAGTCCCCTCAGTATTATTTAACTCTAATACTGCAAGTAATTCTTCCGCCCGTTGAGCAACTTCATTGGCATCTATTCCTCTTAACAACCCCATATATGTTAATAATTCGCGGCCAGTAAGTCTTTCTGGTAAAGCCAATCCATCTGGTAATACTCCAATCAGCGTTTTAGCTTGTGTTGGATTACTCCAAACATCAATCCCAAAAACTTTAACGTTTCCGCCATCCGGTCGTAACAAACCAACAGCCATCGATAAAGATGTAGTTTTTCCTGCTCCGTTAGGTCCAACAACTCCGTAAAAGGAACCACTTGGAATAGTTAAATCAATATGATTTACTGCAATAAATTCACCGAATCGCTTATGTAATTTCGAAAGTTGTAGCGCAGGAGCGGATTTCTCAAATTCGGTATTCAATGAAATCGATTCATCAGTTTTCATAAAACAGACTCCTTTTTTTACTATTATATTATTTGTAAAAAAATCCAATAATTTTACTCATTTAATTACAATACTGAATCATTAATTTATTTAGTAACTCATTGTTATTAGCTGACACCTTTTCAGTTAGCCTAGCTGCAATAATAATAGGAGCCCATTGAAAAATCTCATCTCTTAATAAACCCGTATTCCTGCAATATATATGTAAATACATTTCAGCTAATTCTACTGAAGCTTGAGCGTACAATAAATATGTACGAAATACATCTGCACGAATATCACCTAAAGTAGCATCTACCCAATCTATAATTTTCACGTTATCATTACTGAAAATCAGATTAAATGGATGAAGATCACCATGACATAATCTAGGTTCAAATTTGATTGAATGTAACTTATTCAATATATTTTCCTTTTGTTTTTCATCCGATTTATGTACAGATTTAATTTGTCGTTCTAACTTTTCTCTCATTGATTCCATATCATCGGTATTCACACATATAGCATGAATCTTTTTTTGTTCATTAACACAAATATTTATGTAATGCTCTGCTTCATTTACATTATTAAGCAGTAGATCACCCATACTTTCCCCTTTTACATATTCCATAATAATTGCCTGTCTATCGTGTATCTTTGTCACTTCAAATACGTTTGGAACTGGTATCCCACATGAATAAGCATATTTTTGTTTTTTCGCTTCAATCATAGACTCTGTATCTGGAAGATATTCGTTAAACAATTTCACAATTTTATTATCATACAGATAAATTTCTGCTGTATTTCCTTTTGCTATCGGATTTCCTAAATTCAAATTATTTCTCTCCTTACAGTAAATTAAGCTAATACCTTATACTCCTCTATAAATTCAGTTTAATTAAGTTGAAACCCTTCTCCACGAAAATATAAACTTACCGCTTTCCATCCTTAAATAGAAAGCGGTAAGTTTAATTTACTAGGAATATCGGAATGAAACTCTGGTGTATGCACAATTGAAAATGCATATCCCTGCTCAATAAATGATACTTCATTATGTTTACATTCAAATGGAAAACTATTTTTCTTAAAGTTATTTTGGATTTGCTGTAAAAATGCGACGTCCGACGTTCCAAAAGAAACTTGTACTTTCGGTGGTAAAGCTTTCATCGCGATGGGAATCCAAGGTCGCTGCCACCAAGTCGCGACGATATATGCAGTGCCACCTATAACAAAGTTAAAAATATCCCCATCTTCCATCGTTTTCATATTTAGATTTGATTTTAACCATTCCGTAAAAACAGGTACACTCTTAACGGGAAGACCGATTTCCCTTACATATAAAATGTTTAAAGGTGAATACGGTACTAATACATCTTCTTTAACATAACTATGCGCAATAATTTCGAGTAGATTTCCATCTCCGTCTTTAAAGTATAAATTGAATAGACCATTCTCTTCACCAATTACATTTCCATTTTGCCATTTCACAATGAGTAATCCAGAGTCGTTTAACCACCTTGCTGTTTCATGGAATTTTGAATATGGGATTTCAAAAGCAAAATGTGCAGGTGCAATTGGTTCATACACTTCTTGAAAACTAATTGTTGTATAAGGTGTTACTTCAAATTGAATGAAGGATGCTGTTTCTTTTTTTATTGGAAAAGATAATATATCTCTGTATACTTGTTTTACTCCTTCTATAGAAACTGTTTGTAGTTTTATATCTGAAATGTGTGTAATCATTATAATAAACCTCCAAATTTATTATTTCTATTAGTATTGTATTTCAAAAACTAACAGGAAAAATCCATCTGGAGATTGAAACTTTAATTAACAAACTACTACTTTTGCATTAGAACTGTTACGTTAACATTTTCAGCCAATGCAATACGATCTAAATTTTAAACAGTTTGCGTTTTTAGTACAAATAATTGGTATGAACGACCACATCAAGATATAATGAATACCATCTTAAGCTAAAAGGAGTGTTGTACTGTGACTCAAAGAATTTCTTACTATGATGCTGCGCCTGATGCTATGAAGATTATGATGGACATGGAAAAATACACAAAGCAATCAACGATTAATCGAACAACTAGAGAGCTTATTAAAATTAGAGTTTCTCAAATCAATGGCTGTGCTTACTGCTTAGATTTACATACATCTGATGCACGAAAAATGGGAGAGACTGAGCAAAGAATTTATTGCTTAAGTACTTGGGATGAATGCACTTTTTATACAGCAGAGGAAAAAGTTGCTCTTGAATTAGCTGAACATATTACACTTATTCCTACTAAAAGAGTTCCTGCTCCCCTATATAAACGAGTACGTGAACATTATGATGAAAAACAATATATTGATCTTGTCTTGATTATTAATCAAATTAATAGTTGGAATAGAATTTCTATCGCGATGGGAAATACACCAGCAAAAAAATAACACTTTAAGCAAACAACTTACTCAATACGTTTTATTACATACACTTCAAAAAGGTTGATTCTAATACATTACAAGAATCAACCTTTTTAAGTTATATTGGACTTTACCAATGTTTTCTTATTTCTTCTACTATAACTTCCGGATGGTCCCAATGTAACAGATGAGTAGAATCTGGGATTAGTTTTACTGTTGCTCTCGTTCTCTCACTAAAAATACTCGCTGTCTTCCCTCTATATTCATCCCAAATTTCTGGTACTGTAGCACGAAGTAATATTATATTAGATGGTAACTCCTCATATATATCCATTGTTTCATCCTTGTGCATACCTCTTACGATATTACCAGCTGTTGTACCCCTCGCATGCCAACATACTTTATTATCTATTTCTATACCAAGATCCTTAACTGCAAGTTCTAATAATGGAGACCACCTTGTATACACTTCTTTTTCACTTTTAAAGAAATCATCCCAACTATTAAATACATACTCTTCAAAGTCCTTTTCATAATAAGCAATTTCTTCTTCCAAGGTTTTTTCTTGAAGCCTCTTCGTTTGGTACCCTCCATCAATGAGAATACTCCCTAATACCTTTTCTGGATTATTTAATAAATAAAATAGCCCTACAAAACTTCCCCACGAGTGTGATAAAAAATAAAAATAATCAATTCTCAATTCATTGATTATTTCATTTAGCCAATTTGCTAAGCTCTGCATTTCATAATCTTCCGTTCTTTCAAAGGGCGGTGTTTTACCATGCCCAGGTGCATCAACGGAGATAAATCTATACTCTTCTTTTAATTCCTCAGCAATTTCTATAAAACTTAAACTCGTACTTCCTAATCCATGTAAACAAAAAATAACAAGGTTTATCATTATTCCCCCATTTAGTAATATGTACGTTTAATTTTTCATTGTTAATATAGTAACGTTTCAAAACAACTATCCTCCATATTCTAATTTTTTAATTTACATTATACTTACTTCTATTATTTTCAAGTTTCCCCTGCATTTTTCCATGCAAAAAAGCTGATTATCTTTTAAAGAAAATCAGCTTTTACACTAAAAAACATTATAATTTAACAGCAATAATCATAAACCTTTTTGAATTCGTACGAATCCCCTTTTCAGAACTATTCGCGTCGATGAACTTCTGCAAAATAGTAAAATCCTCTTCCTCTTCTCCAAATCTAGGAATAATAGGCGTATGTTTTAATAAAAAAATGAGATCTTCAGGCGTACTGTAATAATCAGTAACATCATATTCACGTACTTGCACGAGATCAAATCCTGCACTAATAAGTTCACTCATGTACTTTTCTTTTAATGTGCCATCTCTTTCACCTAAGCATTGTCCTCTGCCAAATGCTTCTTTAAGATTCAATTTATCATGTTCGCAGACTTGTTGTGTTAAGAAAAAAGCACCCTTTTTCATTACTTTTGCTAACTCAGATGCTAGAAACGGAGCATGACAACTTGAAGCAATATCAAAATGAGCATGTGGAAATGTTAAGGCTTCAGAACCCATTTGAAGAAACTTAACATTTTGTACATCTGATTTTTTCAAGTTAGAATGTGCCGTTTCAATCATACCATTAGAATTATCTATCCCAATTAATAATTTGGCTGAAGATGCTATATTAAGTACATTTTCCCCTCCACCTGTACCAACATCAAGTAAAATATGTGATGGTTTGCACCTTTCTTTTACCTCACTATAAAAGTCCCATGTATCTCCTACAGTTTCACATTTTATTTTACTAAAATCCCATCCGTTTAATCTTCCTACTTTATCATAGAAGCTTTTATACTCTAATTCGTTCATCTTATTACTTCCCCTTTGTAAAAATAAATTAAATATGTATAATAACCTACGACACTCCTTAATTATATATTATAAAATGCAAATTATCAAAACAACATTTCCCTTCACACTACAATAAGTTTACATAACATTTTTATGGTTTATCTTTATCTATATATTCTAAATGCCCTCTTCCCCAACTACACATACTATCCAAAACAGTACTGACTGTTTTTCCATGTTCAGTTAAGCTATATTCTACTTTAGGTGGTATTTCTTGATAAATTTCACGTTTTATAAGTTGATCTTGCTCTAATTCACGTAATTGCTTTGCTAACGTCCCTTGAGATATATCTGGTATTAATCGCTTTAATTCACCAAAACGTTTCATTCCATCTGTTAGCAAAATAAACAAAATGAGTGGCTTCCATTTCCCGCCGATTATTTGTAATGTTGCTATTACCCCTTTTAACTTCGGTTCTTGTAAATCCATTTTTCTCACCTCTCCACTGATATCATAAAGTGAAACTTTAATCAGTGGGGGTTTTATTCATCCCCCACTGATTATTAGTTGAACCAATCGAGCGTTTACGGGCAGTTGATCTCTCACCTAACTTCCTTGCATTTTCCTAACTTTGAGGTGAGAGTTTTACTGCCCGTTAATGCGGGATAAACCATATTTAGAAATTTTCCCTATTACTTATCCGCATAAATAGCGATTAGTACGAAATTTGCGACTATGTACATACAAAGTGCGTACTTTTCAATTGCTACCTTTTAGCAAATAATAAAAGCATAACACAGTTATATTCTAAAGTTTTTTATTAAAGGAGTGGCAAAAATATGTCTATTACTACATTAAAAGATAGTCGTATCGTTATCATTGGCGGGAGCTCTGGTATTGGACTCGCAACGGCAAAACAAGCAATTGAACAAGGAGCACATGTTATTATTGCAGGACGATCGAAAGAAAAATTAAAGAACGCTCAAGAAGTAATAAATAACAATCGTCTACAAACTTATGTATTAGATAACCAAAATAAACACCAATTACAAGATTTTTTCAAGAAAATCGGGAATTTGGATCATTTATTTACACCAGGTGCCTCTTACACACTTGGATCAATAACCGCTACTGATGATATTGTTGAAAGTAGCTTTATCGGAAAATTTTGGCCACAATATTACGCCGTAAAATATGCACTCCCTTTTCTTTCAAACTCTGGATCTATCGTGTTAATGTCTGGTGCATTTAGTCAAAGACCCCTTAAAGGCGCGCCTGCTTATGGAGCTTGCAATGGTGCTATTGAAAGTTTAGGAAAGGCTTTAGCAGTTGAATTAGCTCCTATTAGAGTTAATGTTGTTTCTCCTGGAACAATACAAAGAGAAAATGAACAAAATGAAAATAGACTAACTGCTTATGAAGCCTATAAATCGCTTTCTCTTGTACAACGAGCAGGATATAATGATGAAATTGCACATACTGTCCTATATTTAATGCAAAATAGTTTTACTACAGGTAATATATTGTTTCCGGATGGAGGATACACATATCACTAAACTATTTAAACACTTCTGAAATTTACAAAAAGATGGTTGCAGTTCTTTAGCACTAACAGGTTGATTTTTAGAAGATTCATTAAAGGAATCCATTACAATTCGCTCATTTAGTACATTTGCGAATAAAATTGTGCTTATAGTTGATGAATCGAATCAAGAAGTAATTTGTCTTGATATTTATGGATAAGTTGATAAAGAAAAAAGGCATATACAGAATGCCTTTTTTCTTTATCATCATTTAACTGGATAACAAACCTCAGTAACCCATTTATCAGGATCCGATTCCATTGCTGGGCTAACATGATAAATATTAAACATCGGGCCAGCTAATTCGTAACCTTCCGTCTCAATCCATTTTGCAGCTGCTTCATTTACGTTTGTCATTTGTTCATAACTTCCGCTTACTGTTATCGATGCTATTTTGATTGACTCTATTTTTTTAAAATGAACATCTTTTGTATTTTCGTGCTTCCCTAAGATATTTAGCTGTATTTCTACATCGACATCATTTTCTTTGTATTCTTGATCATGGAAGACAGCGATACTATAACTCGGATTATCCATACTAATATTTTTAATATGAATTTCTTGCATCAATAAGCTCCATAAATCGCCTTCACAATTATATGATGGAATAAACTTTCTAACACTAGCTACATTTCTTTCTGGAATTTCTTTTATTGAAACATGATAGTTCATCTCAACAACATCCTCTCTCATCGTTTTCATTGAGTCTTCGAGGAGACGTAATTGTTTTTGGAGATTATTCATGTCTTCTTTAATTTGAACACTACGATATAGAAATTGCTCCTTTATACTGTCTATATTATCGCATGCAACTATTTCTTTAATAGTAGCAATATTAAACCCCATAGCTTTTAATGTTTGAATTTGATTCACTTTTTTTAATTGGTCTGCTGAATAAAATCGATATCCACTCTGCGCATCGACTTTTACTGGTTGTAATAATTCCACTTTATCGTAGTGTCTCAACATACGTATACTAATGGAAGATAGTTTCGAAAAATCCCCTATTTTAAACATGATTTCCTCCTATAAGTTACATCTACTTCGAAGCTCAACTTCATCATAAACAATGACATCGTGTGAGAGTCAACTGTTTATAACACTTGAATTATATTTCTTTAATTATTTCCCCTTATACTCTCTTCCGTCTTAAGGCTATAAAGATTGATATTAATCCGTTCACAACTAATAAAGTTACTATAATATTTGTAAGAAAGGCTACATCTGCCGCAAATATTTTAATTATTTTCCATGGTGAGCTTGTACTATTAGTAAGAATCGGGATGAAAATAATAGATAATAGTAGAAATAGACTTCCTACAAATAACCAAGTTAGTTTTTTAACATTTTTCTTATGCCTATACTTTTTAACAAACATAATTGGCGAAATGAAAAGCACGAGTATAACTATCGACATAACAATTTGTGTAAATGGTATGTTTCTAGGTGGATCAATTGGTTCTTTTCCATTCAAAATACTAATAATCCCATTTTTCAACACTGATAACGCTGGCTCTTCTAATACATGATTTTTATTTGTTAAAATAACACCACCCCAGCCACTTTTATTTAAAATAAATATTTCTGCACGAGCATCGGGCGTGGATCCTGAATGCCAAATCATCTTTTCACTTTCATTTATATTCGTTGTCCTTAATCCAAAGCCATAACTTTTTTCTGCATTTATTTGATAAAGTGGTGAAAGATAAAAATTCATGTTTTCTTTCTTTAAAAATTGAGTATCCTTTAGGCGATTCAAAAACATAATATATTGAATCATATCTTCTAAATTTGCTGTAATATAGCCATACGGCGCACCCGCGTTATCATAGGGCACTACACTTTTTCTTGGAATGCCAAACCAAGACTGATAACCTGATAAATAACCTTTTTCATATGCAGTTTCTTTACTTGCTGCTGCGCCATTCATATTTAATGACTGAAAAACATTCTTTTCCATATATGAAGAATATGTTTCATTTGTGACTTCTTCAATAAGTGCACCTAAAACAATATAATTCGCATTACTATATTGATATTTCCCACCTGGTGGAGCAGTTAATTTTACATTTGAAAGTTTCATTACATTTTCTTTTAATGCTGTAGAACTTTTGGATTGCTTATCTGATAATGCTAAGCCCTCATATGTGCTTATTCCGCTTGTATGAGTTAGTAGATGTTGGATTGTTATAGTTGAGGATATTTGAGGATATTTTAGTTTAAACCAAGGGAGATATCGTTGAACTGGATCCTCTAATTTTATTTTTTTATCTTCTATTAATTTCACTATAGCTAAAGCTGTTAAAGATTTACTTATTGAGCCGATTACAAATGGTGTTTTACTAGTTACCTTTTTTTCAGATTCCCCAGTAATCCCCCACGTTTTTGTGAAGAATACATCTTTATTATGTAGAATTGCAATAGCGCCCCCTGGAATGTTCTGCTCCCTTATAAATTTTTCAATGTACTTATCTAAAGTAACTTTAATATTTTGTTCAGCATAAACTTTTGGATGTACGATACATAATATTAATACATTACAAAGAATATAAATTTGAAATACTTTATAGATAGTTTTCTTCATTATACTTTAGATAGCTTTCTTTTTTTATAACTTACTAGGCTAATAAATACTAATACAGAGAGCGTAAAACTAATCATTATTAATACATAGTTCCACCACTGGTTCTCTGCTATACGGTATAAAAGATTGTAATTAAATGTAGTTTTTCTATTAGTTGGGTTAAATGATTCGGTTAAAAGTAGTGAAAGTGTAGTTTGTGAAATGAGGTAAGTAATAACTGCGATGAATATGCCACCTACGAATAACGTGCTGAATCTTCCCTTTTCATTTTGAAGTTGCTTCATTTTAACTTGTAAATCAATTTCATTTATTTCTATAAAATCTTTAACAAATAATTGAGGGGTACCTAAATCATCTATACTGTCTTCACCATGTTCACGACACTCTTGAATATGTTCTAATATTTGTCGCTTAATATTTTCCCTTTCTTCTAAACTAATATCGTATTGCTTTAATTCCTTAAGTACGTCTCTTAAAAATTGCTTTTCTTTACCTATCAATTTATTCCTCATTTCAGAAGGTCTCCTTTCAAACCGCTTTTTAATAACATTTGAATATCGGATTGCAATTCTAGCCACTCATTGATTTTCTTCTCAAGACGTATTTTCCCGCTGTCATTAATTTCATAATAAATTCTAACTTTTCCACTGTCTGTTACTTCTTGATATGTATTAACCCATCCTTGATTTTTCAACTTAGTTAAAATGGGATAAATACTTCCTACTCCTTTCAATTTTAAATTGTGTACTTCAAGCTCTTTCATAATTTCATATCCATAACTTTTTTTTCTCGATAAAATCGATAATACACACATTTCTAAATGACCTTTAATCAAACTTGTTCTATCCATAGGATAAATTTAACAGAAATATATNNATATATTTCTGTTAAATTTAAATAATCAGACAATAAAGTGAAATAGATTAATAAACAAATATATCACTTATGAACTGCTTTCTCTCTAGTTATCGCTTTTATAATGTAATAATTACATAATATATCAATCATTTATTCTTTTTAGTTTTTTATCTCACTATCCTTTACTAAATACTTCTTTCCTTAGTGAAAAATATTGTATGCAGGACATAAAAATAAGAAGATCCAACTTTTTAACTTTGACATTAAGAAGTTGGACCTTTTTTATTAATTTGGAATAATGATACTACCTTAATACAAAGCTTCTTAAGAAATTAAGTTTTATATAAGTTGTGTTAATGAAGCTAGTTATTTTGATAACACATAAATTAATAATATTTTACTGATTGCTCTCAAGACATTCATAAACCGCCATCATATCTCGTTTATTCAACTCACGAATACGATTAAAAATTGGTATTTGCCCAACAGCTTCTGTTAATAAGCTTTCATTCACAACATCACTTACTTTTCCAGTTAACCACGTTTGTACATCCACGCCCTCGACAACTTCTTTTAACCCTTCGTCATTAATACCACTTGCATTACAAGTTACACATGGAATTGTTAGTTTAAAGACACCATCATGTAGATTATCTTCGGTTATCACTTTCTTACCTTTACAAAATGGACATGGATTACTTTTTTTAATTTTATTAATTTGGGTAACTAATTTTTTGTATCCAAACGCTTCGTATACATACGTAAGTTTTTTATATTTACCATTTGTGAAATACTTATTTATAATGTTTTCTCTCGTTTCATAAACATTAGGGAAATCACAAACAGTTACTTGATTATTAACACTAATGGATTCGATATTTCCTTTTATTTCACCCCAGAATGGTAAAACATTTTGTAACACCATTTCATAGTTTGAAAAGCTTGCTTGTTCTAATTCAAACATCTTCAGTGCGACTTGTACTTTTCTTGACAATAAAGAAACATCTTCCGTCAATACCATATCGCCACCAACAATAGACTTCAATTTAACAAGTGCCGGTAAATCACCAACTGTTTTCAATACTTCATTAATAGGCTGATTGATTATTTCACGAATATCTACGTTACCAAATTTAAGTGGTTTATGATGATTTAAAACCGTCCCCTCACAAATTGGACATTTCATCATTTTTTTTGAACTCTTAATTTCTTCTTTAATAGGTGCTTTTGAAATAACAATATATCCACCAATAATTGTATCAAACCCTACCCATGTTCTGCGTGTCTTTCCTTTTTTATCATAAAATGATTTTTCAAAATACCCGTACCAAAACGTATGCTTTTCTTCTTCTGACATATCATTATAGCTCTTTGACAAATCGTGACCAAGCTCATTTTTTATTTCTTCGAATAGAAACTCTATTTTTTCATGCTGATAAAATTTTAATACCTTCATGATTTCTGGATCGAATAGTCCATCCCAAAATGGAACACTTTTATCTTGAATGGCAATATCTTTATCAAAAACTTCAATTTGAAGACGTCCAGAACAAGATGGACAATGATTGTCCTGTGAATAGAAATCAAAACTTCTCGTATCTTTATTAATTGGATGAGCAGCTACAATATGATTAATTAATCCACCAATCTCATATAAGAAACTATATTGACTATATAAATGTCTTTCAAGATCAATAGCAACAACAGGTGCGATTGTATCAGATTCATATTCACCATAAATTAACCTAGCCATTGATGATAAACTTTTTAAAATACCGCCCTTATAAACGTTTTCGGCATTTTTAAAATAGTTAATATGATTCCCTTCTAAATAGTGAACTCCTTTTTTCTGCTTAAGCATTGAAGAGATGTTTATTTTCTCTGTGCTATTCACATTACTTTTTTGACGATAGTAATCCTCATGATTAACAACATCCAAATGCTCTACAGATTCATTCTGCCTTTTTCCAAAATCAACTATATAATCAGAGCTTTCTAACATGTAACGATTATGCTCAATCATAATGATTGAAACTGATTCATCTTGCAGAATACCTCTAATACTATCGATAAATTGATTTAAAATATTTTGTGATAAACCTTTTGAAGGCTCATCAAAAATAAATAATGTATGTGGATTTCTAGTGTTTGCAAATAATTCTGAAACTAAATGAACACATTGAAACTCACCTGTCGATAATGTTTGTGTTTTTCTCTCTAATGTTAAATAGCCAAGTCCTAATTTAATTAGTAGGCTCAAACGTTTATAAGCGATATCTTCATTTGGAAGTTCATCAATAATATCCTCAATCGAGCGCTCAAAAATATCATCAATGTCTTCACTATACTTTGTTAGTTTCTTTTTAATATCTAGGAAAGTTGCTACAGTTGATCGACTTGTAATTGATTGATTTCGGTCTTGTCCCACCATAACTAATTTATCTTTTGGATATCGTTTCAAGAAATCTGTAGCTAGACATTCATTGACAAGTGTAGATTTCCCACATCCTGATTCTCCTGTAACCGTTACAAGTCTATTTTTAGGAATTTGAAACTCCGCCATTTGGATATTACGGCAATATAAATCATAGAATGTATAATATTCTGTTGGTATTTCTTTATTTCGATCCCACAGTATTGACTGTGGTCTTGGTGATTCTTTCACAATTTTCCCGCCATATTTTCCGCTACCAGGTCCAAAGAACAATTGTTCATCAGTTGTATCTAGTACCGTATCTGAATGATCAATAAGCCAAATTTGATTTTTACACCCTAATCGTTTAATCTCTTCTAAAATTTGTAATAATGTTTCATGATCAAGTCCAACTGAAATCTCATCAATAATAATTACAGCATTTTCACTTACTGCCATGAATTCAGCCAAATAAAGTCGTGTTAACTCTCCACCTGACAACGTACCCATAATTCGATTTAATGTTAAATAACCAATGTTCATATTAATAATATTTTGCAGTATATGCTGTTTTTCTTCACTAATATTTAATTCTTTTGCTAGTGAAAGAATAGATTCAATACTTAAATCATTAATATTTGAGATTGAATGTGGCTTGTCCAACAAATCAATTTCATATTGTTCAATTTCTTCACTATAACGTTTTCCCTTACATTTTTTACACTCAACATTTTTTGTAGTACCACGGCCTTTACAACCAGTACACCAGCCTAATTGATTATTAAATGAAAAGACCTCTGGAGAAAGATTAAAAACTTCAGCAAGTTTTTCCCGAACCTCTGTAAAAACACCAGTATGAGTACCAATCGTTGAACGCGGATTAGACGAAATCGATGATTTTCCTAGAAAAAGTACTAAAGGCATTTCTTCCATCTTAATGGCACTAAAATTTGTTTCCATAATGTTAGGAAATAAATATTGATATTCAGCCTTTGGTAATAAAGAAACTAATCGTTTTTTTGACTCTTCACCAATTGTTTGGCAAAAAGTTGTTTTACCCGATCCAGATAACCCAGCAATTCCAAACGATTTATTAAACGGTATAGTTGCATCTAATTTATTTATGTTATTAGCAATTAATTGATTTACTTTCATATTAACCTCTATTCTTATTTATTCACAAAAGCATTTTTACAATATAATAATTACATAATGAATATTACCTATTATGCAATTATCCTCTCGTTTCATGAATCTTATCCTTGTATATTTCAAACCATTGTTGCCATTCATCTTTAGAAAATTCTTTCTCTTCTCCTTTTAAAACGTAAGAAAAAAGATTTAAACAAATATGCCAACCAGCTATATCTCTCGGTGTATGATCTGTTAATTCATGAATGTACTCTTTAAGAAGTAAAAGAGTACCATTTTCCTCTTTATGTATTTCAAATCGGACACGGTCTTTATCCCAAGTAAATTCAAGTACTGAGTTTAGTTGACATTCTAAAATATCAATGTTTATGAATGAACCGTCCATCATGTCGAACTTTATTATTCCACCAGTTTTAAGGCTTTCAATCTGTAAATTGGACATCCATTTTTTCAGCTTACTGTTTTCTGTTAATACAGACCAAACTTCCTCTACCGTATATGGAAATTCGCGTTCAAATTTTACAATATATCCATCAGTTAGTTTCCCAATTTCAGCTATCATTTTGATTGCCTCCTTATACAGAATATATGTTCTCACTTCATTTTACACGAATATAAATATAAAATAAATATTTATGACAACGAAGTGTTAATTTAAAGTGAATGGTGCTGAGAAAAACTTAAATATTTTCTAAATCCAGTTATATACTATTAAAAATTAAATATAGATTTACGTACAAATAAAAAAGCCGCATTTGCGACTTATGAAATCATAGGATTAACTCCTGTTTTGTTGAATGATTAACGCTTAATCGCATCGACAATTAGCGATGGAAAACCAAGTTTATCGCCTTTATTTCTAGAATCATACCTTTTCGAACGGAAAATAACACCGTCGTTTGCATCCCATTCGTTGTAATAAAACCGACCATTTTCATCACAATATTCAAGTAAAACTACCTCGAATCCAGCAGTTTCAAACATTTTCGTTAATGTTGTATAATTATGAACGATTTTATGACTTGCTGCTGGATGATCTTTCGGACCGGGTCCTCCTATTTGAACTATATTTTGATATGCCTCATCCTGAAAGAATGCATCAGGGACTCCGCACCGAATATGACCAGATGGTTTTAAAAATTCATAACAAATTTCAGCTGCTCTTACGCCTTCTTCAAAAGTAAGGTGTTCCCATACATGCTCAGCTAAAATAGCTGAAATAGAATTATATTTAAATCGCTCTTCCCAAGTAGTTTTATCTAGTAAGTTAAGTTCATCTTCTTGCGTTTGAATCCAACCCGGATTATTATTAACCCCCCCAGCTCCAACTACTACTTTAATTTCGTCTTGTTTTATTATCACCATTTTCACCTCTTAAATATTTTAATTCATTAATATATTCTATGTTTACTATTATCCTTCCTCCTTCAACAAATGTAGTAACATGAGTCCAGTACAATACCGAACTCACGTCCTATAAACTCTCTAATGTAACAATCTGTCTAACTTTATAAAATCAGTTCATGATATACGATTTTTCTTACAGAAATATAGCACACCAAACATTAGCATAATACCAATCACGTAAAAAATTGTTGTTCCGCTCCCACCAGTATTAGGAATTACCCAATTATTCTTCGCATTTTTCACTGTTATTTTTTGTGTCTTTACTGCTTCTGTAATTTCTATTTCAATTGGATCTCTAAGTAACATATATCCGTTTGGCGCTTTTATTTCTTTTATCGTATATTTTCCAAGTACTAATTGGTTGGAAATCACCTTTCCTTTTTCATCCGTTGTTAATCTAGCAACTTCTTTACCCTCTTTATCTAAGACCTGAAATACAGCACCTTGTAGTTTTAAATTGATATCCTTATCATCAACTTTCTCAATTTCAAATTGCCCGGTCGGATCTGGTAATTTCTTATTCCCTATTTTAATTTCTACTACTGCATCTTTTTCTACTTTTACACCTATTTTATCTTTTAATAATTCGTAACCTTTAGGCGCTTCTACTTCCACTAGGGTATAGTTTCCTATTGGTAATTCTTTTGATATC
>NZ_NVAP01000050.1 GCF_002567495.1 Bacillus cereus | reverse complement strand
AAATCATAACGAGCAGGTTAGATTTGAAGATTTAAAAGGGCATTGGGGAGAAAAATATGCCAATATTTTAATAGATTTAAAAATTTCTAATGGTACCGAGAACGGTTGGCAACCAAATAGATTTATAACACGTGCTGAAGCTGCTCAACTTACTGCAAAAACAGATATGTTACAACAAAATTTAAACGATGAAAAAGAGGTTATTACTGCAACCTCATATGAAGATTTAAATTTAACAGTGGCTTCGAAAATTACAGCTCAAGAGATTGATAGCTTTATTGCAAAATATCATTCAGATAGTCCCTTAGTTGGACATGGACAAGATTTTATCAATGCGCAAAATCAATATGGCGTGAGTGCTCATTATTTAGCGGCGCATGCGATTTTAGAATCTGGATACGGAAAATCAGAAATCGCATATCAAAAACATAATTTATTCGGTCTACGTGCATATGATGGAGATCCGTTTAAATATGCGAAATATTTACCAAGCTACGGCGATAGTATTGCTTATAACGCTAATTATGTACGAGAAAGATATTTAGAAGAAAGTGGTATGTATTATAACGGGCCAACATTAACTGGCATGAACGTGAAATATGCATCAGATAAAGGCTGGGCTAAGAAAATTGCAGGTATTATGGAACGTATTAAACCGTTTCGTGTAGAAGACTATACATATGCAAAAAAATTACCAAAGAATCCTGAAACATTAGATGTCGACGCGTTATCTAATGAAATTCCATATAAAATGTATGCAGACGGTTTAAGCTCAAATGTTGTATCATCAGCTACTTACTACCAGGTACCTTATCCATTTAATTTGAAAATTAAAAGTAGAAAAGATGTAGCTGTCGAGGAAAATAAAGTTGGTACAGTAGTTCCTGGAACAACCATCTTTATTTATCGTGAAGATCCGAATGGATGGGTAGAATTCTCTTTTGAAGCTAATGGAGAAAAATACTGGACATTAAAAAATAAATTAAGTATGTAATTAAAAAGATTTATTTTACCACTTTTAATCGTTTAGATTTTAATCTCATATAATTATCAGACAAATTTTTTACTTTCTTAAAATAAAGTTATGTATACAAGAAAAGTTAGAGAATTATTTTCTCTAACTTTTCTTCGCTAGTATTTGAAATTAAAAAGATGGTGGGGTTACTCCAAATATAACTGTGACTTTGTTTAAAGAAGTGTTCTCCCATTTATGCTTTGCATAAGATGGGATTTTAACACTATCACCTGTATTGAGAAGTAAAACCTCATCATTTAGATATAGTCTTACTTGTCCATTCATAATAAATGCTATTTCTTCACCTTTATGTGCCACAGGCTCCATAGATGAAGCAGTTTGAGGTAACAGATTCATTAAAGCCAATTCTAGTGATCCATCTAAATTAGGAGATAATAGCTCATACGAAACATTTCCACTTTCAGGAAAAGTTATTTTTTTCCTTTGGTTAACCCTTACAACTAATTCTTCTGTATTGGTATCTTCTAAGAAAAAATTAAATAATGGAATATTTAATGCTACAGAAATTAATTTTAGTGTTTGTAATGATGGATTTGTGATTCCTTTCTCAATCTGACTTAACATGGAAGGTGTTATATCAGCTAACTCTGCTAAACGTTTACTGGTTAATCCGGCACCTTTTCTAAATGCCATAATTTTTTGACCAACATTAATATTGTTCATATATGTAATCCCCTTTAAAAAAGTAAATAAAATTTAATTATAATTAATTTTATTTACTTATACTTAATATATTGTTAATATATACTTAATTATAATAAATTATGGTTAATTTTAAAACATCATATGTACATATGTCAGCAGCTGCGAAAAAGTGGAAAGAAGGTTTACTTAGAAACAAAGGGGTTACTGTTTTTGAATATACAGCAAGCTATAGTAAAACAGTAGAAAAAGGAAGAATACAAGTTAATAAGAATCAAATGTGTTATTTTATTGACGATGAAAAATCAAAACATTTATTTTAAGGTTGTGCAGTAGGAGTAGGATCTGGTGGTGTTTATTGTATGGAGTTCATGTACATGTATTTTTTGCTGGGGCTACCCATTCTCCGTATATGCTATTAGGTATGATGACCGGATTATATGATGGGATTTCCATACAAGATTTTTAATGAAAAGAATTCTAATAAGTAGGGGACAACTTAAGAGCAAACATCAATGCTGTATTATAAAATTTTAAAGGAAGTGAAAATATTATGAAATCAGCTTTAAATAGTATTATGATCTCCTCGATTCTTGCAGTAGGAGGGATCATTGCGCTTTTGTTTAATTTAATGGGTGATCAAGATTGGGTCTTGAATTGGGTAGGGGTATTACTGGCATATCTATCTTTGGGTATTTTAATAGATTTATATAATAAAACTGTGAATTATAAAACATTTCCTAAAATATTAAAAAGAACTTTGTTTATTTCCTTTAATGTTACAGTATTAGGAATAATAATAGGGATAACATACCAACTATTAGGAAAGTGGAATCTTACTATAATGATGTATTATTGGTTGATAATGTTATTACTACATTTGATTACTATAATAACATTGGTCATCCTGGTATTTGTAAATCGGAATGGTCAAAATTTTAGCTTACTATATAAATTTATTATACTTTTAAACATTTTCCTTACCTTAGGACCAGTATTATATCCTGTGCTTCTAACTATTATAGGAAATGGCATGAACGCTAGTGCAGGGCACTAATTTTCACCTATATAGATTATTAAAACGATTAGTCCAAAAGTGAGTTTGGTTAAGCTAATGAACTCTATAAACTAATAGAATAATAAAATAAAAACATAAAGTGGGATAATAAGATAGAAAGAGAAGTATAATATGAAAATTAAGCTTAAGAAAAAGAGAATTATAAGTGTATTGTTGGCTATTACATTAGTAGCAATAGGGTATTACATGTTTCAATCTATTACGAACCCTAAGCTGGTAAATGCGGAAGAGGTAAACAGTGTTCAACAAGTGAGCAGTCTACCTAAAAATGAATTAAAAAAATCGATACCTAATCGTTTTGATGGTAAAGAAAGAAAAGTTGCATATTTAACTTTTGATGATGGACCAGGAAAATATACAGCTAACCTATTAGATGTATTAAAGAAAAATGATGTGAAAGCAACATTCTTTTTAATTGGCGATAATGTGAAAAGGTTCCCAGATTTAGTGAAACGAGAGCATGTTGAGAACCATTATGTGGGTATGCATAGTATGACACATGATTTTAAAAAGTTATACACCAATCAGGAATATGTGAAGGAAATGAAAGAGGATCAATCTTTCATTAGAAATGTTATTGGAAACTCACCGAAATTAACACGCCCACCATATGGATCAATGCCTGGGTTAAATGAATCACTTCGAAATGAAGTGGTCGGAAATAATTTAAAAGTATGGGATTGGACAATTGATTCTTTAGATTGGAAATACAATAAATTATCCGTTGATGTAGCGTCCGTAAAAATTGTTCAAAATGTCTTAGCAGGTGCGACGTCTTCAAAAGAAATTATTTTAATGCATGATATTCATCCACAATCTGTTGCAGCAGTTCCAGCAATTATAAAAGGATTAAAAGAAAAAGGGTATGAGTTTGAAGCTTATGATGAGAATAATCATTTTCCAATAAACTTCTGGCATGATAATCGTATATAAAAAGATATGTATTAGTTAAAAGAAAAGCAGAATGGAATAAGCAATTCATATAGGGTTTAAATATTTGTAAGAGCGTGTTTAGATAGATGAAAACACGCTCTTTTTACTGGGCTATTTTTTATTGTAGATTTAAGTATAGACTTTCTTATTTTAGAAAACTTTATACGATTTTTTTCATTTATTCCTACATGAGCGTTGGATATTTCGCATGTTTGTCTAGAGTGAAAAGAGCTCATAAAAACCTCCATTTTACGATTATCGGCTTGTAGAATACTTATGGAATGTACCATTCGAAATGAAAAGCATAGACAATATTGAAAAAGGTATTTTACGTCGAGCTTTTGAAAATGTACTTCCAGAGGATGTACGTTATCGCAAAAAAAGTGCATATCCAAGCACAAAGGATGCCTCTTATCTACAAGGTATTAGTGATTGGATGTTACATGTGTTGAACGATCCTGAATCACCTATTTTTCCATTAATTAATGTAGAAAGAGTTCGTGCTATTGCAGAAGGAAAAAACGAAGTTATTTCAGGTAATGATGCACGAGGTATAATAGATTATTTACTTCAAGTTAATAGTTGGCTTCAGGAATATCATATTAAATTAGTATGGTAAATGTAATTTTTAAATAAAGAGAATAGCTGAAACATCAATGACCTACGTGAACCGCACCTCCAATGTATTNNAATACATTGGAGGTGCGGTTTTATTATCTTGACTTGCAATAACGCTAACCCTTTAAGCATTTACGGCTGCCTTCCTGTTTTTTTGAATTGTTTTAGTGAATCAAAATATAAATTCTGTGTACATCTTTTGTACTAGTAGACCTAAGTCTAAAATTATGTACAATTACACCATTTGGCTAATGGGTAAACTTTACAAACTGATATATACTAGTATTGTGTCTTGCCTTTTTAGGTGCAGTACACAGCCGGTGATTGGCTAGTGGATGTCCTTCCATTTTGCCAGTGCCGGTTTTTTATTGGATAATAAAGAAAATGAAGTTTTTCTAAAGAAAGAAGGGGCTGTTTTGAAAGATGTAAATTCTATCTTTATGAGAGAAAAGATTGCTAGTTTTTATCTTTATTTTATTTCTTTTCTTGGTTTGGTTACTATAACTATATCTTTACTTGAAATTAAAATCCCTTCTCATCCAACAATACTAATATTGTTGTTACTATTTATGGGGATTGCAGAGTATTTTCCTGTAAGGTTTTGGAGAGGTACTAGCTCGCTTACCTTTCCGATAATTTACGCTATGAGTTGGCAGTTTGGAATTCATGTAACTATTGTTGCTATTGTACTCGTTACGCTACTTATTCATCTGCACCGTCGTTCACCGATACAGAGAATGTTATTTAACAGTACTCAGCATGCGCTTAGTTTGATCTTGGCCGAATGGCTCTCAAACAAATGTATGTACTTATTAATTAATAAAATAGATATGTCGGTTCTGTATGAAAATTTAATATCTTTATTATTATTTTGTGTGTTTTTTTGTTTTTTCAACAATCGCTTTTACGATTTGTTAATGATACTTCTTCCGCAACCATATTCAATTTATCAGTGGTACAAAAAAACTGTAACGGTATTTCTTTGTGAAACTTTTGGTTTCTCTTATGCGGCACTGATGCACGTATTAATTAGTACATATAGTGTGGAAGTAAACGAGATTACAGTACTGTTTTTCTTTTTCCCACTTGTAGCAACTTCAGTAATTAGTTCTTTTTCTGTACGGATAAGGATGGAAAAGGAACGATTATATGAGTTATTTCTTATTACGACCGAAATTAGTCGAGGATTAACCGGAGGAAACTTGAAACATATTAAACAAGCACTTAAAGGTTTTTTTGGCATACAAGCTTATGTAATATGGACAAAAGATGATGGGAACTGGAATATTCTATTAAAAGATGGGAAAGTCCGATCTAATATATCTGATGATTCAGAAAAGTTCAGGGCGTTTGAGGGACTTTCTAAAAATCTTGTATTTAATGATTGGAAAATTGGTACTGCTCCTGGAGATGAAATATTTGATAGTGTTATACGCTCACTTGTATATTTTCCTCTTATAGTAAATGATGAACTAGTCGGAATGTTTGTTGCAGGGAAAAGTAGAAATGCGGGTTTCTTTCCAGAAGATGTACAGTCGTTAGCTACATTTTCTAACCAATTAGCTAACGTAGTTAAAACAAGGTTATTGATTTCTGAACAGGAAAAAAGAATGATCTTAGAAGAAAGGAATAGAATCGCCCGTGAAATTCACGATGGTATTGCGCAAACATTAGCCGGGGTGATATTCCAACTAGAATCCGCGCGGAAAAAATACCGTGATAAACCAATTGATATGCAGCAGGTAGTAGAGAAAAGCATAAAAGACTTAAGAGGAAGCCTAGGAGAAGTTCGCTACTCTATTTATGCTTTAAAACCATATCCGACACAACAACTAGGCCTTAAGCAGGCGATAGCAAGTAAAATAAAATCTTTAAAACAAGAATATGAACTAGACATTATCTATCATGAAAGAGGTCATACGCGAGCGCTTAGCTTTTCAAAAGAAAGAGTGATATTTGATACATTACAAGAGAGTTTGCAAAACATTGTAAAACATGCACAAGCAAAAAAGGCTGATGTTTTACTCAGTTATCAAAGTGAGCACGTGCTTTTAAGGGTTAAGGATAATGGAGTTGGCTTTTCACTGTTTGAGTCTATGGTTAAAACGAAGAATGAGCCACATTATGGTATATTACATATGAATGAACAAGCTGAACAATTAGGGGCTACTTTACAGATTGATAGTTCTGTAGGGAAAGGGACAGAAATTACACTGTTAATTCCAGATTCACAAACAAGGGGTGCGTAAAATGATTAAAATATTAGTAGTAGATGATCATGCTTTTTTACGGGATGCAATTCGGAGCATACTAGAGGATGAATCTGATATGAAAGTGGTTGGAGAAGCTAGCTCTGGGGATGAAGTATTGGGAAAAGTAGAAGAATGCGGACCAGATTGTATTTTGATGGATATTAACCTTCCAGGGAAAAATGGGATTGAAGCTACCGATTTAGTGAAAAAAAAATATCCAAATTGCCGAGTACTTGTGTTTACAATGTATGAGCATGATGAGCATTTAATGGATGCACTCCAGGCCGGTGCTGATGGTTATTTATTAAAGGATTCCTCATCAGAACAGGTAGTAGCAGCAATTCGAATGTTATATCGAGGCGATTCAGTTATTCATCCGCGTATGACTAAAAAATTAATTACATATCATCAGCAAAAAATGAAAGTAGAATCAAATGAAAATGAACTGACGGAACGTGAAAAGGAAATTCTCTTTGAACTAGTAAAAGGACTTAGTAATAAAGAGATTGCTGAAGTTTTATATATTAGTGATAAAACAGTTAAAATTCACATCAATAAAATTTTTAAAAAGCTAAATGTGAAAAGTCGATCGCAAGCAGTGATTTATGCAGTCCGACATCAATTGGTGCCGCTAGATTAAATAAGAAATCTTTCAAAGAACTATCGTGTTGCTTTATTCTGTATCACAAAGAATAAAGGACAAGATAGTTCTTTTGTACTATATAGGCATAGAATCCTTAGAGAAAAGATACTCCTTTTGTTTAATTTTCAGAATAATCTAAATGTGGAATAATAAAAATAGAATTACATTTTAACTTTGTTAATAATTCATTTTATAAAAATATTTTGTTGAAAATAAATGATGGGGGGCCCTTATAGAAAGAGTAGAGTGAGTGATTAGCTATATGAGGTATGGGGATGGTAGTAGTGTTGGTAAACTTTCATGATACAAAAGATTAAGATTACTAGAGTTTCCAATGCTAAATGGGAATTTAAGAATCAATTTGTTTCAAAAAATAATATTAAAAATGGGGAGATGCAATATGAAACGAGGGAAATTTGGAAAAATTCTTATTGGAACGTTAACAGCTGGAATGTTATTGTCTCAAGGAATTCCATATAACGTATTAGCGGAAGAGGTAAATACATCTACTTTAACTGGAATTGATGATGCAAATGCTATCTTAAAAGGTCTTACAAAGGAACAACGTAATGCCTTAAAAACGTTAGATACAAAACCAGGTTTTGTTATTTCGCCAGGTATTAATACCGCAAGTCCTAATAATGTGAATGTGATTATAGAATTTAAGCAAGCACCTAGCAAAATTGAAGTATTAAAACAAGCGGCTAAAGGGAAAAAGGTAGCTCTTTCAAATGCGGAACAAAAGGTAGAAGCATCACATAAAGGATTTAAAGCAGAGCTTGAACAGCTTCAAAAGAATAAAGAGAAAGGGACAAATTTAAAAGCTGCCAAAATAACAAGAGAATATAAGAATGCTTTTAATGGTGTAGCGATTTCTATACCTGCGAACATGATTGAAGATTTAGTTCGTACCGGTATGGTTAAGCGTGTATGGGAAGATCATGAGGTTAAAATTGATTTGCCGAAAGAAACAGCTAAGACTGCTGTTGAACCAAAAATGGCAGATAGTGTACCGCAAATTGGTGTGGACAAGCTGCATGATGAAAAAATAACAGGTAAAGGAATAAAGGTAGGTGTACTGGACACAGGTATTGATTACAACCATCCAGATTTGAAAGATGCATATAAAGGATATCGTGCAAAGCAAGGTGAAGATCCAAGCAAAATAGATCCGAACTCAATAAAAGGATGGGATTTTGTTAATAATGATGCTGATCCAATGGAGACAACGTATAAGGATTGGCAGAATTCTGGAGGATATCCTGAGATTTATGAGGGAAGTGCATATTATACATCCCATGGTACTCATGTAGCTGGGACAATTTCTGCAGACAAAAAGAATAATGTAGATTATGCGGTTAAGGGCGTTGCTCCAGATGTAGATTTATATTCATATCGTGTATTAGGTCCATATGGAAGTGGACAAACAAGCGGTATTCTTGCTGCGATTGATAAAGCAGTGAAAGACGATATGGATGTTATTAATTTATCACTAGGAGCGTCTATTAATGATCCTTTATATCCTACTTCTGTCGCAGTGAACAACGCGATGTTAGCTGGTGTTGTTACAGTAGTAGCAGCAGGTAATAGTGGTCCGGGAGAAGGTACCATTGGATCACCTAGTGCAGCGGCACTTCCAATTACAGTTGGAGCCAGTGATGCTGCAATGAATATTCCAACGTTTTCCGCCGATGCAGGTGATGTACATGTAGATAAGATGATGCTACTTGGAAAAAGCTTTACTGATAAGATTGAAGATTTGAAAGGTCAATCCTTATCGGTTGTATATGCAGGCCTAGGGAAATCAGGTGATTTTACAGGGAAAGATGTGAAAGGGAAGTTAGTTCTTATCCAACGCGGTGAGATTACATTTGATGAAAAAATTAAAAATGCTAAGGAAGCAGGCGCAAAGGCAGTAATTGTATATAACAATGTAGATGGTGAAATTACAAGTTATCTTGGGGAAAGTACTTCATCTATTCCATCGTTCCGCTTAACAAAAGTAGATGGTGAGAAATTACAAGCAAAGGCTGTACAAGGAGATGTATCATTAGCGTTTGGGGAACTTAGTAATATAAAAACAGAGGGAGATCACTTAGCTGATTTCAGCTCCCGTGGTCCTGCAACTAAAACAGATGATATTAAGCCAGATATTGTAGCACCAGGTGTGTCTATTTTCTCAACTGTTCCTGAATATATTAATGATCCAAAGGATGGAGAAAATTATCCGATAGCGTATGGACGTATGTCAGGTACTTCTATGGCAACTCCTCATACTGCAGGGGTAGCGGCACTCATTTTACAAGAACATCCAAACTATAGTCCATTTGAAGTAAAAGAGGCACTTATGAATACTGCAGTTGACTTAAAAGAAGAGCGTTCTGTATTTGAAGTGGGATCGGGAAGAATTGATGCATATCGTGCAGTTCATGCAGATACATCTATTGAGGTTATCGATAAAACATCAAACGTTGTAGATGATGAAGAAGTAGAAATTGAAGAAAAAACAGGTTCTATTGCATTTGGGTATAAAAATCAACTTGAAAATGGGCCTATTAAGGATAGTCGAAAAGTCTTAATTAAGAACAGCAGTAAAACAGATGGGAAAGAGTTTAAATTAGAAGTAGAGTTTTCACCTACAAGTGTAGGTGTGAAAGATGCAGCGAAGAATGGTGTGAAGCTAAATATACACGATTCTATTAAAGTAGCTCCTGGTACATCAGTGGAAATTAGCCCTGAAATTATCATTCCTGAAAACGCTGAATTTGGTAGATATGAGGGATATATTCATATTTCAAATAAAAACAATGAAAAAGAAGTATATCAAGTACCGTTTGCAGTTAAATTTACAGAAAAAGGGATTGCGTCTGTAGATTTACTGAGAGATGCAATGGCAACAGATGCATCTAAATTCCATCCATTTATGGAAAGCCCTAGTTCGCCGTTGACATTTAAATTAAACAGTCCCCTTGAAACCATTGATGCAGTTGTGAAGGACCGAAAGACAGGGAAGGCATTAGGAGTCGTTGGTACACTTAATGCAAGTAGTCTTACACCGAATGTTGAATATATGATGTTTTCTGGTATGGGAGGGTATGTACTTCCATTTACAGGGGATCCAGCTCATCCAATTGGGGATAAACCTGTTATGTTGCCTGATGGAGATTACGAATTGAACTTCGTTGGATATGATAAAGAAGGAAAATCGTATACAAAAGGCGATAGCATAATCATTGATAATGTAATACCTGAAATGAAATTTAAGGATGTACAACCTGGTATACACGAAGTCAATGATTCCATGTTTAAAGAAGAAGACGGCCAACGTGCATTATGGGTGCATGGTAATATTTATGATTCTACAGTAGATGCATTAAAGGCAAAAGGCTTGCAGTATGATCAAAAAGCGAATCAAATCGTATATTATCAAAACTCAGCCTTCCCATCAGGTTGGTTGAATACAATTCAAGCAAATGGTGATTTTAAATTTGGAGTACTTCCAGAGGAAATAAATGAACCGTTAAATTTAAAATTATTTGGATATGACCTTGCGACTGCAGGGAATATGGCAACTGGATATAAAGATTATGTCTTTGTAAAAGAAGGGACAGAATATGCTGTTCCAAGTTATGACAAGGATAAAATAAAATTAGGTGAAAAAATTACGTTAACTTTGAATCTTAATAATGTAAAACAGCTTATGTCAGGTACATTTGAAATTCCTTATTACAAGCAGTTATTTAAATTTGTAGATGTGAAACCAAATCCAGCACTGACGGAATATGTAAAACAGCATGGACTGAACCTTAAATTAGAGGATCCGAAGATAAATGAAGAAGGAACTTGGGAAAATAAGGTGAAAGTTGGCGCGTCATTGGAAGGAAAAGAATTTAAAGGATTAGATGGTGATACACCATTTTTAGATGTGACATTCGAAATGACGAGTGATGAATATTTTAATGATTTAACTGCATTTGGAGCAGATAAGTTCACTTATACAAAAGCTGGTGCATCAGAAGGTATTGACATTCCTGTGTTTAAAGATAAATCTTTTGCTATTGTTTCAAAACACTCAACGGTTACAGGATATATTGGTCCGGAAGCTTTCTTGAATGAAGAGGGGTATTTAGGTAAGAAAGACTATACAAAACTAGGAGCAAAAGTGTATGCAGTTGGCAAGGACGGAAAGAAATATACAGGAACGATTAATGATAACGGGCAATTTGAAATTCATAGTGTCCCAGTGAGCGATAAAGAATATGATATTTTCGTAGAAATGCCAGGTCATTTAAATAGTAAATTAACAACAAAAATAGGGAAAATGCAGGATGGAGAATTAGTGGGACAAAACTTTAGAGCTGATATGGATGATAATCTTGCAGGTGATCTAAACGGCGATAAAATGGTAGATATTCAAGATGCTAGAATAGCAGCTCTGTCATATGAAAAAGGAAAATTGTCTGTTAAAGATGGTGACGTGAATCAAGACGGTGTTGTGAACGAAACTGATATTCGTTTTATTGAGAAAAACTTCATGAAAAAGGGACCAGATGCTAAAGAAAATCAGAAACCGAAAGAAAATGTAGGGCCAGTGACGTTAGATAAAATCTTACGCTCTATTGGTTTAGAACCCAAAAAATAAGTAGGATAACTTCTAGAGTAAGTAAGGAAATTAGACAATGAATATAAAATGAAATGAGATTGGGTAACAAATGACCGGTAATGATTTACGGTAACATTACCGGTCATTTTAAGAGTAATGGTTGTTTGGGTACATGGAGTAGCTAGTTTAAAGTAAGTCCGCTTTCGTTATGGGACAAGGTAGTTGCTTAATTGTTATTGTTTGTGGGATGGAAATAAGTTTTGTAATTTGACCTTTAAAAATAGGGGGACTTGTGAAATGAGTATGAAGAAAAAATTTGGTATGGGTGTTATAACTGCATCACTTGGCTTATCTTTAATTGGCGGGGGAACATATGCGTATTTTAGTGATAAGGAAGTATCACAAAACACGTTTGCAGCGGGTACTTTAGATTTGAGTGTGAATCCTGAAGTTGTTATTAATGTCGACAATCTGAAACCAGGTGATGAAATAGAGCGTGGTTTTCAATTAGTTAACAAAGGAACCTTAGCAATAGGAAATGTGAAACTCCTGACAGATTACAGTGTAATCGATGCGAAAGGGGATAATGGAAATGCTGATTTCGGTGATCATATCCGTATTGATTTCTTGTGGAACTTGGATAAAAATGAGGTTCCAATTTGGTCTACTACATTATCTGAATTAAAGGTAGCTACCCAAAATGGAAGTATTCCTGACCTTGTAAAGAAAGGTATTGTAGATCGAGAAGGAAATGGACTTGCTCCAGGTGATGATGATACATTTTATGTAATGTTTACATTCGTAGATAACGGTGAAGAACAAAATGTATTCCAAGGGGATGCGTTGAAATTAAATTGGACTTTTAATTCCATGCAAGCAAGCGGTGAAGAAAAGTAAGTGTAATAATTTGTATACAATATGTTTGAGATGTATCGTATACAAATGAAAAGAAATGTTTTGAAATGAAGGCATTTATCTTCAACGGTAAAACTCATTGTAAAAATATGGGTGAAAAACTTGATGATGATTTCCCTTTTAAAGCACATCGTAAAAATATTTTGCGATGTGTTTTGTTGTAAGTTGGAGAGTATAGAAATATTAGATGATTATCCAGATTTTGAAATACTTTGAGGGAATTTAGCACCTTACGCTAACTTAGTGGATTTCCTGTCCCTTTTATCCCCAAGAAGACGTAATCCAGTTATGTATTGGAGAAACGGTGAAGAAATAGAATCCTTAATTGATAGGGGATTTTTACCGTAATGTGGAAGAAAAACAGTTTTGAAAGGTGTTGAATTATATACCATATTCATTGGCAAGGAAGAGAAAAGAAGTAAAGAAATATGAATAAAAAGGGGGGATATACTCATCACCATCAAGCTAAGATTTTAGAGTACCCCCATAACGAAAGTTTTATATCTTTACGGATATATATGAGAATTAAGCTTGTTTTTCCGTTTTGTTGAATAATAAATTACTTAACTTGATAGCGATTAGAAAAAACTATATTAAGGGGTTTTGTTTTTTTACATGACGAAATGCTTAAAAACATAATAAAGATAGAATATGTGTGATTTACATTTATGTTTTATTTTTATAAACATCCATTACCTTAAACGTTTGACAAACTAGCATTAAGTCTGGAGTAAAATCAAGTCCATATCGACTTAATTCCCAAGTGAAAAATTTAACGTGTTCACTATACCAATAATCATAACTTAAATCCCCTTCACCCTCAGATCTTGCAAAACTACTTGTTACTTCATTCATTTTTAGTAAATCGATTTTTGTATATTTTATAATTGCTAATGGGTTATTGTCTCCATCCAATACAATATCGTACTGACCAACTTTTTGAATTTCTTCCCCTTCAAGCTCATAAACACAATGTGCAGCGCATGTTCCTGTTTTGATTCCTTTAACAACTAAACCTCCTAATTCATCTCCCATTTCTTTGGAACCATCTCCAAACATCCATGCATCTGGAACACTCATGTTTAACTCATTATCTTTAGCGTACATATACCAATATTCTTCTATCTTATTAAGCGACATTAGTCACTTACCCCCTCTGCATTCGAATATTCTGAATTTAACGCATGACCTATTATCTGTCAATATTTTATAAGAACTTGCAATAGATCTACATCAATAAATGTTTATAAAAAATATAACTCTTCGTAAACAACATATTTCCCATTCTGTATATTAATGCGAATAAACGAAACTCATACTGTAATTCTGCTGAAATCGTTATGGAAAAGTAAAATGGTGGATAAAAGAACACACTGTAAATGGTTTTATTTACCAATAATATTTTCTTTGTTTCGTAGCATATTAAACGTACAGGAGGTGATATATGATGGCAAACAATCGTAACAACTCTTTAGTGGTACCAGGTGTACAAAGCGCACTGGATCAAATGAAATATGAAATCGCACAAGAATTCGGCGTACAATTAGGCGCTGATTCAACTGCAAGAGCGAACGGCTCTGTAGGTGGAGAAATCACAAAACGTCTCGTTGCTATGGCAGAACAGCAACTTGGTGGATATAACAAATAATGCTAGGTATAAAGTAGAAAAAGGAGGGATTATATCTCTCCTTTTTTTTTTTGTATTCGATTATAAATAGTATATTTGTTATCTTTCTTGTCTCTCATTATTTGTTTTTTTCAGCCACTTAGAAACGGATTCTTGCATACGAGATTCTAATGATTGTATTGTTTCATTTGATATAGCAAGTGCTTGATCCGCATACTTAGTCGGGAACATGTTGCGCAAAGTAGGTTCATTTTCAGCACCATCTCCTGGTTCACAGTAATCTTCAATGATGTAATCATCCCCATTTTTTTGTGACTGTCACACGGAATGGAAGTAAATGTCCTGTTTGAGGAACTGTCTGTGTTTCGCGGTTGTATCCTTGCATGAGGGAATGAAGGTACACATACATTTTTTCATCCTTCATTTCAGTTCCATAGATTACATGCGTCTCAAATTGTTTTTCTGTATGATTTAATTTGTCTTGATTCCAGGCAATAATACTTTCTGAAATAAGGGAATCTAATTTGCTGTTAAGCGGAATGTCCTTTATATTCTTTGCATCATTTTGTCCTGAATTACATCCTGTTGCAATGAAAACAAGTATGACAATGCTTACGGTAATCATTATTCTTCTCAAAATCTTATTTTCATTTGTTAATCCAAAACACCTGTTCATCTATTCACACCATTTCTCTTCGTTTCAATCATCCACTGACATAAAACTTTTATATGACAATGGTAATACCGACTCCAAACTAGAAACTTATTCTATCCAAGGAAATATATTGCATTATATAATACATACTATACCATTCTTACACATAACGGGAGAGACTCTATGAGAAAAGTTATAATGTATTTCGGAATATTATTTATGATTCTTTTAAGCGGTTGTATGCGATTCGGAAAAGATACAACAGATACCATCTATCTCATTCCAGAAGCATACGAAGGAGACTTACTGGTACTATATAATGTTCCAGGAGCTGAGTTGTTGCCAGAAGAAGATGGGTTTCGTGTCGTTACTTTTTCTGCAGACGGTACCGCAGTGACATCAACAGCTAATATGAAATATGGGGAAGTCAATGATACCTATTACACGGTTAACAAGGAAGGAAAGCGCACCAAACTTGACGAAAGCTGCATACGCGTTGGTTCAAATGGAAGCACTACTGAAAAAATTGGTGAAGAAAATGAGCATACTTTCTCATACGCGAAATTGGAAGTCACACCTAGTGCATGCTCACAAAGCTTCTCATCATACGGGAGAGAAGTACCAGAAAATCAAGAACATCCTGTAGAGAAGAAACTGAGGGACTTACTGGTGCGTGTAAAAGAGCAGTATATGAAAGTGAAGAGCTAAATTTAAAAATTCTAAAAAGGGTGAATGGATGATGTTAGGGATAGGGTTGATTGTATTAGGCATTTTACTTGTCAGCATAGTATCATACCGAGAAATAAAGAAAGCAGGGGGCGTTACCTGGATTGAAATTATAGTCTACCCCTTTTTATTATTAATATGCGCGCTACTCGAGCATTTTGATTTGCCAGGGTTTTTAATATTTTTAGGTTTGGTATGTATTGTTTTTGGTAGCTGTATGGTCATGGGCGTCAATATTCTATAGCATTAAGAGCAAAGCATCTGGTTTAGATGCTTTTTATTTTGTAATTTTTATTTTTAATATCTTGTATGGTGAAAATCAAGGCACAAAGGGATAGTAGTGCAAGTATAAAGCTTAACCAGCTAAATGCATGCTCCATAATAAAGTTTGCGGTGAATATGCCAGAAAAATAAATGAACATTGCAATAAATATGTACACGTCACGTTTTAAAGACTTTAAAGTTTCCATTCGTTTCCCCCTACTATCGCTATCATTAGTTTGGTGGTTTATTCGTCGAAAAAAAGAAAAAGTTCATGTGTAGCGTTTTTAATGCAAATAAGCTGTCTGTTTGGGCAGCTTATTGTATTTATTACAAAACGTGATTATTTCCAAAATGAATGCAATACCACTATACAGTTAAATAGAAGGTGAAACATATTGAAATCTTATCAAACGTTAGCACACTTGTATGCATTAGGACTAGGCTGCGGACTTTGGAATAGAGAGGAGGTAATTTCATGGTGCGATAGGTTGATTGAAGCAAATGATTACCCGCCATATGAAATTATGGAGATATCTTTAATGTCTAAAGCAAAACTGATATATATAATCGGCTTTACTGTCATATAGCCGCATAGTTGATGAAAAACACTCGGTAAACATCCTTCTTTCTGTCTTAAATGAAAAGTTAGTAGCTCAGAAATGGAATGTGAAACAAGCTCTTACTTGCTCTACTCGATTACTAGTAAACAGAGGCCTGTATTGGGAAGAGGAATATTTTGATTTATACAGCCTTGATGATAGCTATGACTTAGCACAGGAAGGTATCCATTTTAACGAGTTTAAAGATTTCTATTTGCAAGTCACGAAACAGGAGTGGGAAGGGTAGAAGGCAGCAAAAAGAATCATTGAATCGTAAGAGCTACTACCTGTATTTATCACCAAATTTATTTAGCCAAGACAAATTTGTCTTCGTGTTGATGCACGTTTGTCTCTTAATAACTTAATGCTATCGTCTTTAATTTTTCCGCCAGCAAGCAAAGCTAGCATTTTTAATGCATAATCAGGCGCTTGTATAGGAGCATCACTATTTAAATTTTTACCAGAGAGTAATTTAGTTAATTAGTAGAAAAAGGAAGGGACCTATTTTGCCCCTTCCTTTTTCTCATACATACATAACGCTTGTTGACAACTTATGAAATAATAGCATTCATCGCTATTAAAATATAACATTAAAAGCAATTAAATAGATATGTAATTTTGCATATATTGTATTATTTCATGAATAGGAACAAAACTATTTATCTCTTCCTGTATGGAGACAAATAGATTTAGGTTTACTTAGGGTAAGAAGACCTGATCATTGATTGCTGGTTAAACCATATTTCTACGTTTTTGAAACAAATTATTTCACTGGATTGCATGTTAAAGAGAGTGAGGGCTTTATGAAATGTAGATTGTTCCTTGATTTCTTACTCGTGATTTTACTTGGAGGATGCATCGGAAAAGAAGTTAGGTTATATACGATTCAAAAAGGGGTATTAGTCAGTGCATCCAAAGACGCGCTCTGTTTCCTATCCTACTAAATTACCATTCCAAGCAATTCCTTCTCTTTCAAACAATTTATCCATTGAATAAAGATAATTCCGCCATACGTTTCGCATAACATGAAACTTTCTTTATATCATTTGGAATATATGTCAATATACTTCCGATACTATAACAGATTGAAAATTTATCTATTGGAGGTATATAATGTCATATCCATTTCGTAACTTAGTATTTGAAGGTGGCGGAGTAAAGGGAAGCGCTTATATTGGTGCCATCCGTGCACTAAATGAAGAAGGGATTTTACCAGAAATACAACGATTTGGAGGGACTTCAGCAGGAGCGATTACTGCATTACTTTTAGGTCTTTCCATTCCATTCGCAGATCTTGTAAAAATCCACAAAGACATGAATTTCAAAGCGTTTAAAGATGATGATTTTTCGATTGTACAAGATAATATTCGTTTATTTTTTGATGGTTTTGGTATCTATAAAGGGGATTTTTTCACTGAGTGGGTAGGAAAGATTGTTGAAAAGTGGACAGGGAGTAAGGACACAACCTTTCAGCAGTTGTATGACAAAACAGGCAAAGACGTGTTTTTCCAAGGAACGAACGTTTCTACACACCAGCTTCGTACGTTTTCTCGCGAAACGACACCTGATGTCCCGCTAGTAGTTGCTGTGCGGATTTCGATGTCCATCCCATTCTTTTTTAAATCTGTGGAATGGGATAAAGATTATTATGTAGATGGAGGTGTACTCGATAACTACCCAATTCGTTTATTTGATCGGAAAAGTTTTGTGAATAAAGAAGAACACTTCACGACCACAGATACGATTGACGAGGTTAATAAACTGATAAGCAATATGGAGGATCATTCTACACTAAGAAGCTTACACACGAAATACAATGCATCTTTCTTTGATCCTACAGATGAAATTGTCTACAACAAAGAAACACTAGGTTTCCGTTTAGAATCTCAGGCCGAGGTTGCCATGTTAAAACATATCGCAACTTCAACAGAACATCATATTGGTCATTCTCTTATTCATTTTGCATGGAATTTGTCTCAAACCATGATTAAAGGTCATGAGAGCGGAAAAACAACCAAAGAAGATGCTGCCCGCACTGTATTTATCAATACATTCTTTACGCCGTCATTTAATTTCGATATCACAGAAGAAGAAAAGAAAACACTTATGAATTCAGGCTATACTTCTACTAAAGACTATCTACAGCAGTTTAATAGGTCTGAAGTAAAATTGTTTAATCGACCATAAAGCCGAGTGCAATGCACTTGGCTTTTTCAATCACCCTGTACAATACCCTAAGTAATTTTTGATATTTATTGATATAGAATCCTTATTATTAGGATTCTATTTTTTATATCAAAAATCTATAAAGAAAAAAGGCAAAATTGGCGAAAACGAACTAAAAGGTATTTTAAATGTATTTTTCAAAACACCACTAATAATGATAACGTTCGCTAAATATATGCGCTCCTTAAGTTGCATTGTAAGAAGCTTACAAACCTCCTTCTTCCAATGCAACTTAAGCGTAAATTAATTTTTTTGTAAATATGGAACAATGTCATTACTTACACTGTCTATTAAGCGTTAAAACATTTTTTATTAAATAAATTAAGAGAGGAATCATCATTTTGAACTAAGGGAGTAGATTGAATTGAAAAAATTATGGATGCTGCTTTTCGTTTGTTTCGCAGTTATGTTGGTAGGATGTAATAAAAACGAACCGCCAAAACAAGCATTTGAAGAATATATCAATTTATGGAATGATAAAAAATTTGCAAATATGTATGATCATTTATCAGATCATGCCAAAAAAACGATTTCTAAAAAGGAATTCACAGAAAAATATCAAAAAATCTATGAGGGGATCGGAGCTAAGAATTTAAAAGTAAAAATGAAAGGCGAGAGTACTAAAGATAAAGAGCTTTTTCTTTTTGAAGTTAAGATGGATACGGATGTAGGGCCAGTTTCATTCATCCATGAAGCGAAACTTGCGAAAGATAAAGAATCTTGGAAAATAGATTGGACACCAGACTTCATTTTCCCAGGGATGAAAAAAGATTACAAAGTACGTATGCAAATAGGGCAAGGAAAACGCGGAGAAATATATGATCGAAATGGAAAAGGGCTTGCAACGAATGGTAAAGCGACTGAGGTTGGAATTATTCCAGAGAAACTAGGTGAAACAGCAACGCAAACGAAAGAAATAGTAGCAAAATTACTTGATATGTCTACAGAAGAGGTCGAACAAAAGCTCACAGCGAAATGGATAAAACCAGACTCCTTTGTACCAATTGGTATTTTAAAAGAGGGAACCAGACAGAATGATTATATTGAATTAGAAGGCGTTTCATCTCGTCCAGTAAATATTCGTACGTACCCATTAGGTGAAGCAGCGGCACACTTAACTGGATATATAGGAAAGGTAAATGCGGAGGAGTTAAAATCACTTCAAAAACAAGGTTATCAAGCAGATGATTTAGTAGGTAAGACCGGTTTAGAGAAAGTGTTAGAAAATAAATTGCGTGGCGAAAAGGGTGGACGCGTATTTATAGAAGATGAGAATGGGAAAGAAATTAAACACGTAGCAAAAAAAGAAGCAAAAGAAGGAGAAAATGTTACGTTAACAATTGATGCTGCAATTCAAGAAAAAATCTTTAATGAGATGAAAACTGAAGCAGGATCTAGTGCAGCAATCAATCCTAAAACAGGTGAAACAATCGCACTTGTAAGTAGCCCTGCTTATAATCCAAATATAATAGTTAGAGGAGCATCAAAAGCCCAACGAGAAGCATGGAGTAACGACTCGAAACTACCAATGATGAATCGCTTTACACAAGCATTTGTACCAGGTTCCGTATTTAAAACGATTACAGGTGCAATTGGTTTGGAAACAAACTCATTAAATCCGAAGGAAGAATTTAAAATCCAAGGATTAAAGTGGACAAAAGATTCATCTTGGGGAAATTATTATGTAACACGTGTGAAAGATGCGAGTCCAATTGATTTTGATAAGGCAATGAAGTACTCTGATAATATTTATTTTGCTCAACAAGCTTTGAAAATAGGAAAAGATCAGTATGTAAATGAACTGAAGAAATACGGATTTTATGAAAAATTACCAATTGAATACGAATTTCCTATTTCAATCATTGCAAGAGATGGAATCAAAAATGATATTCAATTAGCAGACACCGGATACGGACAAGGACAAGTATTAATGACACCACTTCATTTAGCATTAACATACGCACCGATTGTGAATGAAGGGAATGTTCCGTCGCCGCATCTTTTAAAAGAAGAAAAAGTAGCGGGGAATTGGAAAGAAAATGTGGTTTCTAAAAAGAATCAAGAGATATTAAAGAGTGCATTAATAAAGGTCATTAATGACCCTGATGGCGCGGGGAGAATTGCTAAGGTTGATGGTGTAACGCTTGCTGGTAAAACCGGTACAGCAGAATTGAAGGATTCGAAAGAAGCAGACGGAAAAGAACTCGGATGGTTTGCGGCTTTTGATGCAAATGTGCCAGACATGATTGTTACCATGATGATTGAAGATGTAAAAGGAAGAGGAGGTAGCAATGTTCCAGGCGAAAAAGTAAAACATGTTTTTCAGAAATAATACCGTATTATAAGGTAGAATCGTCTACTAAATTCACTATATATTTGTTTAACTCGAAGGTATAAATTGGAGAAAATAAAGAATAATTAAGTTTCGAAAAAGCATTCTCCTTAATCGAGAATGCTTTTTTTATTGTGGCTCTAGAAAGTTGATACCTCATCTTTATTTTCATTTCTGAAAGACAGGCGTTGCCTAATAGTAAATAGAAGGATAGAACAAATTGAAATGGACAAGTGAGGGTAATTTTAATCTTTAACAAAACAGTTATTTGATAAAACATAAATAGAGCACACACTTAAGTACGCTCTAAGAAAAATAGGTGATACAAGCGAAGTATTGCGTGAAATTCAACAAATTATCAGAATTTTATGCGGGAACTTTTATTATTGTATACTTTACTTGTTTTTTAGTAGTATTATTCTGCCTGAAAAAAGATAAACAATGGAACAAATGAAACTTGTATCTTGTCTATATATTGAAACCATAATAAAAGTGAGGGCAGTTTTATGTTTATTCAAATAAGTTTGAGGTGTGGAAATGGAACAGACGTTTATTGAAAAGTGTAATCATGATGAGCTGGACTCTGTTATAAAAGACTATTGGCAAGATGTATGGAATTATTCATTTATTATTACGAAAGATCCACACTTATCAGATGATATCACGCAAGATGTATTTATAAAGGTTTTTAAAAATTGGAATTCATTTCGAAAGGAGTCATCTATTAAAACGTGGATATTAAAAATCACAAGAAATACGGCAATAAACTATTTGAAATCCTCCTATTTTAAAAGGATATCTTTAATAGGATTTTTTAGTGACGATAAGCAATCCCCGTCAGCAGAACAAGAATTTTTTAAGCAAGAAGAAATGAATGATGTGTGGAAGGTTGTATTAGAACTACCTAAAAAGCACCGTGAAATAATTATATTGGACGCAAAATATGAATTGTCTTACGAAGAAATGGCTGAAACGTTAGGAGTATCCATTGGAACTGTAAAATCGAGATTAAGTAGAGCGAGAAGTAAGGTTTCAAAATTAATAGGGGAGGGTAGTAGTGATGAACAATAAACAAAATCCTGACTGGTATAGAAAAATAAAAAAAGGGCCAATGGAGAATCGTAAAGATGAAGAAGAATTTATTTCTAAAATAAAGCAGTCTATATATGAAAATAATGAAGTGGATTTTATAAAACATACAAGACCATTTCGTAAAAAAGCATGGCCAATTGTAGTGGTTTTAGCTTGTACATTTTTATTTTTCATTGTTCAACAACCTTGGCTTGATGATAATAAATCACCAGTACAAAGTAGTACTCAAATTAAGCCTAAAACAAAAGATGAGTCTGCTCAAGATCCATCATTAAAACAATTTATGAATGAACTATATCAAAGTACGAACTCAAAAAATGAAAATGACCTGTACAAAACGTTAAATGATGAAGTTCTATTTAAAGGGAAGAGTTATAAGAAGGATGAACTGAAGTTTGATGAAGATATGTTTCATGAGTTGCAAGTTGCCCTTACAATGGGGGGAGAGTTTGCAAATGATACAAAGCAAGTATATAAAGTACCAAGTGGATTGACAGAAAGTAACCAACCAAACCAAGCGCATTTTATTTATGCAACTGTTACTGGAAATAAAACGAAAATTTTAGCTGAACCAAAGCGAGAATCACAAGTTTTATATGAAGTATCTAATGAAATGGTAAAAGCTTGGATTCCAGAAAAAGTGCAGAATGATGGATATATAAAAATTTCGACAATTAACGGTAATACTGGATATGTACAGAAAGAGTACGTTTTAACTGATATTAAATATTCATTTATGTTTGAAAAGAATAATGAAGGTATATGGAAAATAATAAATATAAATTCTATATGGTAAAAGAGGAAGGTTCACTTTAATGAACCTTCCTCTTTGTTTTTATTCTCTTTTTGAAGAGTATTCCAGTACTCTAAAATTTCTGATGTAACGAGAGCGGCAATGTTTTTTTCTGAATTACTACCAGGGATAACGACAGAAACGGCAATTTGTGGATCTTCCGTAGGAGCATATGCAATGAAAAGAGAGTGATTTATCATTCTTGCTTGCTCATTTGGAAAACCTGTAATACCTGTTTTACCTGCGACGTCAAAGGGCAACCTTTTAATTTCCTCTATATTTTGACTCATTCCACCTTGCACGACACTCCAAAAGTTCATCGGGTAACGATTTGAACTTTCTAAAATGGGTTTAAACTTTTTTGTTTCCTTACCATCTTGACCAATAATCGCACTTACGATTTGAGGTTTATATTTATCACCTTTACTTGCCAAAGTTGCTGCATATTGAGCGAGTTGAAGAGGAGTATGCACTTCATTTCCTCCCCAAGAGGCATTTAATAAAGCAGAGATTCCATTTTCAAACTTATTAGAAGGATGAAATTCATATTGTCCGTCTTCTTCAAAGGGTAAATCAATCCCGGTTTTGGAACGTAGGCCGAATTGCATTAAATAATCTGTCCATATATGTGCCACTTTTTCTATATTCCCATTATTTTGGTTGAATAAGGGTAGAGCTACTTTTGCTGTCATAAATGTGTTAGATGAATTAATGATAGCCTGCCTCGGTGTAATCTCACCTGTTGGCGTTCCGGGTGCATTCGTAATGTTATTTTGATTATCATACTGAAAAGTACCTTTATCTAAATAAGTATCTTCAGGTTGAAAAAGCTTTTCATTTAATCCAATTAAAATAGTAAGTGGCTTTATAGTAGAAGCCATATTTACATAAGATTCACCATACTTTAATTTTTGAATTGCTTTATTTTGCGAAAGTGATTTTATGTTTTCTATTTTAGGTGATACATGTGTATTTAATATATTGGGATCAAAAGCTGCCGAGTTGGCCATAGTTAAAATTGCGCCAGTTTTTGCATCGCTCACTACAGCATAACCAGCATTTGCATCGCGTAATTTCTTAATTTGAGATCTTAATGCTTCCTCTGTTTTTTGCTGCAACTTAGAGTCTAAAGCTAGCCGGATATCTTTTCCTTTTTGTACGTTTTGAATGTTCCAGAAGAGCTTTTTATTACCAATCTTAAAAATAAGAGTTTTACCTGGTTTTCCTTTTAAATCATTTTCATATTGCAGCTCAATCCCGCTTTTTCCAACAAGCATATGTTTTGAATTAAGGTCATTTTCTACATACCCAATTACCTGTGAACCAATTTCGTGTTTAGGATAATATCGAATCCATTCATCTTTAATTATTACATTATTGGGTTTTTTTTTGTTTATGAATGCAAGTTCATTCTCAGTTATATCAGAGTATAACGGTATATCATTCATAGTTTGCTTTTTACAAGATTGTTGTAATTGAGATTTTATGTTCTCTGTAGAAATATCAAGTTGAAACTCGCTTGAAAATTGATTGAAAAAAGCTAATGTGTTTGCTGTATCTTGTTTCGATAGCTTTTCATCATTAGAAGTGCAATATAGAGATTTAACTTTCTTATTTGTAGCGAGTATTACACCGTTTTGATCGGAAATTTTTCCTCTTTCAGCTGAAGAAGTTGCGATAGTAATTGAAATGAAGTTGATTTTTAATAAAATTAGTAAAATCAAACCTACAATAGAAAGAACCGCAAAAAATCTCCATCTTTTTGTATGTAACATATAACCCTCCCTTATGTAGCCTATTTCATCTTATAGTTAATTATTTTTTTTGTAAATGTGGAACAACTTTATTGTTTAGATTGTCTATTAAGTATTACAGCATGAAGAAAGGAACAATCAGTATGAAAATTTACTAGCAAGTCTATGTATAAGTTTAATAAGAGTCATTATAGAGTTTAGCATTTCTAATGCAAGCGACAAAAAAATAGAGAGAAAACAGGAAGGGAGAGTTATTAATTACGTAGCTAAACGAACAGGAATGGATGCTTACAAGGATTAAGCAAAAAATTGAGACGATATTTATAACCGGTTATCGGTATCTAATATACAAGGAATGCTTTTAGTATTTGTAGCAATTCCTGAAAGGATTAAATGGAGGGTTTATGAAAGAACAAAAAGGAAAGAAGCAGAAGACATATATATCTATTCGATTAAATATAATGTTCCTTTGCATATTTTTACTATTCTCAGCTATTATTATGCAGCTAGGAAAAGTACAAATCGTTGAGGGAGAGGCTTATAAGAACCAAGTGGAAAGTAGTCAAAATGCAATAACTAGTATTCCAGTTCCACGTGGACAAATTTTAGATCGTGAAGGGAAAACAGTCGTTAATAATAAATCTCTTCGCACAATTACGTATACAAGAGTAAAGGGGATTACGAGTGAAGATATTTTAAAAACAGCAAAAGACTTGGCGAAAGTACTTGAAATGCCCGAACAAGATATAAATAAGTTAACCGATATCGATAAAAAGGATTTCTGGATGCAGTTAAATAAGAAACGTGCGGAGACAATGATTACTAAAAAAGATATAGAAAAGTTTAAAGAAAAGGGAATAGAGGGAAAAGAGTTAGATAAAAAAATTGAAGAATTAAGACGAGGCCGCGTTACAGAAGCTGAATTGGCAGAATTAACAGCACAAGACTTAAAGGTGTTAGCTATTAAAAGTAAAATGAATTCAGGTTATCAACTGACACCACAAATTATTAAAAAAGATGTAACAGATCAAGAGTATGCGCGGATAAGTGAAAAACTTGCGGAGTTTCCAGGGGTAGATGCAACTGTTGATTGGGAACGTAATTATGTAAATGGTAATTTATTTCGTTCCGTGTTAGGTAATATTACGAGTAGTGAAGAAGGATTACCGAAAGAAAACTTAGATTCTTATTTAGTACGTGGATATAACCGTAATGATCGTGTAGGAAAAAGTTATATTGAACAACGATATGAAGATGTATTACACGGTACAAAAGAAGAAGTGAAAAACATTACTGATAAATCAGGAAACATTATAAACACAGAAATAATTTCTAAAGGAAAAAGTGGTAATAGTTTAACATTAACGATTGATATGGAATTACAAAAGAAAGTGGAAGAAAGTATAGAAAAAAACTTGAGAGCTTTTAAGAGTTCAGAGCCGCTGCTCGATCGAGCTTTTGTCGTCATGACAAATCCGAATAACGGACAGATTTTATCTATGGCGGGCAAAAAGATTGTAGATAAAGAAGGCAAGATGGAGATTGAAGATCTGGCATTAGGTAACATGACAACTTCGTATGAGCTAGGGTCAGCTGTAAAAGGTGCTACTTTATTAACTGGATATGAGACAGGGGCAATACATCCAGGAGATCAATTTTATGACGCACCGATGAAATTTAAAGGTACACAAGCTAAGAAATCGTGGAATGTATCCGGATTTGGTAATATTAATGATTTACGAGCTCTACAAGTATCCTCGAATGTATACATGTTCCAGACAGCTTTAAAAATTGCGGGAGTTAATTACGTACCAAATGGTTCATTGGATATTAAACAAGGAGCATTTGATACGATGCGCTATTATTTCAAGCAATTTGGTTTAGGTGTCCCAACAGGTATTGATTTACCGAATGAAATAATTGGACAAACGAGAAAAGTAGATAGTCAACCAGGGTTTTTACTAGACTTTTCTATCGGTCAGTATGATACGTATACGCCATTGCAATTGGCGCAATATATTTCAACGATTGCGAATGGTGGTTATAGAATGCAACCTCAAATTGTACAAGAAATACGAGAGCAATCAATAAAAGAAGAGGTTGGCAAAGTTATTCGCTCCGTAGAGCCTGTCGTATTAAATCGAATTGATATGAAGAAAGAACATATCGATCGGATAAAAGAAGGATTTAGATGGGTATTCCAAGAAGGTGATGGAACTGGCGTGAAGTATTTCAAAAATGCTCCATATAAACCAGCAGGAAAGACAGGAACAGCCCAAACTGTATATGGTGGGGATGATCCAATTGGTAGAAATGCAAAAGGAGAACGTATGGAATGTTACAATTTAACATTAGTCGGATATGCTCCATATGATAATCCAGAAGTAGCGTTTTCCGTAGTAGTTCCATGGCTTCATGATGATAAAAATGGAATTAATTCTATAATTGGAAAGGAAGTTTTGGATGTATACTTTGATTTGAAGCAGCAACGTATACAGGGTGGAGCTACTAGTACAGATAGTTCTAAGCAAAATTAGTAAGATTTTAGTACTTTTCTCAGGGAAGAGACCATGTTTATATAAAGGTATTTATAAGTGAAAAAATGAGGTGTGAAATAAGAGATAGCGGCGCTCGTAGCTGCTATCTCTTATTTTTATTAATATCTTGGCTACTAGTTAAAAAGTTTTAAATTTATGGAACAAACTTGTTTCTTAGATGGTCTATTATGTGTATGTATAAAAACAGATGTTGAAAATTTGAAAGGAATGATGATTTTGAAAAATAAGAGGATGCTAAAAATAGGAATATGTGTTGGTATATTAGGTTTAAGTCTTACAAGCATAGAAGCTTTTACAGGAGGGGTACTGCAAGTTGAAGCGAAAGAAAAGCCAGGGCAAGTGAAACATAAAAATCATGCCACGTATAAAGAATTCTCTCAACTAGAGAAAAAATTTGATGCTCGATTAGGTGTATATGCGATTGATACTGGTACAAATCAAACAATCGCTTATCGACCTAACGAAAGATTTGCCTTTGCATCAACTTACAAGGCGTTAGCAGCAGGAGTATTGCTACAGCAAAACTCAATTGATAAATTAAATGAAGTCATCAAATTTACGAAAGAAGACTTAGTGGATTATTCACCTGTTACAGAGAAACATGTAGATACTGGAATGACACTAGGAGAAATTGCTGAGGCTGCTGTTCGTTACAGTGATAATACTGCAGGGAACATTTTATTTCATAAAATAGGCGGACCGAAAGGATATGAAAAGGCGCTTAGAAAGAATGGCGACCGGGTTACCATGTCAGATCGTTTTGAAACAGAATTAAACGAAGCTATTCCAGGAGACATTCGAGACACTAGTACAGCGAAAGCAATTGCTACGAACCTTAAAGCTTTTACAGTCGGAAATGGGCTTCCAGATCATAAACGTAACATTCTTACAGAGTGGATGAAAGGAAATGCTACAGGAGACAAACTTATTCGTGCAGGCGTACCAACTGACTGGGTAGTTGGAGATAAATCAGGTGCTGGCAGTTACGGGACAAGAAATGATATTGCTATTGTTTGGCCGCCAAATAGAGCACCAATCATCATCGCAATTTTATCTAGTAAAGATGAGAAAGAGGCTACCTATGATAATCAACTAATTGCAGAAGCAGCTGAAGTTATAGTTAAGGCTCTTAGGTAATAATCTCTCAATTCTTTATGTAATGTAATTGAAAATAAGAACTTGGAAAGCGATTCTTTTTAATGTGAAAAGAGTCGTTTTTTGTATTTCTATAATGAATAGTAAGTATATAAGAAAAAATTATTATTTCCTAGACATTTTATCCACTAAAGTGCATGAGGGGAGTTTTCTTCTATGTGTTAGTAGCAATATGATTATTATGTATACGGTAATAATCATATTTTGACGTAGTTAAGCTAAATACTTTCTGTATAGATATGTAATTTTAAAATAGGGTGTTTGTAAAACGCGCTTATTTTATAAAAAACTTAAATAATCATACATTATGTATCTTAATTTCATAGAAAGAAAAAATATTAACTAATGGAATTATATTTTAGTTTTAGGTATATTATAATTGACTGAATGAGTATATCGGTCAGTTGGTGCTGTTTTGAAACTTGTAAAGTTACACTCATCATGTTTGTGGAATTGATCTCATGAACTACAGTTTGGATGTTGTGGGATAGATAAGTGGACGGAAGGAATTTAAACTCTTGGGAGTTGACAGGGGCTGACTGCTTAAAAATGATTGAATCTTATAGACAGGGGGAGGTGGAACATCCAGTAGTTTTTGTCTGTGGTCTATTAACAATAATTTCATGGTGTTTAAATGGTAAAGCGGATAACGTATTTTTAGGGTAATGCATGATTAGTAGTTATAAGAAACCATACATATACTGTTTAGCGTGTTAGTGCTCTCTGATCAAGTATAGGAAGTTGTAGTTTGAGAGAAGTTACATAGTAGGTGTGACAATAAGATTAAAGAAGCGGATGTAATTATGAAATGAAAAAAAGAGAAAAATGTGTGAAATGAGGAATTGAGATGGGAAGTATAAGGAAGAAAAATGTTAATAAATTCAAAAAAATATCACAAGCAATTTTGATTGTAATTGGAGCATTTATAACCGCGTATGGATTAGAGGCTGTACTCATTCCTAATAATGTCTCAGATGGTGGTGTAACAGGTGTAAGTATCGTTAGCTCTCAGCTATTTGGGTTACCGTTAGGTCTTCTAATTGGATTTATTAATATTCCATTTGTTTGGCTAGGTTATAAACAAATTGGTAGAGGATTTGCAATTTATTCAGTTATTGGTATTATCTCACTTGCAATAGGTACTGTGGTTATGCATAATGTGCCTACAATTATTGAAGGAGATACATTGTTAGTTACTGTTGTTGGTGGTGTGATTATCGGCTTCGGTATGGGATTGGCACTTCGTAATGGCGGAGCGTTAGATGGAATTGATATGCTAGCGGTATTGTTGTCTAGGAAATTACCGTTTGGTACAAGTGACCTTATCTTGTTTTTAAATATGTTCGTATTTATTTTTGTGTCAACAGTATTCGGTCTTCAAGGTGGAATTTTATCAGCAATTGCTTACTTTATTGCTTCTAAAGTGATTCATATTATTGAAGTAGGATTAAGTGGATCTAAAACATTTAAAATTGTTACAAAAGAACCTAAATTAATGATAGATACAATCTGGGAACGACTCGGAAGAAATGCAATCTATAATGAAATTTATGGTGGTTCTGCGAAAGAAGCTTATAAAGAAGTTAGTTGTGTTATCAGTCGTTTAGAAGAAAATAAAATGAAGGAACTTATTCATGAAATTGATGAAAATGCCTTTGTCACTGTATATGATGTTGCGGAAGTACAAGGTGGAAACTTTAAAAAGCATGATATCCATTAAGGGTATTAACCAAGTTAAATATTTTATACAAAGTTGATTATTGGAAAAGATAAAAACCCTCTTATTACATATAGATAGACATCTAGTATGTAATAAGAGGTACCTGGAAGGTACATAGAACGAAAACTAAGATATTCGTACGAACTCAAAAAGCCGAAATTCCTTAACTTAGGAATTTCGGCTTTGATGTTATATGATAGAGTTGCTATTAGAACAGAACCGGGCATGTTTACTTCAACAGAATGATATAAGTTCTTCAGTTCCTGAAATTAGAAACTTGTACTTGATTATCTTAGTTAAATCGTTTCCCTTTAAAAGAGAACAGAAAAATCTATTGGAATGTTTATTGAGAATTGTAGTACTGATTTAGATTTTAGGAGGAAATATGAGCAGGAAGACTAAAAAAATTATATTACTTATTGCTACATTAGTAGGTTTTAGTATCTTTTTATATTTACAGAACAATTTAATAAGTGTAACTGAGGTTAAAATAACTTCTAGTAAAATCCCCTCCTCTTTTAAAGGGTATAAAATCCTACAAATTTCAGATTTACACAATAAACAATTTGGCGATAATCAAGATGTGTTAGTTCAAAAAGTAAAAAGCATAGACCCAGATATTATTGCAATTACAGGTGATCTAATTGACAGTAAATCATACGATGCAAAAGTTAGTATGGAATTAATACGAGAAATTGTAAAGAAGTATCCTGTATATTTTGTGACAGGAAACCATGAACAATGGTCTGGAAAATATAACAGTTTAGAAAAAGAGTTGAAGAAATATGGTGTCAATATTTTAAGAAATGAACATGTAAGCATTCGAAAGGGTGGGCAAGAAATAAACTTACTAGGTATTGATGATCCAGAGTTTGTTACTGGAAACCATGACGAAGGAAATATTATAATAGATGAAATTAAAAAAGCGAAAATTGAAATGCAGCCAGATAGATATAATGTATTATTATCCCATAGGCCTGAATTTATAAAGGAATATACGAATGAGCGAGTGGATTTGGTTTTATCGGGACATGCTCATGGAGGACAAGTTCGATTGCCATTTATCGGAGGAATTGTTGCTCCGAATCAAGGCATACTGCCTACATATACAGCGGGTTTATATGTAGAAGAAAATACATCGATGGTAGTTAGTAGAGGATTAGGAAATAGTATCATTCCGCAAAGAATTTTTAATAGACCGGAACTTGTAGTCGTACAGTTAAATTAAGCTGTACGATTTTTTTTTATGCAAAATGAGTAAAGGTGCCTCCTTTATTTTGTACAAGTTTACATTACAATTTTGTTAAAAATTTTCTACGTTACATAAAGTAACAAAATCTGACCTGAAGAGTTTGTTATAGTGTAAATAATCAAAAAAACTTAAAAATTAGTCGAGTGAAAAGTGTGATACGGAAATTGTATAAAAAACTTAAAGGGGTGTACACATGCATAAAGAATATGAAATTGAAGAGTATACGGCGATTGAAGAACAGATACATTATTATTGTAAATGTTTATTAGTAACTCATCCGGATCAAATTGTAAAGTATTTAGAAAAAAGGTTAGAAAAATACGCAGAAACGTTACAATATGCGCATTTATATCCCGACACAGTTATTTTACCGTTACAGCAATTAGTTATCGAATATTCTTTAGACGTTGCTAGAATTCGGAAGTATATGAATTTAAAAACTTAAAGTGAAATGTATAATGTAAATGAAACAGAGTCGACATTNNAATGTCGACTCTGTTTCATTGTTTCATATTGTTGAGTGAAAATAAATATTAATTAATGAATTTTGACATACAATTACGCAAGAGTAAAATAAAAGTGAGTACTCACTCATTTTATTGGAAAAGGGGGATGAAACGTGCAACAACCTTCCATTATTTTACGGACTGTAGCGAAAAGTTTTGGAAAAAAAGAGGTTTTACATGATCTTTCATTGCAAGTTGAAAAAGCAGAGATTTTTGGTTTAGTTGGACCTTCCGGATCTGGGAAAACAACACTCATTAAAATGATTGCAGGTATTAATGAGACAACGAAAGGTGAAGTGCTTGTTTACAACACAAATATGCCTAATTTAAATGAAATGAAAAGAATTGGTTATATGGCCCAGGCTGATGCATTATACGAAGAATTGTCAGCATATGAAAATGCAGATTTTATAGCAACGATGTATGGATTAAAGGGAAAACATAAAAAGACAAGAATCGCAGAGGTTTTTGAACTTGTACAAGTATCACAGTACATGAAAAAGCAAGTACAGCAATTTTCAGGTGGGATGAAAAAACGCTTATCATTAGCGATAGCACTCCTTCATGAACCGGAAATATTAATTTTAGATGAGCCTACAGTGGGGATAGATCCGCTTCTTAGAAAAACGATTTGGGAAAAGTTTTATGACCTTAAAAAGAAAGGCACGACCATTATTGTAACAACGCACATAATGGATGAAGCTGAGTTTTGTGAGCGTCTAGGGCTGATTAGAGAAGGAAAGCTAGTTGCGACTGGAACACCTGAAGAATTGAAAAAACGCGTGTCATCTGGACGGATTGAAGATGTCTTTTTGCTGGAAGAGGTGTCTGAATCATGAGAGTTACTGGTGTAATCATTCGTATTATTCGTCAATTTTTCCGAGATAAGCGTTCGTTAGCAATGATGTTTGGAGCACCCATGTTATTACTTTGGCTATTGTCGTTAGTGTTTACACAGAAAGACTATATACCGCAAATTGCTGTTGTTGATATGCCCGCTCAAATAGTAAAAGTGATGAAAAATCAAGAAGTGTCAATATATGAATACAGTAAAGAAAAGGCGATTTCTGAGTTGGAAAAACAAAAGGTAGATGCAGTACTTCGTATAGAGAATGGGAAAATCAATCTTCTGTTGGAAGGTAGTGATTCATCAAAAAATCGTGCTGTACTCCAAGTATTGCAAAAGAGCACGGAGAAAAATGATGTATCGATTATGAAATCTGAAGTGAATTATTTACATGGATCTAAAGACTTTACGATGTTTGATGGGCTTGGACCCGTATTAATTGGTTTCTTTACATTTTTCTTTGTATTCATATTATCAGGTGTATCTTTCGTAAGAGAGCGTTTAAGTGGTACGCTAGAAAGATTATTATCCACCCCGGTAAGAAGATGGGAAATAGTCGCAGGGTATATTATTGGTTTTGGAATCTTTGCATTTATACAATCCATTATTATCGTAAGTTTTTCCGTTTATATTTTAGATTTATATGTAGCTGGCTCCATATGGCTAACGCTACTTATCACATGTATGCTCTCTTTAACTGCACTAACATTAGGTACGTTTTTATCGGCATACGCAAATAATGAATTTCAAATGATTCAATTTATACCGCTTGTTATTGTGCCACAAATCTTCTTTTCTGGATTGTTTCCAATGGAATCTATGAACAAGTGGCTACAAATGTTAGGGAAAGTATTTCCACTCACATACGGCGCTGATGCAATGAGACAAGTGATGATTCGGAATCAAGGGTTTACAGAGATTGCATTAGATCTTACTGTCTTATTACTTTTTTCACTATTATTTGCAGTAGGAAATGTATTTGCTTTAAAGAAACATCGCAAAATATAATAGTGAAAAAAGGAGCTATATAAATGCAGAAGGATTGGCTGGAGGAATTAATCGCTGCAACTAATACGGATAAACGAAATGAACGCCAAATGCGTATATTAGAGGCGGCTGTTGATATGTTTGGAGAAAAAGGATACGCTTCAACGTCAACAAGTGAAATTGCAAAGCGGGCTGGTGTAGCGGAAGGAACAATCTTCCGCTACTATAAGACGAAAAAAGAGCTATTACTAGCGGTCGTAATGCCAACATTAACTAAGTTCGCTGCACCATTTTTCGTACAAGCCTTCGCAAAAGAAATATTTAAATCGGAGTATGAATCGTATGAAGGACTATTAAGGGTTGTCATTCATAATAGATTTAAATTTGCTCAAAAACACTTTCCTATGATAAAAATATTAATTCAAGAAGTACCATTTCAACCAGAGCTGAAAAATGAAATACAACAATTAGTAGAAACAGAACTGTTTTCACATTTCAAAAAGTTGATTGTGAAGTTTCAAGAAGAAGGAGAAATTATTGAGATACCGTCATCTTCCGTATTACGTCTTACTTTATCAGCTGTATTAGGTTTATTATTAACACGATTTTTATTATTGCCTGAAGAAAAATGGGATGATGAAGTGGAAATTGAAAATACGATTCAATTTATATTGTATGGATTAACGCCAAGGAGGTAATGTGATGCGCCACTTTGCTAAACCTAAAATTGTTGTAAGTAAATGTTTAGAATTTGATGCCTGTCGTTACAATGGAGAGATGGTACCAGATATAACGGTTCGAAACTTGCAGCCATTTGTTACTTTTATCCCTGTTTGTCCAGAGGTAGAGATTGGTTTAGGAATTCCTCGCGAAACAATACGAATTGTGGAAGAAAATGATAAGAATAGGCTCATACAACCATCGACAAGAGAAGACGTTACTGAAAAAATGGAACAATTTTCAAACGCGTTTTTTCAATCTATATCTGATGTTGACGGTTTTATTTTGAAGAATCGTTCTCCAAGTTGCGGAACTCGTGACGTGAAAATCTATTCCAGTCTTGAAAAAGGACCTGTAAAAGGAACGGGAATATTTGGTGGAGCAATAGTAAAAAAATTTTCACATCTTCCTATTGAAGAGGAAGGCAGATTGTCGAATTTTATTATTAGAGAGCATTTCTTTACAAGATTATTTACAATCGCATATTACAAAATGATTAAACATAATAAAAGTATGAAAAACCTTGTGTCGTTTCAGTCGGACAATAAGTATTTATTTATGGCATATAATCAGGTGAAACAAAAGGAATTAGGGCGCATTATTGCAAATCACAAAAATGAAAAGATTGAAGTGGTATTTGAAAACTATGAGAAGACTTTATATGAATTATTTATGCGCGTGCCCCGCTATACATCGAATGTAAATGTATGTGAGCACATTTTTGGATATTTTAAAACAAAACTAAAAAAACAAGAAAAAGATCATTTTTTAGAGTTGATACAAAGGTATATAGAAAAGAAAATACCACTTAGTAGTTTACTTACAATTTTAAAATCATGGGCCATTCGATTTGATGAAAAGTATTTATTAAGACAAACATATTTCGAACCATACCCTGAAGCATTAGTAGAAATTTCTGATTCGGGAAAAGGTAGAGATTATTAAACAATAAATTACATAATTCGACACAAAACCTCCTATGTTGTTGTAGAACAATGTAGGAATTTTTTTGTGCATTAGTACAGAATCTGTTTTAAAATTAAGTTATGACAGAATTATAGCAATTGTCTAACTAATATTCTTGTCTTTTAAGTTGTTATGTTTGTAGTAGAAACTCGCACGCTGTCGAAACTCAATATTCGATAAGGGGTGTGTAGCGGAATGGAATTTACTCTAACTCGCGAAAAACAAATGATTAAAGAAATGGTACGTGACTTTGCTGAAAAGGAAATCGCACCGAAAGCTGTATATTATGACAAAACTGCAGAGTTTCCATATGAAACATTTCAAAAAATGGGCGAACTAGGGTTACTAGGTATCCCATTCCCAGAAGAGTATGGAGGTTCAGGCGGCGATACGGTATCGTACGCATTAGCAGTTGAAGAAATTGGTCGCGCTTGTGGTGGCACAGGCTTAAGTTATGCTGCAACCATTTCATTAGGTGCTTCTCCAATTTATTATTTCGGTACAGAAGAACAAAAACAAAAGTATTTAGTTCCAATGGCGTCAGGTAAAACATTAGGCGCTTTCGGATTAACAGAGCCAAATGCTGGATCTGATGCAGGTGGCACTCAAACGAAAGCGGTATTAGATGGCGATGAGTATGTAATTAGTGGTGAGAAGTGTTGGATTACAAACGCAGAGTATGCAAATACCATTATTGTAACCGCTATCAATGGTGTTGAAGAGAATGGTAGAAAACGCATTTCAGCATTTATCGTACCAACTACAAGTGAAGGATTAACTATTTCTAGTCCTTACGATAAAATGGGCGTTCGCGCTTCTAATACTTGTGAAATCGTACTTGATGGTGTTCGTGTACCGAAAGAAAATATTCTTGGTGATGTAAATAAAGGATTTAAACAATTTTTATACACACTTGATGGAGGACGTATTTCAATTGCTGCATTAGCTGTAGGTATTGCGCAATCTGCATTTGAACGTGCGCTGCAATATGCGAAAGAACGTCAACAATTTGGAAAGTCAATTTCTAATTTCCAGGCGATTCAATTTAAATTAGCTGATATGGCCACTGAAGTAGAGCTAGCGCGTAATTTAGTACATAAAGCAGCTTGGTTAAAAGATAACGATAAACCTTTCGGTAAAGAAGCGGCAATGGCAAAATTATTTGCATCTGAAGCAGCAAGCCGCATTGCGAATCAAGCAGTACAGATTCATGGTGGATATGGCTATATGCGTGAATATGAAGTTGAACGACATATTCGTGATGCAAAACTATTAGAAATTGGTGAAGGAACTTCTGAAATTCAACGTCTCGTAATTGCTAGACATTTAGGATGTAGATAAAAAGGAGGAATCACTATGTTTCAAAAAATATTAATTGCGAATCGCGGGGAAATCGCAGTACGTATTATGAAAACTTGTCAAAAACTTGGCATTCGCACTGTCGCGATTTATTCAGAAGCAGATGAAAATGCACTTCATGTAAAAATGGCAAACGAAGCTTACTTAGTAGGTGGACCACGCGTTCAAGAAAGCTATTTAAACCTTGAAAAGATTATTGAAATAGCTAAGAAGACAAATACAGAAGCGATTCATCCAGGTTACGGATTATTATCAGAAAATCCAACTTTTCCGATTCGTTGTAAAGAAGAAGGAATCGTATTTATCGGTCCTTCAGAAGAAATCATTACGAAGATGGGAAGTAAAATTGAATCACGTATCGCAATGCAAGCAGCAGATGTCCCAGTAGTTCCAGGGATTACTACAAATATTGAAACTGCTGAAGAGGCAATTGAAATTGCAAAACAAATTGGTTATCCATTAATGCTTAAGGCATCCGCAGGCGGCGGAGGCATTGGAATGCAGTTGATGGAAACTGAGCAAACGCTCACCAAAGCATTTGAAAGTAACAAAACAAGAGCGCAAAATTTCTTTGGTAATGGAGAAATGTATTTAGAGCGCTATATAGCAGACGCACATCACATTGAAATTCAGCTTTTAGCAGATACACATGGTAACACAGTGTATTTATGGGAGCGTGAATGTTCTGTACAGCGCCGAAATCAAAAAGTAATCGAAGAAGCACCTTCACCATTTTTAGACGAAGGTACACGAAAAGCGATGGGAGAAGTGGCTGTCCAAGCTGCGAAAGCACTTGGCTATACAAATGCAGGTACAGTTGAGTTTCTTGTAGATGATCAGAAGAACTTCTATTTCTTAGAGATGAATACGAGATTACAAGTAGAGCATCCAGTGACAGAAGAAATTACGGGATTAGACCTTGTAGAACAACAACTTCTTATCGCAAGTGGTGAGAAACTGTCGTTTACACAGGATGATGTAAAGCGTAGTGGTCATGCCATTGAGGCACGTATTTATGCGGAGGATCCGAAAACATTCTTCCCATCACCTGGGAAAATTACAGATTTAACATTACCGTCAAATGTACGTATTGATCACTTCATAGAAAATCATGTAACAATTACACCTTTCTATGATCCAATGATTGCGAAAGTTATTGCACATGGCGAGACTCGTGAGGAAGCAATTTCGAAATTACATGATGCTCTAGAAGAATTAAAAGTAGAAGGTATTAAAACGAACACACCAATGCTACTGCAAGTTTTAGAAGATGATGTGTTTAAAAGTGGTATTTATACAACGGGTTTTGTAACGAAACAACTCGTTAAGAAATAAGATTTAACAATATTAAGGGGGAAAAAATGATGACGAAAGTATACGCATCGATGGCAGGAAACGTTTGGAAGATTGTTGTAGGAGTAGGAGATACAGTAGAGGAAGAGCAGGATGTCGTCATTTTAGAATCTATGAAAATGGAAATTCCAATCATTTCAGAAGAAGCTGGTACAGTTATGAAAATTAATGTGCAAGAAGGCGATTTTGTAAATGAAGGAGATGTATTATTAGAAATTGAATAGGGAGATATAGGGGGAAGCGACTTGAAACTACCTAATTTTGCTGTCATTAAAGAAGTAGGACCACGTGATGGTTTACAGAATGAAAAAAAGATTGTTGGCACAAAAGATAAAGTAAAATGGATTCAACTACTTACAGAAGCAGGATTGTCGTATGTTGAAGTTTCCTCATTCGTTCACCCAAAATGGGTCCCTGCATTAGCGGATGCAAATGATGTATTTTCTGAGCTGAAAAGGGATCCTAATGTTACATATGCTGCGCTTGTTCCAAATCAAAATGGTTTGGAACGAGCTTTTTTGCAAAATGTAGATGAGGTGAATGTTTTTTTATCAGCAAGTGAATCTCATAATAAAAGTAATATTAATAAATCAATTAAAGAAGCATTAACTGTCATTGAAGATATAACAAAACAGGCAACATTCGAAGGGAAAAAGGTTAGGGGTTATGTTTCTACTGTATTTGGATGTCCGTATGAGGGAGATATAAGTGTTGAAGCAGTTGATGAAATATGTAATCAACTATTTTCATACGGTATTTATGAAGTTTCTCTCGGTGACACGATTGGTGTAGCGAATCCATTACAAGTAGAACAAGTATTAGAATATCTATTAAAGAAGTATGATGCTTCGCAGTTTGCAATGCATTTTCATAATACGTATGGAATGGCTCTAGCAAATGTAGTTAAGTCATTAGAATACGGTATTACAACGTTTGATAGTTCTTGTGGTGGACTCGGGGGTTGCCCATATGCACCAGGAGCATCAGGTAATGTTGCTACTGATGACCTAGTACATATGCTTCATAAATTAGGAGTCCAAACAAATATAGACGAAGAAAAGTTATTGAGAGCTAGTCAATTTATTCAAAGTAAGTTAAATATCCAATTACCGAGTCATGTGTATAGAGCGCTTCAACATAAAACGATAAGTAGGTGAGTAAATGCTACAATTACAAAACATTTCCGTTGATTACGTAACACCTCACGTAGTAAAGATTTCGCTAAATCGTGCAAGACAAGCAAACTCATTATCTTTGGCATTATTAGATGAATTACAAACTATATTAACTCAAATAAGTGAAGAGGCAAATACACGTGTAGTTATTTTGACTGGTGCTGGTGAAAAAGCATTTTGTGCGGGTGCAGATTTAAAAGAACGTGCCGATATGAATGAAGAACAAGTTCGATATGCCGTTAGTATGATTCGTACTACGATGGAAATGGTCGAACAATTACCACAGCCAGTTATCGCCGCTATAAATGGAATTGCACTTGGTGGTGGTACGGAGTTAAGCTTAGCTTGTGATTTTAGAATTGTTGCTGAATCTGCAAGTCTTGGTCTTACTGAAACGACACTAGCAATTATACCAGGAGCAGGTGGTACACAGCGCTTACCAAGGTTAATTGGAGTTGGTAGAGCGAAAGAATTAATTTATACAGGTAGACGTATTTCAGCGCAAGAAGCAAAAGAATATGGTTTAGTAGAATTTGTTGTACCAGCCCATTTACTTGAAGAGAAAGCGATTGAAATAGCAGAGAAAATTGCTAGTAATGGACCTATTGCTGTTCGATTAGCAAAAGAGGCAATTTCAAATGGTATTCAAGTTGATTTACATACCGGATTACAAATGGAAAAACAAGCGTATGAAGGTGTAATCCATACGAAAGATCGCATAGAAGGATTACAGGCATTCAAGGAAAAACGCAAACCGATGTATAAGGGGGAGTAAATATGTTAGATCAAAAACAACAATCTAATTCATTTGAAGAACGAGTTGAAACGATTAAACAAGGCGGGGCACCGAAATATCATGAACAAAATAAAGCAAAAGGAAAATTATTTGTTCGAGATCGTTTAGCACTTCTATTTGATAATGGGGAATATGTAGAAGATGCACTATTTGCAAACTGTGAACAAACAGGATTACCTGCGGACGGCGTTGTAACGGCAACGGGTAAAATACATGGTCGTACTGCGTGCGTAATGGCAAATGATTCAACTGTAAAAGCTGGATCATGGGGAGCACGTACAGTTGAAAAAATTCTACGTATTCAAGAAACAGCAGAAAAATTACGTGTACCGTTATTTTATTTAGTCGACTCTGCTGGAGCGCGTATTACAGATCAAGTAGAAATGTTCCCAGGGCGCCGCGGTGCAGGAAGAATATTCTATAACCAAGTGAAATTATCTGGTAAAGTTCCGCAAATTTGTTTACTATTTGGACCTTCTGCAGCAGGTGGTGCATATATCCCAGCCTTTTGTGATGTTGTTATGATGGTGGAAGGAAATGCATCTATGTATTTAGGGTCCCCGCGTATGGCTGAAATGGTTATCGGTGAGAAGGTAACTTTAGAAGAAATGGGCGGAGCTCGTATGCATTGCTCTGTATCAGGATGCGGAGATGTTTTATGTAAAACAGAAGAAGATGCGATTACGCAAGCAAGACAATACATTTCATATTTTCCAAGCAACTACTTAGAAAAGACTCCTTTGATTACACCTCAAGAACCGAAACAGTTCGATAAAACGTTAGAACAAATCATTCCAGAAAATCAAAATGCACCATTTAATATGAAAGATCTCATTAATAGAGTTATTGATGAAGGATCTTTCTTTGAAGTGAAAAAACTATTTGCTCAAGAGCTAATTACAGGTTTGGCACGCATTGATGGTAAACCAGTTGGTATTATTGCAAATCAGCCGCGTATGAAGGGCGGCGTATTATTCCACGATTCTGCTGATAAGGCAGCTAAATTTATTAATTTATGTGATGCGTATCATATTCCATTATTATTCCTTGCGGATGTACCAGGATTTATGATTGGTACAAAAGTAGAGCGCGCTGGTATTATTCGTCACGGTGCAAAAATGATTTCCGCAATGAGTGAAGCTACTGTACCGAAAATTTCAATTGTGGTTCGAAAAGCATATGGAGCTGGTTTATATGCAATGGCAGGTCCAGCATTTGAACCGGATTGCTGCCTTGCATTACCGACAGCTTCTATCGCAGTAATGGGGCCTGAAGCAGCAGTTAACGCTGTATATGCAAATAAAATTGCAGCTTTACCAGAAGAAGAGCGTGCAAGCTTCATTGCTGAAAAGCGTGAAGAGTATAAGAAAGATATTGATATATACCATTTGGCATCAGAGATGGTCATTGATGGTATTGTTCATCCTAATAATTTACGAGAAGAGTTAAAAGGGCGTTTCGAAATGTATATGAGTAAATATCAAGTATTCACGGATCGTAAACATCCAGTATATCCAGTTTAAAAGCCCTATTTAGGGCTTTCTTGCTCAAAAAGTTAAGGAGGGGAAAACATTGAAACAAGCAGTTTGGTTTCCAACAGAAGAGTATAAAGAAAAAACGCGTTTATATGGTTGGATGAAATCATTAGGCTATGAAGATTACGAAGCTTTTTATAATAAGTCAATTGAAGAAACAGCGTGGTTTTGGGGAGAGGCTGAAAAAGCAGTTGGCTATCAATGGATGAAACCTTATACAGAAGTGTTAGATTTAGAGAATGGTACGCCATTTGCACAGTGGTATAATGACGGAACATGTAACGTTGTAGAATCAGTTTTATCAAGATGGCTTGCAGATGATGAAACGAGAACGCAACCAGCACTTCAGTATGAAGGGGAAAATGGAACTTCAAAATCATTTACATATGAAGAGCTTGACAGCTGGATAAGTCGTGTTGCGAACGGTTTGAAACATGCTGGTATTGAAAAAGGCGATCGTGTAACAATTTATATGCCGATGATTCCAGAAACAGTTGTTGCGATGTTAGCTGTTATGAAAATCGGTGCAATTATTTCACCAATATTTTCAGGCTTTGCGTCTGATGCAGTAATGACACGTGTGCAAGCGGCAGGTTCAAAAATGATTATTACTGCAGATGGTTTTTCACGCCGAGGTAAAATTGTTTCATTGAAAGACGAAGTAGATAAAGCTTGTGAACATTGTCCAACTGTTGAGAAAGTTGTTATCGTTCGTCATGCAGGAAATGATTTTACACCGCATAATTATGATTTCTCATGGAGTACGTTAGAAAAAGAAAAGCCATTTGTACATGCTGAAGAAATGAATAGTGATGATCCATTAATGCTCATTTATACATCAGGAACGACTGGAAAACCAAAAGGAACAGTGCATACACACGCTGGATTTCCATTAAAGGCAGCTTTTGATGCAGGGTTTGGAATGAATATAAAACAAGGCGACCGTGTATTATGGGTTACTGATATGGGCTGGATGATGGGACCATTTCTATTATTCGGTTCACTCATAAATGGAGCAACGATGGTTATGTACGAAGGTGTTCCAGACTTCCCAGAAGCAGATCGGTTATGGGAGACAGTTGATAAATATGAAATTACTCATCTAGGTATTTCGCCAACGTTAATTCGAGCATTAATGGCAAAAGGTGATGAGTATGTCAATAAACATTCTTTAAAGAGTTTGGAAGTATTCGCATCAACAGGAGAACCTTGGAATCCAGATCCTTGGATGTGGCTATTTGAAACGGTTGGAAAAAGTAATGTACCAATTTGTAACTATTCAGGCGGAACTGAAATTTCTGGTGGGATTTTCGGAAACGTCCTTATTAAACCAATTGCACCGATTAGCTTTAACGCTTCTTTACCAGGAATGGCAGCGGTTGTGCTTGATGATCAAGGTAACCCAATTCGTGATGAAGTTGGAGAATTATGTTTGGAAAAACCTTGGGTTGGTATGACGAAAAGCTTCTGGGAAGACGATGAGCGTTACGTGAACACATATTGGTCACGTTTTGAAAATAAATGGGTCCACGGTGACTGGGTTATTTACGATGGTGAACAATATATCATTACGGGACGTTCAGACGATACGTTAAATATCGCAGGTAAACGTATTGGACCTGCTGAATATGAATCTATTCTTGTGAAGCATAATGATGTAATAGAAGCTGCTGCAATTGGTGTACCTGACGATGTAAAAGGTGAAGTTTGTCATTGCTTTGCGGTATTACGAGAAAGTGTAATATTTACGGAAGATTTAAAGAAAGAATTAATGAGTTTAGTAAACTCTCATATTGGAAAAGCGTTGTGTCCTAAAGACATCCACGTTGTAGAAGATTTACCGAAAACACGTAACTCTAAAGTAATGCGACGTGTTATTAAAGCAGCTTACTTAGGAAAAGAATTAGGTGATTTGTCGTCACTTGTAAATCCGGAAGTAGTTCCATATATTCAGGGGCTACAGTCTAGTAAATTATAAAATTAGGAATGAGCTCTATTTACATAGAGCTCATTTTTAATGTTTATAAAAAGAGAAGAAGTAAATTTGATGAAGAAGAAAATTTCTACTATTAGTGTTAAGTATGTCTGTTTTATAGTTTTTATTAAAATATGATACTGTGGCGTGTTAATTCATGGGAGTAATTAAATTTGAAAGGCACATCCAAATGATAAAAAAGAGCACTATAAAAATCAGTGCTCTTTTTATCAGAAATTGGTTAGCTCTTAAAAATAAAATCATTACGGACAATTCACAATGGTAATAATGACGCTAGCCATTGTTCCAGGAGAATCAAGAAGTGAAGCAGTAACGGTTACTGTTCCAGGCCCATTAGCGGCTAGAAATACAGCGGTAAAGTTACCTGAAGCATTGGTAATGACAGCAAGAGGAACCATGAAAGCAAGAGATGGGTTACTAAATGAAAAACTGACCACTACCCCTGGAGTAGGACTACCGTTTACTAATACTTGACCCGAAAAAAATAACGTATTATTTCCTTGAGTGGATACACATGCTGTGGTTGCGTTAGAAGTCAGGGTAATAGATGCAGGCCCAGCAGGAAGATTAAATCCAGTAGGTCCGGTAGGCCCAGTAGGCCCGGTAGGCCCAGTAGGCCCAGTAGGCCCAGTAGGCCCAGTAGGTCCGGTTGACCCAGTAGGTCCGGTTGACCCAGTAGGTCCGGTAGGCCCAGTAGGTCCGGTAGGCCCAGTAGGTCCGGTTGACCCAGTAGGTCCGGTTGACCCAGTAGGCCCGGTTGACCCAGTAGGCCCAGTTGATCCGGTTGATCCAGTAGCTCCTGTAGAACCGGTGGGACCGGTAGGGAATTGAAAGGGTTGAACAGGTGGAAGTGTAGGTCCAATAGAACCCTGATTAAGTACAGCAAAAGATAAAAACTCGTCCATTATTTATCACCTCTAAAAATCGTATTACTAATAGTAAATGTGATTATAGAGCAAAGTGAAATGGACAAGTGGTTGTATTTTAACAAATTAAATAAAGTAGTTATATGATAGAAAGAGAGATTAGTATGATTCCTTTAGAAATTAAATATAAAAAGGCGATTATCTTCAAATCGCCTTTTGAGTAATACAGTGTAATTTTATTCAGTTATTTGAAATATAGTTTCATTTGGTCTAGAAAATCCATACAGTTTCCTTGCGAATTTTAAAATTTCTTCTTCACTACTTGTTAAAGCCTTAACATCATTTTTAAGGGAATGACCATTCTTCTTTACAGAAGATAATTTTTGTTGCTCCGTATTAAGCGTGATTTGTTTTTCTTTAATCATTTCTTGTTGGTTATTCAGAGAATATTGAAGGACAAAAATTATAGGTAATATAAAAGCTAAAGTAGTTATAATACGGCGTCTTGTTTTTTTAATATTACCTTGTTGGATATTAGGGTTCACTTGCTGTGAGGGTATATTAGGATTTGATTGGTGTGATGATACTTCTGGGATGTTTCCCATTAAAATGCCTCCATTACTCATTGTAGAATTTAAACCGTTTAAAAGTATTATAAATGTTCAAAAGGGATTTTAGAAGATATTTTCATATAGGTGAGTTTCTTTTATTTAAACAAAATCTTAATTTAAATAAAAGAAACTCCGATTGTCCGCGAGGTTCCTAACGGTTATTGCATGGCTTTGCATTATTAAAGGGAATCTATATAATTGCATATCCTGAATCCTTTAAGAAAACAGATGTTGAATTAAGAATTTGCAAAGTAGTATATTTTTTTTTTGGAATGTAAATAAGAAAGTTTAGTACAATTGTTTGTTTTCTTCTTTCTATGTGTTTGCCTCGTACCCTTTTAAGCTAGTGGACATACTTTACTAATAGAAATGATTAGGGGGTGAGGTTTTGGGGTCTCGATTTAATAATTGTAAAAAGAAGTGTAGATGTAAACAGGATAATTGTTTGGATGCTTTCGAAGAATGTAAAAAAGAACAAGAAGAACAAAATAAAAAATGCGATTGTTGCTGTGTTCAAGGAATTAGAGACGAGCTTAAAAAATTAGTAAACAGTGCAGTGCGCATTACTACAGCAGGAAATAATTATGAAGGAACTGTTTCTTCAGTCACTTGTGATGTTGTAAAGCTTGCTAATAGTGCTGGGGTGGTTACGGTAATTATATCTGTTTGTAAAATTGAAGCTATTGAACTATTGTTGACATAGGAAAAAGCATAATTATGCTTTTTGTAAAGCCATTCTGATGAATGGCTTTATTTTAATTTCATATAAAAGGAGAATATATTCTTTATATAGAAATAAGTTTGAGGTTATAAAGTATGATGTACGAAAGGAGCATGGAAGTGATTAAACTAGAACCCTTTAAAAACTCTGATTTTAAACAGTTAATGGATTGGATTAATTCCGAAGAATTTTTAATACAATGGTCAGGAAATGCCTTTACATTTCCTTTAAACGAACAGCAATTAGAGAAGTATATAGAAAGTACAAATACACTTGCTTTCAAAGTGGTAGATGAAGAGACTTCAGACATTATTGGTCATATTTCGCTTGGGCAAATAGACAATATTAATAAGTCTGCTAGAATTGGAAAAGTATTAGTTGGTAATACGAAAATGAGAGGACGTTCTATAGGAAAACATATGGTGAAAGCAGTACTTCATATTGCTTTTGAAGAATTAAAACTACATAGAGTAACTCTTGGTGTGTATGATTTTAATACATCGGCCATTTCATGTTACGAAAAAATAGGTTTTGTAAAAGAGGGTTTATTAAGAGAATCAAAAAGGGTAGGAGAAACGTATTGGAATTTATGGGAAATGAGTATGTTAGAATATGAATGGAAAAATCAGTATTTGTAGTCAATCGTAATTATATTATGTTAACAAAGGGGTTTGGTGGGCAGAATGGAAAATAAAACAAAAGTAATTTCAATTGCAGCCGTTTCAGGGGGCGGTAAAACTACAATTACAGAAAGATTAACGCATGAGTTGAAAAACTCAAAAGCTCTATATTTTGATAGTTATACATTTGATAACGGTCCTGCTGATATTTGTAAATGGATTGATGATGGCGCGAATTATGACGAGTGGGTATTAACACCGTTAATTCATGATATTGAGCAACTTATACAAAATAAAAGCTTAGACTATATTATTGTAGATTATCCTTTTGCATACTTAAATAGTGAAATGCGAAAATTCATTGATGTAACTATATTTATTGATACACCCTTAGATATTGCAATGGCTAGAAGGATTTTACGAGATTTTAAGGAAGGTACAATAGATGAAATACATAATGATTTGAAACATTACATGACATATGCGAGAACAGCTTATTTAGAGGCAATTCATACTGTTAAGCCGAATTCAGATATCGTATTGGATGGTTCTTTACCTGTCGGTGAAATGCTTGATCAAATTGTAGAGGAACTTAATCTGAGAGAAGTAATCGTCAATGATTAAATGTATAGAAGAATATGTACAAGTTGATGATTTTAAAATGTATACGAAAATATTCCAAGGAAAGAAGCGGCAGCCTGTTATTATAATGGAATCAGGTTATGGGGATTATTCAAAGGCATGGAATCACACTGCTGAAGGACTGACGGAATATGGTACGGTATATACATATGATCGAGCGGGATTAGGGAAAAGCGGGAAGAGTTCCAATCTACGTATTAGTTCTGAAATGGTAAAAGAATTAAGAATATGCTTGGAGCAATTACAACTGAAACCACCTTATATTTTTGTAGGACATTCTTTTGGTGGTATAAATGCACGTTTATTTACGGCTTTTTATCCTGAAGATATGTTGGGAATAGTTTTGGTTGATTCGACACCAGAAAATTATAAAGAAGCATTTTTGCCAATCATGTCTCCAGAATTTCAAGAAGCTTACTATAAACAATTTGTACATGAAAGTTCTTATGAAGAGTTTATGTTTAGTCTAGGTGAAGCAGATAAATATTGTCAGTTAACGAGAAATATTCCACTTGTCGTGGTAGCTGCTGGTAAAAAAGCTTTTTATTCGCAAGACGCACAAGTGAAATGGTTACAATTGCAAGAAGAGTTATTACGTTTATCAAGCACTAATAAATTTATAATTGCAAAACATAGCGGCCACTATATTCAAAAAGATGAACCACATTATGTAATAGATGCTATTAAGTGGATCATTGAGGGAGGGGAGAGATAAAGATGTACACTTTATTTCAATATAATTGGCAAGTAAGAGACGATTGGTTTAAGTGGTGTGAACAACTTTCAGAGGAAGATTTACTTTGCGAACGTGTTGGTGGTGTTGGGAGTATTTTAGAAACATTATTTCATATTGTAGATGTAGAGTATAGTTGGATTAGTGCTCTTCAAGGAGAAGAAGATAGAGAACTACAATTTAAAGATTATCAATCAATTCAAAAGGTAAAAGCGTTATCTAATTTATATAAACGAGAATTAGAAGGTTTTTTGCAGTCGTGGTCATCTAGCCTAGAATGTAAGATTTTAGAAGCTTCGTGGACAGATAAAACGTATACATACGGTGAGGTTTTAAGGCATGTAATTGTACATGAAATTCATCATATTGGTCAGCTTTCTATATATGCGAGGGAATTGAGTCTTCCGCCTGTTTCAGCGAATTTAATTGGAAGAGGATTATAAAATTAAAAACCGACTTGTACTGCAAATACAAGTCGGTTTTTATATGTAAGAAAAATTTCTTAGCTGAAATCTTCGGATTTTTTCTGGCGTACATGTAAAAACATTAAGGTGGTAATGATTAAAAAAATCATTATAGTTTGTATAATTAAATTTTTAAACTGAAGTAAAATTGTCCAAGATGTTAGAGCATCTTTAAAGGCTTGGAGTGCAGAGTAAGAGGAAGGATCGAAACCATACTGTAGTAACTTTTTTGTTTCAATAAATGAAATGTTTTCTTCATCTGCATCTAATATTACGGAAATCAGTCTAGCATCTCCTAGTTTTGCTGTACTGACAAAACTATAATTACCGTTAGTTGAAAAACTAGTTTGTAAGCCATCAACACCTTGAAGTTTAATGTTTTCATTAAGTGAATATATCATTTTATTTGTGTTGAAAACTTGGGAATCTTTGAAGGTAAATTGGTAAGAGGTTAGTTTCGTAATATTTAGTATATCTGGAAAGTCTTTTACTAATTGTGCTGCTAGTTTAGCTGTATCTATCGCTGTTGTAGTTGATTGTTTATTGGTATTATTATTAATTCCAGTAGAGTTTAGAAATGGAGATGGTTGTAATAACTTTAGTTCTTTTGCTTTTTCATTCATTAACATTGTAAAGTTACCTTCATCTCCAGCAATGTGTTCTGCTAGAGCGAGTGCAGAACGATTATTCCCTGCCAGTAGCAATGCATGAAGTAAATCGCGAACCGTTGTTTTATCATTCGATGTTACTTGTATGGGACTTGTTTCTACTCGGAAAACTTCGTTACTTATTTGTACTAAGTCATCTAACTGTATTTTTCTATCATTTAGTTGCTCCAATACGATATACTCTGTCATTAATTTAGATAAAGCAGCTGATTGTACCGGAGTTTCTTCATTTTTTTTATAAACAATTTCACCTGAATTAGCATCTATTAAAATAGCCGATTTAGCTTGAATAATGGGACCATTTACATAAAGATAAAAATATAAAACGATAAGTGCAGTAATGAAAAAAGATAATAATAAAATAGCGAATTTTTTTAAGAATTGCATTAGCGATCCTCCTATTATGACATCAATAATAGTATTGTAAAAAGGAATGCTTAATTAGGAAGAAAGAAAAGGTAAAGAATTTCTAAAGAATTATAAAAGATTATTAAATTTTAGTAATTAATGGAAAAAAGTTCAATTTCTTATATGATAAGAAATTGAACTTTTTATTTATAATATTAACATTTATACGGGAGTAGTTTTACAGTGAAAGTTGTTTTTTCGTCATCACTATATACTTCAATTGTTCCTTTATGCAATTCGACAATACTTTTTGCAATTGCTAATCCAAGTCCAGATCCACCAGTGTTTGTAGAGCGTGATTTCTCAACGCGATAAAAACGTTCGAAAATATGAGGTAAATCGGTACTAGGAATAGGTTGTCCGTAATTTGTTATATCAATTGTAATCATATTATTGCTTTCATAAGCAGTAAGGTCAATATAGCGACCTTCGTTTCCATAAGCGATAGCGTTTATAATAAGGTTTTCAAACACACGCACTAATTTGTCACCATCAGCTAATACCATGAGCTTTTGAGATGGGAAAGAAGGTCGACATTCTATATTAGCTTCTTGAACCTGTATGCGGAATTGAACAGTTAATTGTCCAAGTAACTCTACAATATCAATAGGGACAGAATACAAGCTTAATTCTTTATTTTGAACACGTGTATATTCGAACAAGTCATTCATTAATGCATTAAGACGAGTTACTTTATCGTATATGACTTGAATATAGTATCGCAATTCCACTTCATCTCTATAATTATCATGATGAATTAAATTTACGTATCCAACTATAGAAGTAAGGGGAGTGCGTAAGTCATGTGATACATTTGTAATAAGTTCACTCTTTGCTTGTTCTGCTTGTCTTTCTTCATCAATTGAGACTTTTAATTGTTCAACAATTTCATTGACCCCGATTGCTAACTCTTCCAAATAATTATGATTTACAATAGAAACTTTATGATTGAAGTTTCCATTTGCAATGTAACGAATTTCTTCTATCATTTTCTTAATACAAGTTTCATAGTAAATTTTTCTCTCGTGACGATAAAAAATGTAAAGATAGGAAGAAAAAATAGAAAATAAAAATAAATAAGAAACAATCATCATCCATAAAGATTCTTTAATCCCTTTATACTTTTCATAACCAAAAATTCGAATGAATTCTTTACCGAGTTCGGTTAGAGTAAGTGAACTCTCAATTACACTCGTAACGAGGCGATAAATAATTAATTCAGTAATAGGAGTGAGCGTGATAGCTAGTAAGAGCCAAAAAATAAGTTTCCATTTAGGGATATCTTTTAATATATCAAATGCTTCATTTCTCAATTTTATAGCCAACTCCCCAAACAGTATGAATAAATTTTTCTCCATTCATTACTGTTTCAAGTTTATCCCGTAAGTTGCTAATATGGACCATTACAGTCTTATTTGAACCATAACCGTCTTCATTCCAAACGCGTTCGAAAATTTCTTCTGAACTAAATACTCTTCCTGTATTACTAGCAAGTAAATATAAAATATCAAATTCAATAGATGTGAGTTTAATATACTCCCCATTTACTTTAACAGTATGATTATGTTTGTGTATTTCAACAGAGCGAATACGAATAATACCATCTTCATTCTTTTGCGAAGTAGCATTTTGGAAAGAGGATCTTCTTAATAAAGCTTTCACTCTAGCTACTAATTCTAATGGATTGAATGGTTTTATCATATAATCATCTGCACCTGTCATAAGACCTAATATTTTATCCATATCTTCTGCTTTTGCACTAAGCATTAGGATCGGTACAGTATTATTTTCACGCACTTCTTGACAAACCTCTAATCCATTTCGTTTTGGCATCATAATATCCAAAATCATAAGGTCAACTTCATATGTAGAAACCTTTTGTAATGCTTCATCGCCATCATAAGCTTTATAAATGTTATAGCCTTCATTTCGCAAATAAACAGCAAGTAATTCAACAATTTCTTTATCATCATCAATAATTAATATGTTTTTATTCATTGTGTAGTTCCTTTCCTTACAAATCATCAACATTACTATAATATCAAACATTTATGTAATTGTAGCGATGATTCTGTATAAAATTTCATGTAACGTATTAAAAAGGAGTAAAAAGAATAATAACGAATATAAAATAACAAGGATATTTAGATTCTATATTATGCTGAAAGTTAGTTATAAGGGGGATTTGCTATGTTGTATAACAATATATATTCATTTACTCCAAATGGAAAAATAGAAAATGATATTAAAGCTTTTCTACTAAAATATAATAAAGAGTTTACATATAAACATTCAATTCGTGTGGCAAATGAGGCGGGAAAAATTGCAGGGAAATTTCATGTAGATAAAGAAAAGGCAGCAATTGCAGGATATTTACATGATATTAGTGCAATCTTTCCGAACGAGGAGAGGATTGCAGTTGCTGAAGAATTTGGTATAGAAATTTTGGAATCAGAACGAAAATTCCCAATGATTATTCATCAAAAACTATCGAGAGTAATCGCAAAAGAAATATTTAAAGTGAAAGATGAGGAGATTTTAAATGCAATTTGTTGCCACACTACATTGCGTAAATATGCAACAAAAATGGATTTAGTATTGTTTGTTGCAGATAAAATAGAATGGGATCAAAAAGGGACACCACCATATTTAATAGAAATAAAAAATGGATTAGAACTATCTTTAGAAGATGCTGCTTTTGTATATATTTCATATTTGTGGGAAAGGAAAGACACATTGAAAGTTATACATCCGTGGCTAGAAGAAGCATATTGGTATTTAAAAGAAATTGTACAGTAGAAAGGACAAGGAAATGCAATTAAAAGAATATATGAATCAAACATTTCCAGGAGTTATATTAGTACCGTACCTATATTCTCAGTGGGGAAATCATTTGCATTTTGATTTTGGAAAAGATAAATATCAAATTGTAGAAGGAACTGACGATTTAAATATGGAATATTTTTCTCAACTATATACATATAATCAATTCTTATTTGAAGATATATTTTCAAAAGAAGATGTAGTGTTTGTAGTGACAAATGTTTATAGATTTAAAAAGGAAAACATAAAAACTTCACAGAAAATAAATGTATACAATAAATATATTAAGAAAAGAGATTTAAGATTTCATATAAGACAAGAAACGTTACCTTTTCTATTTGAAAATGAAGAAGCAGATTTATATTGTACATATCAATTCTCTTTAAAATGTCTTGCGGAAGATATTAAACATGAATCGCTTATACAAGCTACTAATCATAAGGATTTCCCTGATTTGTATCCTCGTTTTGGACGAAAAAAAGAAATTTCTTATCCAGATGTATTTCTCATAAATGTAACGAAAGATATTGTCATGTTTATGTATGATGATAGAGGATGTGAAGTAATTGCGAAGAATAAAGAAATAATACGAGATTTATATAAGAAATACAAAGAGTGGATTCCAGATTATGAACGAGAAAGTATAGATAACTTATTTAAATGACAATAGGGGAAGTGAAGCGAGTAATGAAACGTATTGCAATTGTATCTGCATGGGAACCAGAACTGACGTATTTGCATCAACATTATCCGAGTGAACGTGTTGAAAAAAGAGCAGCTTGGGAATTTCATTTTCATACTATTAATGAGCTGGAAATTATATCAGTTGTTACTGGTGTCGGTAAAGTGAGCTGCGCTAGTTGTGTACAATTGTTAATTAGTGAGTTTCAACCAGATGAGTTGTTTATGACAGGAATATGCGGAAGTCTATCAAACAAGGTGAAAAACGGTCATATTGTAGTGGCACTAAATACAATACAACACGATGTTACTGCTGCTGGCTCAGGGGAAGATGTTTTTAATTTATATAACGGGAGAACAGCACCTATTGAAACAACAAAATCACTTGTAAGAAGAATTAAAAAAATACGATCGTATGATCCGATACATTTTGGTACATTTTTATCTGGAGATCAACGTATTCGTAGTTCAGAAATGAGATATTTACTCCATACCGTATACGGAGCATTGGCAGTTGATCAAGAAGTAGCAGCTTTCGCCTATGTGTGCCAAATAAATAAAAAACCATTTCTGTGTTTAAAAGCTGCTTCAGATCAAGCGAATGATAAAACGAAAGAAGAACAAAAAATCTTTAAAATGCTAGCATGCGAAAGAGCATGTGAGCATTTAATTGCTTTTTTACGTGTTTATGAGATTAATGTAGTAAATAATAGATAGTTAGAGAATTTTAAACATGAGTAATTGGGGGATAATTGTATCATGATTCAATACAAAAGATGTAGTGAAGTAAGTATAGATTTAGTATATGAAGCTTTTAAAGATGGATTTTCAGATTATATTATTAAGATGGAAGTTTCAAAAGAGGATTTTATACAACGTTTTTTGGGACCGGAAGGGAACTTGCTAGAGCACTCTTTTCTTGCTTTAGACGGTGACAAATCTGTTGGTGTAATACTTGGTGGTATAAAGGATTATGAAAGTATAAAAACTATGCGTTGCGGAACATTAGCGGTTCATCCTAATTACCGCGGTATTGGTGTGAGTCAAAAATTATTTGAACTGCATAAAGAAGAGGCGATTCAACATGGATGTAAGCAACTTTTTCTCGAAGTCATTGTAGGAAACGACCGAGCGCTTCATTTTTATAATAAGTTGGGCTATGAAAAAGTGTATGATCTATCTTATTATAATTTAAATGATTTGACTAAAATAATGAATAAAGATTGTAAGGGTATGGAAGTAAAACAATTAGAATTTCCAACTTTTAAAGGTGAAATTCAGAAATGGTTAAACTTCCATATAAATTGGCAAAATGATATTGATTATATCGAAAAAACAAATAATGTATTTTATGGCGCATATGTTGATAATGATTTGAAGGGCTCTATATGTATAAATGAACAAGGTAAAATTAGTTTTATTTTCGTAGACAAAGATTATAGAAATATTGGTGTTGGGACAAAATTATTACAAGTAGCAAAAGAAGAATTACATGTATCAAGTTTATCAATTGGGTTTCCAAACAATAATGTACTGGAGGGTTTTTTAAAGAAATGTGGATTTGAAAAGAATTCTTTAGCGCAATATGAAATGTATGTATTACTCTAAAAGCGGAAGGATTTATTCTTTTCGCTTTTTATTTTTTCTGTTATGTTGGTAAATGCTTCTCAACTATAATTTGTAAACAATCTCCGCACATATTGTACTCTCTATTAATGAAAGGGATTCTGCTTATTCTAAAGTTATCTTTTTAATTGTTAATTTCATGCTAATAATTTTCTTTGTATAATATTCTAATTTTATGTAGAATAGATACGATGGGAGGGGATGAAATGAATAATGGATTAAAGTTTAAGATTTTTGAACTGCATTGTTTTGTTCAAAAGACTTATTCTGATATTAAAATAGCATGTGATATTGCTATTTATCAAGAAAACACTTCTAAATATTTAATTTCATTAGGATTTTTAAATAAATCATATGTGACTTATATAGAAGCAAAAAGATTCTATCGCGAAAATGAAGAACTTGTAAGTGTAGAATTTGATAATTTCTTTGATATGTATGATAAATTAGAACACGAGTTAAAACAAGTTATTTCAACTGAAGATAAAAATCCTTCATTGCTACATAGCAGACTTGATCAGTTTCATCAGAAAGTTGAAAATATAAATGACCTAATAAAAGTATTGCAAAATGCTCGTTAATGAATGCTTTTTTCTTTTTTGTATAGAAATTATGTATTAAAAACATTTTAGGGATATTACATATTAAAGAGGTGGCTTTTGTTGATTACAAAAGTCATCTTTTTATGTTAGGAATAGATTGTATACATTTTAGCAGTTTCATATAAATAATAGGAATTTATACGAGGTAAATATCATGGGAAATAAAAAAGAAATAGCTATAGTTGCATTAACAACAGGATTCGTTTTAACAAGTGTAACACCATATGGAGTAGGTCATGCAGAGGAACCTGGTCAAATGCAAGTTGAAATTCAAGAGGATTCGTTCCGTACAGGTGATCTTACACAACCATCAAAAAAAGCGCCAGAGAATGTAGTGAAAGATGCACTTAAGGAAAATACGGAGCATGCTTTGTCTCCAAAACAAGTTAGTGCAGAAACAGGAGTAGATTACAAGGTTCTTCAAAAACGTGGTTCTTATGATGGAACTACACTTGTGCGCATGCAACAAATATATGAAGGAAAAGAAGTGTATGGCCACCAGTTGACTGCTCACGTAGATAAAAAAGGTATTATTAAAAGCATTTCAGGAGCTAGTGCACAAAATTTAACACAAGAAGATTTAAAGAAACCTATTCATTTATCAAAAGAAGAAGCGAAACAATATATTTATAAAAAGTACGGAAATGAGACTAAATTTATTTCTGAACCAGAAGTTAAGACGGTTATTTTTGTTGATGAAAATCATGGGCAGGCTAGCAATGCATATCAAGTTACATTTGCTGCTACAACACCAAATTATGTATCTGGAACTTATTTAGTGAATGCTCATAATGGTGAAATGTTAAAAGATATGGTACAAGAATCAAGTTTGAAAATAAGTGAAGAGTATGTTCAATCCGTTAAGGAAAATAAAACTAGCAATTTCACATCATTAACTGGAACAGGAAAAGATGATTTAGGCGTAACTCGTACATTTGGTATTTCTAAACAGACCAGTGGGAATTATGCGCTTGCTGATTACACAAGAGGACAAGGAATTGAGACATATGATGTAAATTATAGAGATATTACAAATGAAGAAAGTTATTATCCTGGTATACTAACAACTAGCGCTTCAACGACATTTAATGATCCAAAGGCGGTAAGCGCTCATTTCTTAGCAACAAAGGTATATGATTTTTATAAAGAAAAATATAAGCGTAATAGTTTTGATAATAAAGGGAAAAAAGTAGTTTCAGTTGTACATGCATGGGATTCCGGAGGAACAAATGATCCTGAAAATTGGGAGAATGCATTTAGTACTAATATTAATAACATTAGTATGCTTTTATATGGAGATCCTATGGTAAAAGCGTTCGACATAGCGGGTCATGAATTTACACATGCGGTTACATCTAGCGAATCTAACCTTGAATTTTCAGGAGAATCTGGAGCGATTAACGAGGCATTATCTGATATTATGGGAACGGCTATAGAGAAATACATAAATAATGGAGAATTTAACTGGACAATAGGAGAACAAACGGGATCGACTTTTCGTAATATGAAAAATCCAACTGCAATTAATTTTTCAGAAGGACTACCGTATCCTGATGATTATAGTAAATATAATGATTTAAATGGAGAGGATTATGGAGGCGTTCATTTTAACTCAAGTATTATTAATAAAGTTGCGTATTTAATTGCACAAGGTGGTACTCATAACGGTATAAATGTAAATGGTATTGGTGAAGATAGAATGTTTGATATTTTCTATTATGCAAATACTGATGAATTAAACATGACTTCTGATTTCTCTGAATTGAGATTGGCATGTCTTACAGTTGCAACTAATAAATATGGAACGAACTCAATTGAAGTTCAATCAGTCCAAAATGCTTTTGATGCGGCAAAAATTACAGGAACAGTGAAAGAAAACGAAAAAACAGTAGAAAACCAAGCGCCAGAGTTAACTGTACCGATTACCATTACACTACGTGTAGGTGATACGTTTGATCCAATGAGAAATGTAAAAGCTGTTGATAAAGAAGATGGTGATTTAACAAATAAAGTAAAGCATAAAGGCGATGTAGATACTTCAAAATCAGGTACATACATTGTGGAATACATGGTTGTTGATTCTCAAGGGTGGAATGCAACGGCAACACAGACTGTAATTGTAGAGAAAAATGGAGAAACATCAGATTTAGAACCTAAATTAACAGTGCCTGTTGGAGCGATAATTCATGTAGGAGATTCATTTGTTCCAATGGCAGAAGTATTAGCTATCGATAAAGAAGACGGTGATCTCACTTCTAAAATCAAAGTTGATGGTGAAGTAGATACATCTAAAGCCGGTACTTACATATTAACGTACACGGTAACAGATTCTAAAGGTCATGAAGTAACGGCGGAGCAAACTGTAACGGTCAAAGTTAGAGAAGAAGTTAAAAATGATAAACCAATACTAAAAGTACCTGCTACAACTTCAATTACTGAGGGTGATCAATTTGATCCGTTGGTAGGAGTATCAGCTACTTTAGAAGACGGTGACCTTACTTCTAAAGTAGCGTATGAAGGAACTATAGATATAACTAAAGCTGGTACTTATGAAATAATATATAGTGTAAGAGATTCCGTGGGTAATGAGGTAAATACAATACAAAAAGTATTAGTGAAAGATAAAGAAACTAGCAAACCTAATGGTCTTGCTAATAAGACAAACAACAGTAATACCGATAAAAAAGAATATACATATAAGGAGCTTCCAAAGACGGGTGTAAGTACAACTAACAGTGCAGCAATCGGCATATTGATGATTCTTACAGGTACAGTACTCACTATGGCTCGCAAATTTAGAAAGATACAAAAATAATAGTAGGGATTATTCGTTTGAAGAAAAGAGTTCATTATCCAGAAGAAATAAAGTAGAAAGTAAGTAAAAAGAAATATGGATTTTTTACTTAATAAGATTTTAGTAGTTAAGCGGTACATTTGGCTTTTGTAAAAATTTACAGTTGGATGCTATTTTGTCTACAGAACTATATTACATATAAAACACGTTACTATTCTCATTAAAATAAAAGAATAGTAACGTGTTTTTTGATTTGAAAATAGCATAAATCCTATAGCTCATGAATATAGGAGTACTTCTAATTTGCCATTGATAAGTTACTGAAAACACTTTGTTTTAATGGAAGCTTCACTCTAAATGACAACATGAGATTTTCGGTATTTACCAGGTGTTTCGTTGGTGATTTTTTTGAAAATTTTTGTGAAATAGCTTTGATCACTAAAATTGAGTGAAGCACATATGTCTGATAAGGAATAGCTTGTGAAAGTTAATAATTTCTTTGCTTCTTCAATTCGTTCACGTTGAATGTACTCAATTAATGAAATACCGACTTCTTTTTTGAATAATATAGATAAATAATCTGAATTCACGTTTGCAAATTTAGCAATTTGTTTAACGGATATTTGATTGTAAATATTTTTGAAAATGTAGTTTTTGCAAATAGCGATAGTCTTTGAATGTTGCTGTAGCTTTTGTGCTTTTACACGGTCTGCAAAAGTACAGAACACATTTCTTAATAAATCCCAAACGGATTCCGCGTCTTTCGAATCTTCTGTCTTTTGGGTATATAAATCGTAAATCTTATAAGCGATCCCAGAAGGAAGTCCTCCTTGTATAGCATACCTAGTAGCAAGTGTAATGGATGAAATACAAATGTTTTTATGCCGTCTTAATTGATGGAATGAAGATATAGATGAAAGAGTCTCTTGTTGGAATTCGTAATAATATTTGAGTACAGTTTCTTTATCCCCATTTTCTATAGACCTAAGTAGTTGCTGTTCTATATGTAAATCATGATAAATGGATTCATCTTTTTGCATTGAAATATATACATCTTCATCTAAGATTCTGTTATGACTTATATGAAGTGAGTCACTGTTATTTGAAAAGGTACTTACATCTGACTTTTTTTTATAGAGAATGTTAAAGAACAATATTGCTATATTTACAAATAAATTTTGATCTTTGACTGACAATGAAAAATAATGGTCTCTTGTTCTTTTATAATTGGGAATAAAATTAAGGTTACTATCCGTCTTACTTGTAGAAAAATTTACATGTGCCAAGGGCCCAATAATAACAGTACCGTTCACCATATAATCGCTCTTTATGTGAATGAATATGAAGTGCCCTAGATGTTCGTGAGTTCTGAAGATGGGGGAATTATATGTATCATTTCTCTGAAAAAGCACATGTAACTGTTCTATTTTTGATGTATACAACGAATGTGAATCATTTTTTGATGTAAATTCTAAAAGAATATTTTTGTTACAATCTAAAAAACAAACTGGAATTTCAAAAGATTGGAAAAACATATTGCAAATGTACTCTATCTCAACCAGACTGAGCTTTTTAGTCATATTCTTCCTCCTTACAGTTGTGCGTAATAGTTGAATAATAATATATTCCTATTTTCATAAGTAGAAACGGAAAACCTTTATCAATAAAAAATATAAATAAAAAATATAAATAAAAGTTATAAACTTCTAAGAATAATACCATAATTTAACACAAATAGCACATATTATTTGAATATACAGGTAATAGTTTTGGGGAATAGCGTAAAATATGAATCGTCTCACATATTTGTTGGTTATTACTTATATGTATCAAAAAATGATTAAGATTGGATTTTAAAAAGGGATAGGAAGGGAGAGATTAATGGATTGACACTAAGTGATTAGTGGAAATTAGCAGTGAAAGCTATTATGTAACAAATGTAATGATTTTTGAAGTATAGATATAAGTGTAATTTAGGGGGGACAATTACATATATCATGTGGAGAGACAACGTAATAATAGAAGATTAGAAGAGTGAATAAGTGATTGTAAACAATGGATTGTTGGACGACTGTGTTTTATGTTATTCGTTTAAATCTGATACTTGGCACACTATTGCTTTTAAGAAGGTAATAGTAATAAAGAGATTTTTAAAATGATAGAAGTAGTAAAGGGGATAAGAGAAATGAAAAAAATATGTAGCGTGCTTTTAGTATTTTTCTTAACATTTTCTACATGGTCTAATGTATTAGTAAAGGCAGATTCACCATCCAAAGGTACTTTAACGATTCATAAGTATGAACAAGAAAAAGATGGAACACCGGGATTTGAAGGTGACGGTTCTGCAAATCAAGAGGTGCCAACAAATGCGAAACCGTTAAAAGGTGTAACGTTTGAAGTGAAAAGGGTTGCATCTTTTGAAAAAATTTCAAACGATGGGAAAATCGTAAAAGAAGATGTGAAACCTGTAATGGGAGCAACTCCAACTCAAGTAGTAACAGATGATAACGGACAAGCTGTATTAAAAGATCTTCCACTAGGACGTTATGAAGTGAAAGAAGTGGCAGGACCTCCACATGTTAACCTAAATCCAAATACGTATACAGTCGATATTCCATTAACGAATAAAGAGGCTAAGGTGCTAAATTATGATGTTCATATGTATCCGAAAAATGAGATTAAACGCGGTGCAGTTGATTTAATAAAAACTGGTGCAAATGAAAAAGCATTAGCAGGTGCAGTATTCTCTTTATTTAAAAAAGATGGTACAGAAGTGAAAAAAGAGTTAGCAACAGATGTTAATGGGCATATTCGTGTGCAAGGATTAGAGTATGGGGAATACTATTTCCAAGAGACAAAAGCGCCGAATGGGTATGTAATAGATCCGACTAAACGTGAGTTTTTTATTAAGAACTCCGGAACTATTAACGAAGATGGAACAATTACTTCTGGTACAGTAGTTAAAGTAGCAGTGAAAAACTATGAAGAACCAACAATTGATAAAAAGATCAACGGGAATTTGGAAGCGTTACCAATTAATCCGGTAACTAATTATAATTATGATATTAAAACATTAATTCCAGAAGACATTAAAGAATACAAAAAATATGTGATAACAGATACTTTGGATAATCGTTTAGTGATTCAAGGAAAACCAGTAGTGAAAATTGATGGAGCGGAAGTAAATACAAACATTGTAGAGGTAGCTGTAGAAGGTCAAAAAGTAACAGCTACAGTAAAAGATTTCACAAAATTAGATGGTAAAAAAGAATTTCATTTGCAAATTAAATCACAAGTAAAAGAAGGAGTACCATCTGGTTCGGAAATTTTAAATACAGCAAAAATACATTTTACAAATAAAAATGATGTAATTGGAGAAAAGGAATCTAAACCCGTAGTTGTTGTTCCGACAACTGGAATTATCGAGTTAACAAAAATTGATGGTACTAATAAGAGCAAATTAAAAGGTGCAGAGTTTGCACTTAAAGATAAAAATGGAAAAATAGTTGTTGTAGCAGGAAAAGAAGTAAAAGGTGTATCAGATGAAAATGGTGTTATTAAATGGTCTAACATTCCATATGGAGACTATCAAATTTTTGAAACGAAAGCACCAACATATACAAAAGAAGATGGTACAACAGCTTCTTATCAATTATTAAAAGAGCCCATTGATGTAAAAATTAGCGAAAATAATCAAACGGTTAAATTAACGATAGAGAATAATAAAAGTGGATGGATTCTTCCAGTAACGGGCGGTATAGGAACGACTCTTTTTACTATAATAGGCCTTGCGTTAATGGTTACCGCGGCATTTGTTTTCTTTAGAAAAAAGTTTGCTAATAATTAAGATTTTAGGAACGTGTAAGCATGTGATGTGAAAAGGGGAGAAGCAAAACGCTTCCCTCTTTTCGATATTTAAGCATATACAGAGGTGGAAATATGAAACGAAATCTTGTTTTAGGAGGTATTTTTTTATTTGGATTAGGTATTTTTTTATATCCTACTATTAGTGATTGGTTGGCGACTCGTGCACATTATTCTGAGATTAGCTCTTATGATAAGAAAATCAAAGCACTACAAAAAAAAGAGGTTGAACGTAGGGAAAAAGAAGCAGCCGAATATAATAAACAAGTCCAAACTTCCACGAAAACATTTACAGATCCATTTTCTGAAGAGAAAAGTAATCATCAAGCGTATGCTGATGCGTTAAATTTAGGTGATGTAATGGGGTATATTGAAATATCTAAAATTAATATAAAACTGCCAATCTATCAAGGGACCTCTGAGGAAGTATTGAGTCGCGGGGTAGGTCATTTAGATTATTCTTCGCTCCCAGTAGGTGGAGAAAATACGCACACTATTTTAACAGGGCATCGTGGTTTACCATCAGCAAAATTATTTACAGATTTAGATAAGTTGAGTGAAGGAGATCTTTTTTATATTCATTCTTTAGACAAAGTTCTTGCTTATAAAGTAGATCAAATTAAAGTAGTGTTACCACACGAAACGGACGATTTGAAGATTGTGGAAAATAAAGATTATACAACATTAATTACATGTACGCCTTATGGAGTAAATACAAATAGATTGCTGGTTCGAGGTGAGCGTGTGGAGTTTAACGAGAAAGAAAAACAAAAAATGAGTACAGAGATATTTATGTTTAATAAGTGGACGGTAATAGTGCCAATCCTATTGTTATGTGTGTTTCTAGTCGTAATTTATAAGAAAAAATTAACTCGATAGAATGTATTTATTCTGCACTAACGGACAGTGAGACCGAAAATTAAGAGATAAGCAAAGAAGGTATATAGAGGATGAAGTAAATCCTTATTGATAAAAATGTCACTTTATTTGATTGTAGAAAAAATACGGTAAAGGTGGGAACAAAGGCATTGAGGTTACGATTAAAGCTGGTAAGTATTCATTGTATGGTTTTGTTAATGTTATGTGTAAGTTTTGTCGTATATGTACCAAAAGAAGCATATGGATCCACGACAAACTTAGAGGGTCTAGGTGATATATCGCGTTATAATGCTGTTGTCTTTGGTAACCATAAAGCAATAGGTGGTGACATTGAAGGAGCAATAGCAGTTCAAGGTAATATGGATGCATCAGGTTATACGATTGTAGGTGCTGCAGCGGGAACATCTAATATAGTAGGTGAAAAATGGGAGGATGAGGGATATCCATCCTTGTTATTGTCTGGAAAATTCAAAAAATCAAGAGAAGAATCTTTTATCATTCAAAACGGAATAGTCGTAATGACAAAAGAGAGTGATCCAGATCGCATCATACAATCTTCTTATAATCGTATCGTTTATAAAGAAAAAATAGAAATTGACGCAAAATTCAATGAATTCAGCAATATAGTGAACCAAGTCAGTAAAAATGCAGGTCAATATAAAACGAATACCCCAATTCCAAATATGAGTCATGGAATCGGAAAAGATATAAACAATCCTAATATTTATGTTTCATCAGAATTGACAGGGAAAATCAATTTAGATATAAGAGATGTATTTTTACCGAGTGCTAAGGACAAAAGTTTTATTGTTATGTATTCTGATGCAATAGAGGTTACATTTAAAAATGGATCTATTCTATATGATACGAACAATATTGGAAGAGCTACTGATATAATTCCTACATCACAACCCTATTCTCCTAATTCACCGTTTACTGAGCTATACGGGAAAGTGATGTGGGTTTTTCCTAATGCGAAAAAGATCACAACAGAAGGATATGGTGTTGTTGGGAGTGTGTTTGCTCCCAATGCTGTATTAGAAGCGAAAGGTGGCTCTATTAATGGACAAGCATTTGTCGGTGCGGTACAACAAACTGGTGGATTTGAGTTCCACAATTTTAAATTTAACTGGCAACATTGGAACAAGCCTAGTACAGGAAAAGTAAAAATAAAAAAAGTTGATAGTAATAATGATAATAAAAAATTGGCGGGAGCAAAATTTCATATAGAAGATGCAAAAGGAAAAGTAGTTGGAGAGTTAATAACAGATGAAAAAGGAGAAGCGATATCAAAAGAATTACCAATAGAAAACTATACTTTAGTGGAAAAAGAAGCACCTAAAGGTTACGAATTATTAAAAGATAAAATAGGTGTAAAAGTAGAAAAAGATGCAGTAGTAGAAATTAAAATAGGAAATAAGAAGTTGCCAGATCCGATGGGGAAAATGAAGTTAGTAAAAGTAGATACGGGAGATAAAAATAAAAAGCTAGCAGGAGCAAANNACGAATTATTAAAAGATAAAGTAGCTGTAAAAGTAGAAAAAGATACAGTAGTAGAAATAAAAATAGAGAATAAGAAGTTGCCAGATCCGATGGGGAAAATTAAGCTTTTGAAAATAGACACAAGCGATAAAAATAAAAAACTAGCAGGAGCAAAATTTCATATAGAAGATGCAAAAGGAAAAGTAGTTGGAGAATTAATAACAGATGAAAAAGGAGAAGTGATATCAAAA
>NZ_NVAP01000004.1 GCF_002567495.1 Bacillus cereus | reverse complement strand
TTCTTCCTTAACTTTTACTTTCTCTTGGACTTTCACTTCTTCTTTAGGATTTGTTACTTCTTGCGCTTTTGGTTCTTCTTTAATTTTTACTTTCTCTTGGACTTTCACTTCTTCTTTAAGCTTTGTTACTTCTTGCGCTTTTGGTTCTTCTTTACCTTTTACTTTCTCTGATACTTTCGGTTCTTCTTTAGACTTTACTATTTCTTGTGCTTTCGGTTCTTTTTGTACTTTTGTTACTTTTTGCGTATTTACTTCTTTCTTTTCTTTAATTGATTTTTGTACTTTCGCTACTTGCTTCGTTTTCTCTTCAGTTTTCTTTTCAGTTGGTGCTGTACTTGATAGGAAAGAAACGTTTGCATAAGCTGTTTTTCCTTTATACTCAAATTGCAGCCATCCGTCTTTTACTTGATGCGTTGATTCAATTACATCATCTTTTTTTAGTCTGCCAAGAATTTCTGAATCTGTGTTTGCTTCAGTACGTACATTTAACAAATTTGCCGTTACATGATACACATCTTTAGTAAACTCCGAACTTACAAATACTTCCTTACCATTTAACTCAATTTTTGACCAGCCATCTTCGGTATTAATGACTTTTAACTCTTGCCCATTCTTTACTTTTTCGACAACTTTTGATTCTGTAGTCGGTTTTTCACGTACATTAAGTACATCTGCTGTTACGATTGTTTCTGCGGTAGCGGTTGTGGTAAACGCCCCCAATCCAAAAATAGTTGCTGTTGCTGCGCCAATTACTTTTTTCATATTAGCCTCCATTATATTTTTTTGAATTTTATCAAATGCCTCTGTAAAATTGTATAATTTTACATAATATCAAAACATTTGCAACAGTATATTAATACCGCTTAATATACTGTTATTAAAACTCCTCACTTCAATACTAACAAATTCTTATTTCTAATTCTATATATTATAAATCTCCTTATCTTTTATAAAAGCTTCATGCCCTTCTTCACACTAAATAGTCGTTGCAATTCCCGCCAAAAATAAACTTACGATTGCTAAAAATTGAGTAGCGACTATAGCCCCTCTTAAATGAAACTTATAATCTTTATATCCCTTCATTCCTTCCGTACTAGGAATCACAACAAACCTCGGAGTAATCCAGCAAAAAATTAGCCAATCAATTATAAGTAAATCTACTAAATTGAAAATCATTAAAATACCAAAAGTGTGAAAATAGGCATCAATATACGATAATTTTTCTTGCTTATGTAGTATATATGTAGAAATGAAAGGACTACCGAAAAGAATAGCATTATATACAATATTAAAATAAATTGTTTGCTTTTTTTCATGAATCGATTTTGGGAAAACTACTTTTTGAATGTCTTTCGGATAATCAGTTAACGAAAGTCGAGGATTATAATATAAGGACCCTAAAATCATTACGGATAGTACAATAGACATGATGACACCAACGTATATCATTTGCTCAAATTGATTCATATGCTTCATTCACCCTTTTCTGTAATTACTATGTTGGCCATTCACTTAATTACACATTGTATGTACGTACATAACTAAAAATTAACAACTAGCTTTAACACCGAAGCAAAATTTTTGCAATGCAAATGCAAATTTAATACAGTGGAAGCCTAATTGGTACAGATAGGATTGGTGAAACCTATGAAAATTGAACATATCGCAATTTGGGTAAATGACTTAGAAAGCATGCGTAATTTTTATATGAAATACTTTAACGGTAAAGCAAACTCTTTATATCATAATGAAATGAAACAATTTGAATCTTATTTTATTACGTTCGGATCTGGAGCAAGGCTTGAACTTATGCGTAAAAAAGGGATTGAAAATAAGCCTAATCTAAACATAACCGGCTATGCTCATATAGCTTTTTCTGTCGGTAGTGAAGAACGTGTGAATGAACTGACAAAAGTGTTAAAAGATGCTGGTTATCCTGTATTGAATGGACCACGTTTTACTGGAGATGGCTATTATGAAAGTGTAATAGGCGATCCGGAAGGCAATCAAATAGAAATTACGATTTAACTTACTCTTTTCTTTTCTGAAGAACAATTACAAATTAGTTTGGAGGAATACTATGCAAAAGTTATATTTTACTAAATTTGAAGAAACTGATTTCAATTTATATTTCCAGCTTGTATCAAATGAAGAAGTAATGGCACAAATTACTGAGCGCGCTATTCCATTAGATGAGGCGCAAAATGACTTCAAAAAATTATTAATACGCAATGCAAACCATCAACTATTCGGCTCCTATAAAGTGTATGACTCTATTACAGATGAATATATAGGCTTTGGACATGTAACGGTAAATGAAGCGAATGTAAAAGAAGCTGAAATCGGGTATATGATTTTGCCAATGCACTGGGGAAAAAGATATGGTAGTAAGGTCGCAAAGGAATTAATGAATATAGCGAAACAAACAAATATAAACGTAATAAAAGCAATTATTGATCCGAATAATATCCCTTCTCGCAAAATTTTACTAAGCGCCGGTTTTACATCTGAGAAGGTTTGTGAGATTGATGGATTGCCCGGAGAGATTTTAAGTACATACATATAGTTACAGAAAGGTAGTGCTACATATGAAGCACTCCTTTTTCTTTATTGGAATAATCCTCTTCCTTTATTCATTTACTTATAAAGTATGGTCAGTTCTTCTTTATTTTCGGCATTTCCACACTATAAATATTTCACGTCAAGGAGAGAAAGCTGAAATGAGTAATCAAAAAATTGAACTTACTGGTCGTATCGTTACACCTACTGATCCCGATTATAATTCAGCACGTGAGGAGTTCAACACATTCTTCAACAAATTCCCTTTAATCATTGTTTTTGCTCAAAATACGCAGGATGTCGTAAATGCTGTTCGCTGGTCAAGGCTACATAACGTTCCTATACGTATGCGCTCTGGACGTCATAATTATGAAGCGTTATCCGTCAGTAATGCTGGTCTTGTAATTGATGTAAGTGAAATGAAACAATTAGAAATAGATCACAATAACGGAACTGTAACGATCGGAACTGGATGGAGAAATATCTCTTTAATTGAAACTCTTGCAGCTGAAGGATTAGTCGTGCCAAATGGAGTTTGTCCCACCCCTGGTATTGCAGGTGTTACTTTAGGTGGTGGACATAGTATCCTCTCTCGTCCATTCGGATTAACTCTCGATCATTTACTTGAATTAGAAATGGTAGACGCAAACGGTTGTATCATACGTGCTAACGCCAAGTGTAACTCAGATCTCTTTTGGGCTTCGCGCGGTGCTGGTGGTGGTAACTTCGGAATATGTACTTCGTTCAAATTTCGAACACACAAAATTAATACGGTAGCCTTTGCAGAAATAAGCTGGGGGATATTGGACTTAAAAGACGTATTAAACTCTTGGCAAAAATACACACTACCTTGCGCTGATAAACGACTTACAACTACCCTTTTTATGTCCGCAGGATTAGAAGCATCTTTATTAATGCAAGGTGTATTTCTCGGTTCTGTTCAAGAATTGCAGACGCTACTACAGCCATTATTAGAAGCCGGTTCACCTTTACAAGTAACTATCGAAGAAATACCATGGGCAGAAGCAGCAGCGAAAATAGCTGAGAAGCAACCTGCAACACCTTTACCATTTAAAAGTGTAGGTCCATATGTGTATGAACTACTACCAGAAGAAGGACTATCCATTATCGATCACTTTATTAATAACCCACCTCCCTTTTCCACCACCTCCGTATTTTTCCACGGATTAGGCGGTGCTGTTGCTGAGGTGCCAAATGAGGCGACTGCTTACTTTTACCGAAAAGCACTATCAAACATGTCAATATTCGCTACTTGGGGGCAACCAGAAGGTGCTGGTGGAAGTATTCGATGGGTTGAAGATTTCCGTTTGGCAATGTTCCCCTTTACAAAGGGTGTCTACGTTAATACACCTGACCTTTCCATTAAAAATTGGCCAGATGCATACTTCAGTTGCAACTTTGACCGATTAATGGAAGTAAAAGCGAAATATGATCCGAAAAATGTTTTTAACTTTCCGCAAAGTATTCCGCTTTTTTAACTGTTTAAATATTTTTCAAACTGCTAAGTAAACATGCATGTTATATGGATTATTTAGCAGTTTAGTATAAAGGCTCTTTTGTTTACATAATAATATTATGAAGTATGATGTATTACTCTTTTACTTCTCTTTTTACTTATTATGACTCTTCCTATACTAAAAGCAAAAGCGATAAAAAATATAGTACTACCCATTAGAAATACTAAATTATAACTACGAATAATTCCTTGCTTATATTTCTCCTTTAGTTGCTTGTAAATCTTGCTCTCCTCATCAGTTTTTAATAATATCTGTTGTTTTTTATTTATCGCTTGCAATACTTGTTCCCTTTCTAAATTTGACAAATCACTTGTTTTAATCACAGTCACTACTTCCCTATTTATCTTCTCTTTTTCAACTAACAACTGATGATTTAGAAACATCACCTGTATCGCTACCCCAACAATACTTCCAACTGTTCTAGAAATATTACATATACTTGCAGCAACGCCTGACTTTTCAATCGGCACACTTAAAACTGCTGTTGTTGTATACGGTGCTAATGTGCACCCAGTTCCAATCCCAACGATTATTATTCAACCATCGAAAGTAAAACTTTCTCAAGCTCTTTTTTAGAAAGCATACTACCATTAATATAGACTTGATATGCTTTTTCCCCTTCTTTTGCAGGCACCACTATTTTCATAGCTCGTACATTCGATTCTTTATACTCACCGAATGTTACGTCATAGCCATTTAATTTATATTTTTTTATATCTCCAGTAAAATTATGTCCTCTTTTAGATGGTTTATCAAATGGTCTATCAAGAAAATAATCTTTATATTCTCCCTCAACGATTTCTAATTGATGAATTGTAAAACCTAATTCTACATCTGAAGTATGTGGCTCTTTCTTTACATTACGCTTTTCATATCTCATCGAAATCAACGGCATTGGTTTGTCTAATGTCGCTTCTGCTTTTACTTCTTCAAATACTAATTGATGTCCAACCGGAATATACGTTGGATGCTTGATTGGAAAACCAGTTATTTTTTCAGCTTGTTCAAATGTATAGGTAAATTGTTGATCTATTCTTTCTTCATATGTATGTAATTGTTCCATTACCTCTATATCTCTCTTTTCTTCATCAGCATTTAGACGATTTGTAGCTGTATATTGTCTCTCACCATTCTCTACGACACTTACTTTCTTATAAAAATGGTACGTTTCCTGTAATAAAGCTACATACTTATCAAAGTCCTCTTCTGTAAATATACTTTTAGCAATTTCTATACGTTCCATTACGCCATTATAACCATCCTCAGTCATTCCCATATCTTGTCTTGCTTTTTCTGGTGTCCCTACAATTTTATCCATTAATGTTGTACCTGCAAAAGTACCAGTCGGTATTAAAATAGCCGACGCTACAAAGCCAAGTAATAACTTTTTCTTCATAGAAACCTTCCTTTTCATTTTCAACTGTTGGTATTTATAAAAAGAGTTTTGCACTTTATTATCTAGATTTGGAGACGGCTCTAGACTCTCTGCTTTTCTTTTTAGTTCATTCGTTACATATCTCTCAAAATCCATTTACTTCTTCCTCCCTTTCGTTTGGCATTTGTTCCATTTCCATTCTTAATCGTTTTAGTGCTGTGTGTAGTCGAGATTTCACTGTACCAATAGGGATTTGAAGAAGTGCAGCAATTTCATCCAAGCTATATTCATGGAAGTAACGCATAATAACTACTTCACGATGTTTATAAGATAAATTTTGTACAACTTCTACTAATTCACTTCGTGTTTCTTTATGTAAAATAGCTTCATCCATTATGTAAGACCGATTTTGTTCATACATTTTTTTCTTTTCAAAGATTCGAAATCGTCGCCACGATTTACGCCGCCAATCCTGTACTTGCTTGACAACTAGTCCATGTAACCAAAAACGAAAGGAACGATTCATATCATAGTTTGTTATGGACTTCCACATTTTGATGTACACCTCATTAACTATATCGTCTACATCTTGGTTTTGATTTCCTACTAAAAATACTACTGTTCTATAAATATCTTTACATGTATATTCATAAATAATCTGAAAGGCTTCTTGGTCCCCAGACTCCATTTTATATAGCCATTCTTTTAATTGTACTTCATCCAAAGTTTCGTTCCCCTCTCGTGATCTTTCACACTATATTCGCTCGTTTTTCACAAAAGGTTCATTTTACATGAAAATTTATTTATTACAATAAAAATATAAGGTATATTTTTAAGAAAAGGAGGATTTCAAGAATGAATAAAGAGGATAAAATTTACGCTGAAAAAGTGTTAAAAAATCTATTCATCGGATCACAAGTTGATGGATTACAATTTGGTATTTCTCCAGCCGCTATAAAGATTCATTTCACAAACTTTCACGACTCAGTTGATTATGATGGGCAATTATATATCAATATCGAATCCAAATGGTGTTTATTTAATAAACCTCAAAAAAGATACCCATTAAATGAAGATGAATTCGAAGTTTATTCTGAGGAAGAAGAATATGAAAGAATATTTAAGATAAGAAGACAAAAAGTTACCGATATACAAATCGGCTTAGAAAGCCCTCATTTAATTATTACATTAGAGAGTGGACAAATTATTTTTGTAAATGGTTTTCATGATTATTATGAATGTTGGCAATCTGGTGTTCTATGTGAGCAATGGCTTGTAGTCGCTGCACCTGGGAATGAAATCGCCACTTGGGCTCCCGATGAATTTATCGATAAATAAACTGTCTTCACGAAGAAGAACCGAAGATATTTTATGAAGCAGTTACATCCTCTATGTTCTTCAAAAATTCTGATGAGCTGAATGAGATACCTTCAAAAATTGTACAAGCTACAGCAGAACAGAAGTACATGATCCATTATGGGGTTTATATGTAATACAAAAAATGCTTAGGATTTCTCCGAAGCATTTTTTGTATGTTACTAATACCTTTATTCCTTAACCATTTAGTCAATGCTTGAGCCTATGCCCCATCTTTTACAAGTGAGGGCGCACCTATTAATCTAAATAAGCGTCTCATTTCCAATCTTCCAGCTAAACCATCTCCCGTGTCCTTCTGTTTCTCCAACCGTTTCACGATATTCGTTTCCGTTAATATAATAATCAATATGAAGGTCACGATCCCACATGTTGTTATAAAGGTGGAATACATCACGTTTTGCGCCAATTTCTTGTATTTGTTTTTCTAATTTATGTTTAACTTGTTCTGGTATTTGATTTGCAACGTGTGTATGGAAAATGCAGATAACAGCATCATCACTTATTTGTTCAATAATAGTTGGCAATAGCTCTACACCATCTCCTTCTATGAATTGGACAGATTCATTTTTCACTAAAGATGCTGCTTGATCAAACATTTCAATCCTTTCTTTATGTTCTGGCCAAATGAGTGCACGTAGCCATAAATAATCTTCCTCATTATGTAAATCATTCACATGTAAATCCAGTCCGATTCTTTCTACGACAGATGGGCTTTCTTTTAGAAAACGCGGCACATTCTCCCCTCTTATTTCAGAAGTTACATGCACATTTGAATTTATATTTCCGTACATTTCATCCGTTCCGTACGAATAACGATATTGGTCCCAGAACAGTTGTAACCCAGAACTTGTCCCAATTTCAATTAACGCTAACGGCTTCTTCACTTTGTTAAATATGTAGCAGAAACTTGGGTATAAGTATGCACACCGTCTTACTTCATTCGTTTGAACGAGTTTCGTTTGTAACAATGTAATGATTTCTTCTCCGTACTCTTTACAGAAATCTTTAAAATGATCAAAAGCTTTATCTAAATTTGTATCGGTATTTTCAACTAAACTACTATAATGCGTTTTTAAATGATGTTCTTTCCCTGCTAACAATAAATAATGTACTGCACCTAATAATAAGTTCGGGACTGGTTGACCTGCTTGAGCATAGGACGATAGTGTAAGTACTTCCTCATCTTCTGCAATTTTCATTGATAAATATTCATATAAATCACTTGACCCTTTACATTCCTTTATTGAAAAGTTTCGAAATAAGTTTGAAATTTGTTCTTTTGTACGCATTAGAATCCCTCCTTTTTATTTTTCAGAATAATCTTACCATTACAGAAATAAAAATCCCATAAAAAGGTACTCGATTTAGTCACTTAAGGATACGTAAGCTTTTTCGAGATAATTTCAAACTGTAATTTTTTTCTATTCATTAACTGAAAAGTGCTTGTTAAATAAGAATTTTGGCAAATAAAACGTTAAATATTTTAAAATTATCAGATAACACTAGATATTTTAGTCTATTAATTATTATAATAGAGTATGAGATGGTTATATAATTGAGACAAAAAAGGTATACACCTAGGTGGGGCCTAGGCGGTGTTTCTCTTTTACGGCTTAGACATAGAAAACACCTACTCTTTTTTGCCAATATAGGGGATGGAGAGATTATCATGAGCAACATGCAGCAAAAAACAGACGTTATCTTAATTGGTGCAGGAATTATGAGTGCAACGTTAGGCTCATTATTAAAAGAATTAGCACCTGAATGGGAAATTAAAGTTTTTGAAAAACTCGCAAGTGCCGGGGAAGAAAGCTCTAACGAATGGAATAATGCAGGTACAGGGCATTCTGCGCTATGCGAACTGAACTATACTTCCGAAAAATCTGACGGATCTATAGATATTGGTAAGGCTGTAAAAGTGAATGAGCAATTCCAGCTTTCAAGACAATTTTGGGCATATCTTGTAAAAAGCAAATTAATTCGTAATCCACAAGATTTTATTATGCCTCTACCTCATATGAGTTTAGTACAAGGTGAAAAAAATGTTGAGTTTCTAAAACACCGTTTTGAAGCGCTTTCAAAAAATCCACTGTTTCAAGGTATGGAATTTTCCGATACTCCTGAAACATTAAAAAAATGGCTTCCACTCATTATGGAAGGACGTACACCAAACGAACCGATGGCTGCAACGAAGATTGACTCTGGAACAGATGTGAACTTCGGTGCATTAACACGTATGTTGTTTGATTACTTACAAACTAAAAATGTCGAGCTAAACTACAAACACAGTGTCGAAAATATTAAACGCACAAAGAATGGTTTGTGGGAAGTAAAAGTACACGATATGAATAGTGGTAAAATTGAGCATCACACTGCAAAATTCGTCTTTATCGGCGGCGGTGGCGGTAGTCTACCTCTACTACAAAAGACTGGAATTCCTGAATCAAAACATATCGGCGGATTCCCAGTAAGTGGACTATTTATGGTATGTAAAAACCAAAAAGTTGTAGAGCAACATCATGCGAAAGTATACGGTAAAGCTAAAGTTGGCGCTCCGCCAATGTCTGTACCTCACCTTGATACGAGATATATAGACAATAAAAAAGCTTTATTGTTCGGACCATTCGCAGGGTTCTCACCTAAATTCTTAAAAACTGGCTCAAACCTTGACTTAATCGGTTCTGTAAAACCGAATAACGTCTTAACGATGTTAGCTGCTGGTGTAAAAGAAATGGGACTTACAAAATACTTAATTCAGCAAGTTATGTTATCGCACGAAAAACGCATGGAAGAATTACGCGAATTCATTCCGAACGCGAAAAGTGAAGATTGGGATATTGTAGTTGCTGGACAACGTGTACAAGTAATTAAAGATACTGATGCTGGCGGTAAAGGAACACTTCAATTTGGTACAGAAGTAGTAAGTGCAGCTGATGGCTCAATCGCCGCATTACTAGGTGCATCACCAGGTGCCTCTACTGCTGTTCACGTCATGCTTGAAGTATTAGAAAAATGTTTCCCAAGCCGCATGGTAGAATGGGAAGAAAAAATAAAAGAAATGATTCCTTCATATGGCATTTCACTAACTGAAAATCCAAGATTATTCCAAGATCTTCACACTTCGACTGGTCGTACACTTGGATTAAACGAAAAAGAAACTGTTCATAATTAATGAAGCAATTAAAAAACGTCCGATATATTCGGACGTTTTTATTTGTCTCCTAAAAATTATACTTATCAATATTATCTTTCGTAAATATAACTCGTTCTGGTAATACGATAATTCCGTTTCCTTCTGCCTCATAATCATATCCTTGAATGGAGTTTGGCTCTACCTTCACTTTTCCAATTCCTTTTACTTCAAAGCTATCCCCGACTTTTAACTTCTTCCCTTTTACAACAATTTCATTTGCTACATAAGTTGCCAACGCACCTTGCTGTTTTACATCCCATAATCCGAATTGTTGAACTGTTCCTCGTTTTACATAATCACGCATTACGTTCGGTGTAGAAAATCCAGTTACCACTACTTTTTTATCCATTTTTAAGTTTTCAGCTGCTTGCGCCATTGCTGGGAGTGCTGTTGCATCTGGACAAATAACTGCATTAATATCTGGATACGTTTTTAATATGTTCTCCCCTACTGACAAAGACTTTTGCGCATTATTTTCACCGTACTGCGTCGTTACGATTTCCCAATTCGGATATTTCTTTTTAATAATTTCTTTCGCTTTCGTTACCCATTGGTTTTGATCAGTTACTGTTGGACTAGAATAAAAGAATGCTACATTCCCTTTATCTCCAATTTGCTTGGAAGTCATTTCAATTAATAAGTTAGCAAGTTGATCTGGTGTCCCTTGACTTATATAAAAAGAACGGTCTTTCGGATTCACATCAGAATCCCAAGTTAAGACAGTCATTCCTTTTTTCTTAGCACGCTGCAGTGATTGCGATAAACCATCAACTGATGTAGAGGAAACCATAAGTGCATCATAGTTTTGATTAATGAAATTATTTATATACTTTACTTGCCCTGATACACTCGCTTCAGACGGCCCATCATATTTCACTTGTACGCCTAGCTTATCTCCCATCACCTTTGCTCCTTCACCTCCCGATGTAAAGAAGCCAACTCCAGTTAACTTCGGGATAAATGCAAATTTCACATCATCAGCTTTTTTCTTATCTGCCGTTTGACTGGAACAAGCTATTAAACCAATTAAACAAATACATACAATCAATACAATCCCTAGTTTTCTCTTCATGACATTTCCCCCTTATGCAAATTCCGTCTTTTCCCTGCTAAGAATTGATGTAATTTGAAATGTCTCATAATAACTGAAAGAATAAGGATAATACCTATTACTACATTTGATTGTTCATTTGTTAAACCTGTCATTTGTAGGCCATATTGCATAAGGCCTATAAAAATACTTGCCAGTACTGTACCAAAAACACTTCCTTTTCCCCCTGTAATAAGTGTCCCACCTAATACGACTGCTGTAATGATCGGTAATATTGTTTCACTTCCCATATCAGCACGTGCGGAACCGAAATATGCAGTTAAGAAAGTTCCCCCTAATCCACCTCCTAATCCAGAAAGTATGTAAGCAATGATTACTACTTTCTTCGTCTGAATCCCGGTGTATTTTGCTGCATTTTCGTTCGCTCCTGTTAATTGTACGTGGCGTCCATATATCGTTCGGTGAAACAAAATCGTGCATACAATTGTTAATGCGATAAGAAGCCATAATAAGTTAGGTATTCCTATAAAACTACCATTTGCTAGTTGTACATAAGCATCAGGTAAACCACTTATCCCTTCATATCCAGAAGCACCCGCCCCTCCTGAAATGACGAGTGCAATTCCTCCATATAAAAACATCGTTCCGAGTGTAACAACTAGTGGTTCTACATCTGTCATTTTTATAATGAATCCATTTAAAGCTCCTACTAAGCAACTGACTATAAGTGCCATTATTACTGCTAATAAAATATGAATCCCATTCATCCAAAGTACACCAATTAAAATCGAAGTTAGCCCCATAATAGATCCTACAGATACGTCAATTCCTCCTGTTACAATAACGAAAGTCATTGGAATCGCTGCGATTGCTATAAACAGAAAATCATTTGTACTAAAAAGGAGATTACTAATATTTAAGAAATCACTATTTATAAAACTAAAGAGAATGAATTCTATAAGAAGTAATACGATTAGAACACCTTCCCACCTGTAAAAATACTTCATAGATTCATCCTCCTTTCTGCTTTCCACTTCTTCATGACGCTATCCAGTATGATAATAAGTAATAGTAAAAAACCTGAAATAGCATTATTCCAAAATGCTGGTATTTTTAAAAAGACGAGTGAACTACTAATTGATTCTAAAAACAAAGCTCCTAATGCGGCTCCAAATATAGAACCTGTTCCTCCTTTTAGATGAATTCCTCCTAGCACAGCAGCTGCAATAACCTGTAGTTCTATTCCTGTACCCGTTTGATTCGGAACAAACCCGATATTCATAACAAATATGCAACCAGCTAGTGCCGCACTAATGCCCGATATAATAAACGCATTTATCTTCACTTTATTAACAGGTATCCCAATGAGTCTCGCCCCATCTTCATTGTCACCTACTGCATAGAAGTATCTTCCGTATGGTACTTTCATTAAAAAGATATATAGTAGTAATAAAACAATAAGAACACTCCATACCATTATCGGCAGACCAAGTATGACGATAGATGAAAGTTGCTTAAAATTGTTTGGAATATCTTCAATCCACTTCCCGCCTGTGAAGATTAACATTGCACCTCTAACAATTCCTAGCATCCCTAATGTCATAATAATGGCTGGTACCCGAAACTTCGCAACGCCAATCCCGTTTATGAAACCGATACTAGCACCAAGCATTATAGCAGCAAGTATCGACAAGACCGCACTATATCCGTTCGTTAATAACATCCCGCAAACTGCCGCGCTTAATCCCATAATTGAGCCAACTGATACGTCTATATTTTTCGTAAATAAAACGAACGATTGGCCCATTGCTAGAACGACTAAAATAACGCTTGATTTCATCATTAAAGATAACGAGTTAAACTGAACAAAACTAGGATTTATCATCCCGACAATGGCTATATAAATTAGTAGTAACAGTATGATAGACGTTTCGTGCATTTTATACATGCGTTTCATTCCGTTACACCTCCGTATGCAAGACGTGTAACTTCTTCTACATTTATTTGTTCTTTCTCCAAATGAGAAACAAATTGACCATTTCGCATGACGTATACACGGTTAACTAATTGGAAAATTTCCTCAACATCTGAAGAAATGAATAATATGGCGAGTCCTTCTCTTTTCATTTTTTCTATCGTTTCATACACTTCAAGCCTTGCTTTTGCATCAATTCCGCGAGTTGGTTCATCAAGAATAATGATTTTGGGATTACATGCAAGATATTTCGCAAGCACGACTTTTTGCTGATTACCTCCCGATAAAGATGTAAGTTTTTCATTCATACTTGGTACAACAATTCGGAACTTTTCTATAAACGACTTTACTAAAGCGCTTTCTTTTTCTTGGTTAATAAAAAAGCGATTATTTTGCTGTAAACATGCTGCAGTAATATTTTCTTTGACAGATACAATGGAGAAAATTCCATTCCTCGCCCTATCTTCCGGCACATAAACGAGCCCTTCGCTTAATCTTTTATGCAAAGGACATGTATCAATTAGTTTTCCTTCTAATAAAATAGAACCTGATTTTATAGCTTCCAATCCAAATATTGCTTCCGCTAATTCCGTTCTACCTGATCCAACAATGCCAGCAATCCCCACAATCTCTCCAGCATGTACAGTGAATGATATATTCTCGAATGAGTGACTAGTCACATTCGCTACTTCTAATACTTTTTTCGTTCTTTCTGTCTCTTGAACTATTTCTCTTTTTTCTTCCTGTTTATACCCTTTTGGCAATAGCCCCTCCATCAGCGTGTCATATGTATAGTCACATACATCCCCTTGACTCGCAATTGTTCCATCACGTAATATCGCTACTTTATTGGAGATTTCAAAGATTTCTGGAAAACGATGTGTAATATATATCATTCCAATTCTTTTTTCTTGCAAACTTTTCATCAGCACAAAAAGACTCTTGATTTCATGAGTTGTTAATGTCGATGTTGGCTCATCTAAAATAAGAATCTCAGCGTCTCGTATTAATCCTCTAATGATTTCTACTAACTGTTGCTGCGCAATGGATAACGATCCGCCCTGTTTCTTAAGATCAATATCCCAACTTAAACTGTCAATTAATTGCTGAACTTTTACTTTTAGTTTCTTTCTATTCCCTTTTAATCCAATACATATATTTTCTTCAATAGTCATATGCGGAAAAATGAGCGGTTCTTGTGGTATTAAATAAATACCTTCTTGGTGTGCTTCTTTTGGATTCGCAAACTGCTGTCTCTTCCCTTTCACATACATTTCTCCACTATCATACGAATATAACCCCGTTAATATTTTCATTAATGTTGATTTCCCGGCGCCATTTCCCCCAACTAAAGCGTATATATCACCATGCTCTACTTGTAAGTTCACTTCCTTTAGCACAAGTTGATTCAAAAATGCTTTACTCATTTTCTTCACTTGTAATAAGGGCACATTCTCCATATGATGTCACCTGCCTCTATCCAGAACATTTTTTGAGAAAATAATTATTTGTTCTACTTGTTTTGTAGCATTGTATATTCCTTTTTTCATATCTAGAACACTTTTTTCACTGTACTATTAATCGTTTCAACTGGAATAAACAAAATATGTCGCACATATGTTTAAGCAGTGGGCAATTGTTGAAAGGGATGAAGAGTATGACACAGCTTAACTATGAAGAGAATTTATTAACTAAAGTAGCTTGGTACTATTACAAGGATCAACTTACACAACAAGAGATTGCTTCACTTCTTCACATTTCAAGAAATAAAGTGATGCGATTATTAGATAAAGCACGCAGTGAAGGTATCGTTACCTTTCATGTAAAAGGTACTGGTTTGCACTGCTTGAGCATTGAACGTGACCTAATAAAGAAATTCCACTTAAAAGATGCTTTTATAATCCCTACCCCAGCAAACAATTATGCAGCTTCTCTCGGAAAAGCTGCTGCCCAATATTTAGAGACACAGCTCCAGCAAGGCGATTTACTCGGCATAGGCTGGGGTGAAACGATTAGTAAAATGCTAGAAAACATTCATTTTGAAAGCTCTATTAATCTTTCAATCGTAACGCTAACAGGGGGCGTAAACCACTATCTCCCAAGAAGACTAAACTATTTACACTACATGCAAGGTGATCTTCATATTATTCCTACTCCTTTTCTAGCATCTACAACCGAAATGGCACAAAGTATTTTATCAGAACCAGGTGTGAAAGATATGCTGCATGTCGCTTCACTTGCTCAAACAGCAGTTGTCGGTATTGGCGGTTTATCTCAAGATGCCACTATTGTGAAAGAAGAAAAACTAACACTACGTGAAATGACATATATTCGTAACCAAAACGGTGCTGGTGATATTTTAGGACAGTTTTATAATACGAATGGCGATTTATTAGAGCTTCCACATCACAATCGCCTAATTGGCACACCTCTCTCTATTCTGCGCAATATGAATCATGTCGTAGGTGTTGCTGGAGGTATTCAAAAGATAAACGCCATTTATGGGGCTTTAAAAGGAAAATTTATTCATACATTAATTACTGATGAAGATACTGCGCTCTCTTTATTACGAAAGGACGGTGATTCTTAATGTCTACTTTGTTAGCTTTCGATGCTGGTACAGGAAGCATTCGAGCTGTTCTTTTTGATTTACATGGCAATCAAATTGCAGTAAGTCAAAAAGAATGGGTTCATAAAACGGATCCTCGTTACCCAGGTTCTATGAATTTTGATGTAAAAGAAAACTGGAAGCTTGTACAACAGTGTACGAAAGAAGTCCTACAAAAAAGTAATATACCCCCCTCTTCTATTCAAGCTATTAGCGCTACAAGTATGCGGGAAGGTTTTGTTTTATATGATAAAAATGGGCAAGAAATATGGGCATGTGCAAATGTTGATGGCCGTGCATCCGCTGAAGTTAGTGAGCTAAAAGAAATCCGCTCACACCTCGAAGAAGATTTATACAGAAAATCTGGGCAAACTTTTTCATTAGGTGCTTTACCACGTCTACTTTGGATTAAAAAACATGAACCAGAAACCTATTGTAATATTCACTCCTTTACGATGTTAAACGATTGGATTTTGTATAAATTAAGCGATGTACTGCAAATCGATCCTTCAAACGGTTGTACGTCCGGAATCTTTAACTTACAAAATAGAACTTGGAATAACGATATCGCTAAAGAGTGCGGGCTAACTTTGCCATTTTCACCAAAAGTAAATGAGGCTGGTACAGTAATCGGAAACGTTACAAAAGAGTGTGCAGCATTAACTGGATTACTGGAAGAAATTCCTGTCGTCGCTGGCGGCGGAGATGCTCAAATGGCATCACTCGGAACTGGAGTCGTGAAACCAAATCAAACATTAATATGCGGAGGGAGCTTTTGGCAACAAGAAGTAAATATGACAGAACCAATTACAGATCCATATGCTGCGATTCGTGTAAATTGCCATGTCATTCCGAATCTATGGCAATATGAAACAATCGCTTTTTTCCCTGGTCTTGTTATGCGCTGGTTTCGAGACGCTTTTTGCCAAGAAGAAAAGAAACTCGCTGAAAAACTTGGTATAGATGCTTATGAACTATTAGAAGAACAAGCGAAAGACGTACCTGTCGGATCATATGGTATTATCCCTACTTTTTCAAACGTTATGAACTACATTTCTTGGCGTCATGCGGCACCCTCATTCTTAAATTTAAGTTTAGACACTGACAAATGTGGAAAAAAGGAAATGTTCCGAGCTATTGAAGAAAATGCGGCCTTTGTTACACTTGGAAACTTAAAACTAATTGAAAATCTTACCGGTACATTCCCTTCTGAAGTTGTTTTTGCTGGTGGTGGTGCTAAAGGAAAACTATGGCCACAAATTCTTTCAGACGTACTCGGCATTCCTGTAAAAGTACCCGTTGTGAAAGAAGCAGCTGCTTTAGGAACTGCAATTGCTGCCGGAGTTGGCGCTGGAATATATACATCTATGGAGGAGACTGCCGAACAATTTGTACAGTGGGAAAATACATTTGAACCAATCACTGAAAATCACGAGCTATACAAGGAATTCTATGAAACATGGAAAACCGTGTATAACAGCCAGCTCGCTTTAGCTGATAAAGGACTTACAAAACATATGTGGATTGCGCCAGGTGCACTGTAACACATTTACATAAAGGAGTGAAATGTATGTTAAAAGCGAATGAAAATGACTTCTCCTATCGCTTCGGTGATAACGGGCCAAAATATTTAATACAAGGACCTAATATTGATCTTGGTCTTGTTGTCATTCAGCCTGGGCAAGAGTTTCAAAATCATTACCATACAACGTGTGAAGAAGTTTTTTATGCGTTAGAAGGTGAAATAGACTTCTATGTAAATAACGAAAGAGTTCCGATTAAACAAGGTGATGTCCTGCAAGTTCGCCCTCATGAATCGCACTATCTGATTAACCATTCTGACAAACCTTTTAAAGCTGTTTTTATAAAGTCACCACATTTACCAAATAAAGATACCGTACAAACGGAAAATCCAACATTAACGAAGGAGTGATTTCGAATGACTTGGGGATTTAAAAATCGATTAAATACAATTTTACCTGATGGTAGAGCGGTTATGTTAGCAATAGATCACGGCTACTTTTTAGGGCCAATTCACGGGCTAGAACAACCACTTGAAACAGTTAAAAACTTACTTCCTTATACAGACTCCCTCTTTTTAACACGCGGTGTACTTAGCTCCTGCATTCCTGAAAACTGCAGCACACCGATGGTTATGCGTGTATCTGGTGGAGCTACTGTCGTCGGTAAAGATTTAGCAAATGAAACAATTGTTACACCTGTAAAAGAAGCAGTAAAACAAAACGCAATTGGCGTCGGCGTTTCTGTATTCGTCGGATCAGACTATGAAACACAAACTGTTACAAATCTCGCAAACGTAGTCTCTGAAGCTCACGATTATGGTCTGCCAGTACTCGGTATTACGGCAGTTGCGAAAGAACTACAAAAACGTGAAGCTCGTTTTCTAGCACTTGCTTCCCGCGTATGTGTTGAAATGGGTGCTGATATTATTAAAACGTATTACTGCGAAGGATTCGAAAAAATAACGAGCACATGCCCTGCCCCAGTTGTCATCGCTGGTGGACCAAAACTAGACTCAATCGAAGACGCATTAAACATTACGTACAATGCACTGCAAGAAGGCGCGATCGGAGTAGACATGGGCCGAAACATATGGCAATCTGAGCACCCAGCTGCGATGATTCAAGCAATACATGGCATTGTGAAGAATAGATTGAATGTGAAAGAGGCGCTTGAACTTTATGATGATGTGAAGAATTAATGTAAAAAGACAGACTATTTATTAGTCTGTCTTTTTTGTTAAAATAAAGTAAAGGAGAAATGATTATGCGAAGAATGACTTTCGAACGCCCTACCGATCATTACGATGAACGCTTATACTCTATTGATGAAAAAATTTGCGCCCTATTAAAAGAACTTTCAGGTGGTGACCCAGGTTTTCCACATGATGAAGCGATTTATAAATGGGCAAAGCAATACGAATTTTATCCAGACTATCTAAACTCATTATTCTCTTCCATGATGGATGAAGAAGAATTTAAACCCCGCGTTGAACCAACTGAGTTTAAAAAACATGTACCTGTTTTTAAAACTTATGAACATAATGGCGTCATGTATACTGTAACTTTTATTCGGCAATATGCAAATGCTAGTGTAGTTTATTTATATAGCGATTGGGATTCCACGGATGAAGCTTTTATTGAAAATAAGCCTCATAGTTTCTTCCAATTATCAATAGATGATACATACGATTGCTGGTCAGAAGGTGGTGGCGGCACCGATGGACATATGAATCATCAATTCGTTGTATCTCCTGTCCTTCCTGATAATTTGTCTGGAATAAGCTTACGATTTAAAGAACTCAGTATGCCGTTTAGGAAAGATCAAGCTGTGCTTGAATTTGAAATTCAGATAGAAAAATAAGGTAAGACTTTAATCAATCCACAAATAGTAAGATAAATAAGGTAATAAAATAAGCAAGCCCCTTTCCAAACTGGATAAGGGGCTATATATACCCCTTCAAATGATTACTCTTGTTGATCGCTATTAAGTTTTGAAACTTTCTTACCTTCTCTATAATCAAGACAAGACACTTCAATTAATAAGCCATTAAATACTGTAAAATAAAAACCATAACTACTACCTCTCATCGAATAAGGTTCCTTGTCTATTTCAATGCCGCCTGCTACTAAGCGATTATACGCTTGATCCACTTCACTTGATGTATCCACTAAAAAACCAATATGAAAAGCTTCCGGATACGTAACTTCCTTATTCCCCTTAAATGCCTTTGGATCACTTAGTACAAGTATAAATCCACTCTCATCACTCATCACTACAAGCGCTTTCCCTTTTTGTTCCAAAAATTGAAAATCAAAAAATGTTTCAAAGAAATGTCTCGCTTCCGATAAATCATCAACACATAAATTCAAATGATTCAGCTTCATGTACTCATCTCCTTTTAAACAGAGGGTATTTAGACGCATTTTCATAACACTTAAATATGTAAGACAAGATATCCAAGCGTTCTGTCTAAGACTATGCTTTATAGTCTAATACTTTTTTCTATAGCCTAGAACTTTTTTAAATGAATGCAATCATATGAACAATTCGGCATGAAATGTTCATTTACCTATATAAACTGACAATTGTAATAGCCATATTATCTATTCTCTAAATTATGTAAAATCCATTCAATCAAGGCAATTGCTGCAGAGATGCGCTCTGTTGTATCTCCTAAAAATAATTTATGAAGTAATGCCTCCAAATGAATTGGTTTATTTGGCAACACTTGAATATACATTAAAGCAGACCCAGGTGGAGGTACTGGCTTATTATTAATAGCACATATCCCTTCTAACAATGTCCAAGTTGACGTATGAATTATATATGAAGCCTTTAGCTCATCATTTGCTTTCAGAGCAGCCTTAATTTTAATGAATGAACTATGTAACCAATGAGAAATCTCCCTTACTTTATCTCTAGAAACATGGTAGTTTTCAAATTCATATGTAGCTATTGCCTTTAATTTTTTCAACTCGCCGCTTTTATCAAATAAAATTTTCCCTTCTATAAAAGAGTATAGTTCCATCGGATTGTTTTTAAAGTTTACTTGTACTTGATTAACATCTGCATACTTATATTCAACTAAAATATCTTTTCGTGTTTCAGAATGAAAATTCTTCTTTTGTCCTTCTTCTAAAAGAATATATAAGTCTAAATCAGATTCAGGATATGCATCACCTCTTGCAACAGATCCGATGAGCATGAATCCATGTACCTTATCTACAGATAAACATTCGTTTAAAATTGTTTGTACTAATTTTTTATGTTTTTCATTTGTAATGAATGAAAAACTTTCTATCATTTCCATTCCCCCCTCATTACTAAAAAAGAGGATACATGTTTGCTTCTACAACATGTATCCTCTGCTTTGTATATTACGACTGTTGATAAGCCGCTTTCGATGATTTCACATAATAAACCGCATGATCCACATTAATAATATGATCTGGTTTTGGTTTACCACGGCCCGCTCTATGTCCAGCTAAGTGTTCTTCACTTGTTTCCCAATTTTTCCATGCTTCTTCAGATTCCCAGCGAATCATTACGACAACTTCTTCGTCGCCGCGTCTTACTTTTTTCACGAGAACACTCAAGTCGATGAAGCCTTCAAATTTTTCAATTATACCTTCTCCAGTAAAACGTTCTACAACTATATTTGATGTACCTTCTTTTACTGTAAATGTTTTCGTTTCGATAAACATATATCCCACTCCCTCTTTGTAATACGAATACTAGTATGCTTCTATTATAATTGATTATGATAATTATTTTCAATTATAAAGTTTTGATTTTTTGAATTATGCTGATTTCTTTTCTATCGCCTCATCTAAAAATTTGAAATACGGAAGTAACATTCCTATTAAAGAGGTGACACATATAATTGCACCGATGATTACATATAGCGCTCTTACTCCCCACATTTCACTCAATATCCCCCCTACTAACACACCTAACGGCATAGCGGATCGTATGAAAAATAATCGCACTGAAAATACTTGTCCTATCATATTATTCGGGACCGTTTGTTGGCATATTGTCGTGTTATGAACATTGAAAAATGCGATACAAATCCCTGCTATTACCTCAATTATTACCGCGATTGCAATACTATGATTAAACCCTAAAGAAATGTATGTGATTCCTCCTATAAACAATCCCCCAAGCATAAGTATGCGCCGACTTTTATATGTTACTTTTCCGACTAATGCTGAGCCAATTACGTAGCCAAGTGGGAAACCCGCCATGAAATAGCCATACTCCGCATATCCCGCTGATAGCTCGTCTTTTATATAAGGAAGGTTTGTAACCATCGTTACCCCTACTCCAAATTGCACGAAAGTAAGAAATATACCGAGCCAAACGATGATTGGTTTGGTAAAAAAATATGTAAAGCCTTGAAGAAACTGTTCTAGCCACGTTTTCCGGATATGTTGTGTTGTTCTCCTTTCTTCTATATAAAATAAGAAAGCACCACTAACAAATAGACAAATACATACGAAAGATAATGTAAATTCCGCTCCAATCAAATGAATCACTACTCCGCCTAATACTGGCGCAAGAAACATCATGAGACGAGTCATTCCATCAATATACGCATTTGCGTCTTGAAGTTGTTCCTTACTTACAATGCTCGGTGTAATTGCTTGACTCGCAGGTGTATAGAGGGGTGTAATAAGTCCAACTACAATTTGAACAGCGTAAATATGCCAAACTTCTAGACTACTTGTAACTAGCATAGCTAAAGGTAGTAAGAATACTACCGCTCGTATCCATTGTGAAAAAATCATAATCCACTTTCGGCTCCATTTATCAATACATGGTCCACTTATTAATTGTAGTATGAGAGATGGGATAAAATATAATAGCCACATACTACTTAATGCTGTTTTCGATCCCGTTAACTCATATACTAGAATTGAATTACATAACGTTCCGAAAGCCCCTCCTAATTCTGAGATTGCACTACCAATCCACATAAAAAAGAAAGAACGATTTTTCAATACACTCTTCACTATATCTCACCAACTTTTCTCTTAAATTCCTCCCTCTATCCCGCATTAACGGGCAGTAAGACCCCCACCTCAAAATTCAGCAGAAGCAAAGAAGTTAATTTGGGATCAACTGCCCATAAAAGCCCGATTGGTTCAACTAATAATCAGTGGGGGAGGAACAAAACCCCCACTGATTAAAGTTTCACTTTATGTACATTCTTGTTGTATATTATCTATTTAAAAACGCTTCTAATTCTTTCGCTAACGACTGTACTGCTTTTTTCCTTAATACATACTTTCCCTCATGTATATCAACTAACTTCGCTGCACGTAACAATTTCAAATGATGGTGTACTGTCGATTTACCAAGCTGCAATCTTTCCGTTATTTCCTGTAGTGTACGTTCTTTTTCAAACAACATTTTTACAATTCGCAATCGCGCTTCATCTCCAAGAGCCTTATGTTTTTGAACTAAAAAATAATTCGGTTCATATGGATCTTCGGGATGAATGCTTTCATTCGCAACTGGATAATGAAATACTTTCGTATCATCAATATCTGCTTCAATATTCCACGGTCTGTACGTCATTTGCGGAATAAGAAGTACGTGATGAACACTTGGCTCTGGCATATAGTTCACTCCGCCAGTCGCCCACTCGACAAACTCTTCCGGTTTCATCTTTTTATTCATTTCATTTTTTGCTTCATAATCTCGTTTTAATATAGAAAGTATTTCTTCTTCCCCTTTCTTAATTACACTCTCATACCAACCTGTCATTACAACGATTAAATGAGATTTCAGCACTTGTACATCTACATCACATATAAAGCTAATATAAGTAGAGAAAAACTGATGATCATTTGTCAGTTCCTTTAGTTCATATATTGCAGATGCTTCCCCACCTGCTGCTAAACGTCTTTTCTCTTCATACTTCTCTCCTAAAAACGGTAAACATATAAATTTCAAATCTTCTTCTGAAAGTGAATCAATTTTAGCATAAAACTGTGATAAGTCCTGAAAATCCTCTTCATACAATAACTGAAGCAATGCTTTCCACGTATTGTGCTCTTCTACAAACTGTAAGTGCTCTCTCATCTCTTCCGTTAATGATTGTCTAATTTCTTCCCATTCACTTTGAGTCTTTTCAAGAGTATCGATTAACCTTTTATGAGTAATTGCTGCAATGCCAAGTGCGCATTCGAAAAGTATCGAATATTTTACTTGCACGTTGTATGTTTCCCTTTTTCTATTCGTTACGTGAAAGACTTCCATTTGATCCCCTCCTTGTTTGCTATATATTAAATTCTACTTTTATCGAATTTTTCCTTCTATATTTTTAGAATTTATAAAAATATAAATTAAACCACATTCATTCTAAATTAAGAAGGATAAGAGCTTTTTTATATACAAATAATAAAGCTCAAGGAGTTGTTGACATGCATTTCATATTAAATATGTTAGGGATTTTCGTTGTCATATTAATCGTTTTTTTATGTTCGCCTAATAAAAAACATATAAAATGGAGACCAATTGTAATTCTCATCATATTGGAGCTTTTTATTACGTGGTTTATGTTAGGCACAAAGCTAGGCAGTATTATCATTAATAAAATAGCATCATTTTTCAGTTGGCTACTGACATGCGCGAACGAAGGTATTCGATTTGCATTTCCTTCCGCTATGGACAGTCCACACATTGATTTCTTCTTTAGTGCATTACTTCCTATCATTTTTGTTATTACTTTTTTCGATATTCTATCTTATTTCGGAATATTAACTTGGATTATTGATAAAGTAGGTGCAGTTATTTCAAAGATTTCTCGTTTGCCAAAGTTAGAAAGTTTCTTTTCCATTCAAATGATGTTTTTAGGGAACACCGAAGCACTTGCAGTTGTGCGTGATCAATTATCTGTTTTAAAAGAAAATCGATTATTAACTTTTGGAATTATGAGTATGAGTAGCGTTAGCGGATCCATTCTTGGGGCGTATTTATCAATGGTTCCAGCAACATATATTTTCAGCGCTATACCTTTAAATTGTATAAACGCATTAATTTTAGCCAATGTTTTAAACCCTGTAGAAGTTACGAAAGAAGAAGATGTCGTATATACACCTTCAAAACATGAAAAAAAAGATTTCTTTTCTACTATTTCAAACAGTATGTTAGTCGGGATGAATATGGTTATCGTTATTTTAGCTATGGTAATTGGTTATGTAGCTTTAACAGCATGTTTAAATGGGATTTTGAGCTTTTTTGTAACAGGCTTAACAATTCAAAAAATCTTCTCTATTATCTTTAGTCCCTTCGCTTTTTTACTCGGTTTATCCGGCAAAGATGCTATGTATGTAGCTGAATTAATGGGAATAAAAATTACGACGAATGAATTTGTTGCCATGATGGATTTAAAATCAAACTTAAAGTCCTTGCAGCCGCATACGATTGCCGTTGCAACAACATTTCTAGCTTCTTTTGCTAACTTTAGTACAGTAGGTATGATTTACGGAACTTACAATTCATTATTTGGCGGGGAAAAATCATCAGTGATCGGTAAAAATGTTTGGAAGCTTCTTGTTAGCGGGATGGCTGTTTCTTTATTAAGCGCTATGCTTGTAGGGCTTTTTGTATGGTAAATGGATATTATATTAACAAAAGACATCTCAATTAAATTGGATGTCTTTTGTTATTCTTAGCTCCGGATTTGTCCGTTTCCACGAATCACATATTTTGTGGAAGTTAATGCTGGAAGTCCCATTGGTCCCCTTACGTGTAGCTTTTGCGTACTGATACCAATTTCTGCTCCGAATCCGAATTCAGATCCATCTGTAAAACGAGTCGATGCATTATGGTAAAGTGCTGCTGCATCTACAGCTGTGAAAAACTTGCTGACGTTTTCCTCGTTTTCTGTAATAATCGCTTCAGAATGCATGGAGCCATACGTATTTATATGATGAATCGCTTCTTCTACAGAGGAAACGACTTTCACTGCTAGTGTGAGAGATAAAAACTCTGTTTCCCAGTCTTCTTCTGAAGCAAGTACAATAGAAGAATCAATTGCTAATGCTTTATTATCACCACGTAGTTCTACTCCCCTTTCCTTCAAGGAAGAAAATAGCTCGCTACCATATTGCTTCGCCCAATTCTCATGCAGTACAATCGTTTCAATCGCATTACATACAGATGGACGCTGCGTTTTTGCATTTATAATAATATCAAATGCCATTTGTTTATCTGCCGTTTCATCAATGAATATATGACAATTTCCCGCACCCGTTTCTAGTACTGGAACAGACGCTTCTCTCACTACAGTATCAATTAATTGCTTGCCACCTCTTGGTATAAGAACATCCAAATACTCGTTCAATGTAAACAACTGTTTTGCACTATCTCTCGTTGTATCTTCTATAAGCTGTACACTTTCTTGCGGCAAGGTTGTTTTTTTGAGTGCCCGATGAATAACGCTAACGATGGCTTTGTTAGAATGAATAGCAGAAGAGCTACCACGTAGTATTACTGCGTTTCCTGTTTTCAAGCAAATTGTAGCAGCATCAACTGTTACATTCGGTCTTGCCTCATAAATCATCCCGACAACACCAAGTGGTACACGCATTTCCTGAATAGATAGTCCATTGGGTCTTTCCCATGCACTTACACATTCTCCAACAGGATCACGTAAATCAATTAACTGCTTAATACCTTCAGCCATATCAAAAATGCGCTGTTCATTTAGCATAAGACGATCAAGGAGAGAATCGGAAAATCCTTTCTCCTTACCTTCTTCAATATCCCGCTTATTCTCTTCTAAAATATAAGCTGTTTCCACTATTAGCTGCTCTGCAATTGCGGCAAGTGCTTCGTTTTTTTGATCTGTAGATTTAAGTACAAGTTCTCTAGCGACTTCTTTCGCCTTTTTCCCCTTTGCCAACACTTCATTCATTTTTATTTCCTCCTTTTTAAAGTGAAACCCAATGATCCCTATGGATGACTTCATAGCTATGTCTCTCGCCTCTTGACTGAATATCTTGGCTTTGCATACCTTTTACATCTCTTAGTTCCTCTGCACTATATGTGCATTGTCCTTTTCCTATTACGCGCCCTTGTTGCGTTACAACCTCTACAACTTCACCCACTTGGAAAAATCCTGATACATTCGTAACACCAGCTGGAAGTAAACTCTTTCCATGCTGAATGATGGCAGCAGCTGCCCCGGCATCTACTTCAATTTGTCCGCTAACAAGCGAATGCAAGGCGATCCATTGCTTGTTCATTTTGATCACTTTTTGAGGTGCGTTACCGATATACGTGCCGTCACCTTTTCCCTTTAACACATCTAAAAACTTCTCCGGTCCTCTTCCTGTACCGATAAATACACTTACCCCAAGAGACAGCGCCGTCTTTGCGGCATCTATTTTTGATTTCATTCCGCCAGTCCCAAGTTTTGAGCCAGCATCTCCAGCAAGTGAGGCAATTTCTTCTGTAACTTCTGGAAGGAAATAATATTTTTTCGCATCCGCATTTTTCTGAGGGTTTTGGTCATATAAACCGTTCACATCCGTAAAAATCATGAGCGTATCTGCCGAAACAAGTCCACTTACTAAGGCTGACAGCATATCATTATCACCGAACGTCAGCTCCTCTAAAGAAATGGAATCATTTTCATTGATGATAGGAAGAGCAGAACGATTTAACAGCTCACCTAAAGTGGCGTACGCATTACCGTATTGTTCTTTTCGAGAAAAATCACTTCTCGTTAGTAAAAGTTGTGCAGTAACAATGTCATATTTACGGAATTCTTCCGTGTACGCCTGCATTAATAAACTTTGCCCGACAGTTGCCGCTGCCTGTTTCCCTTTAATTGTTACAGGTCTGCTAGGATACCCTAGAGCAGAAAAACCTGCAGCGACAGCCCCAGATGTAATGAGCACAACCTCATGGCCTTCCTGTTTCAATCGAGCCAATGCTGCAACGTGATCTGAAAGTTGTTCCTTAGAGATACCTCCATGACTAGCTGCCAGAGAACTACTCCCAATCTTTACAACAATTCGTTGTTTTTTCACTTTTGAATCCCCCAAGTCTAAAATCAAAGTTTTTTCATACATTACACTCAGTGTGCAGCGATTACTATTCTGCACCTATCGTATTAAAGGGCAAAATAAAAATGACCGCTTCGCCCTTAATAAAATAAAAAGGACGAAACGGTCACTGTTCCGCGGTACCACCTTAATTGATATACATAGATATCCACTTGGTGCCTATAACGCAGGCGAACGCCTAAACTTTCATTTAAGACTCAGGGATAGGTTCGATACATTCTATACGAGGAATCTTTCAGCCGGTGAATTCCACTCTCTTTCGCAAGAAGACATATGTACTAATTCCCTTCAACGATTTTCAATCTAATTTTTTTATATTATGCGATATAGTTCGATTCGGTGTCAAGAGGTATTTTTAAAAATAAATAGAGCCACAAGTTACTTGTATGAAATTATTGCCCTACTGAATGAAAATACAAATTGATATAAGTTTAACTCATATTCATAAACATAAAACCTTAAATTATAGTGTATATATTTACATAATATCGAATATAATTAATTTTTATCTTTTTGTATTGCAAAAGGGAAAATATTCTCTTAGAATGTTTCTTTATATTGCATGGAAATGTTATTGTTATTCTAAGATAACAATAACAAACCGATATAATTGACTATAAAAGGAGCAAGATTGAGTTATTATGGATAAACAAATTGGATTCATCGGATGCGGAAACATGGGCATGGCTATGATTGGCGGAATGATAAGCAAAAATGTAGTGTCTTCAAATCATATTATTTGTTCAGATTTAAACACTGCTAATTTAAAAAACGCTAGTGAAAAATATGGACTGACTACAACTACTGACAACAATGAAGTAGCTAAAAATGCTGATATTTTAATTTTATCAATCAAACCAGACCTATACGCATCAATAATTAATGAAATAAAAGAAGTGATCAAAAACGATGTTATCGTCGTAACGATTGCTGCTGGGAAGAGTATTGAAAGTACTGAAAATGCCTTTAATAAAAAAGTAAAGGTTGTAAGAGTAATGCCTAATACTCCTGCTCTTGTTGGAGAAGGAATGTCTGCATTATGCCCTAATGAAATGGTGACAGAAAAAGATTTAGAAGATGTACTAAACATTTTCAATAGTTTTGGTCAAACAGAGATCGTAAGTGAAAAATTAATGGATGTTGTAACATCTGTAAGTGGGTCTTCACCAGCATATGTATATATGATTATAGAAGCAATGGCAGATGCGGCTGTACTAGATGGTATGCCAAGAAATCAAGCCTATAAATTCGCAGCTCAAGCTGTATTAGGCTCTGCAAAAATGGTACTGGAAACAGGAATACATCCAGGTGCATTGAAAGATATGGTTTGTTCTCCAGGCGGAACGACAATAGAAGCTGTCGCAACATTAGAGGAAAAAGGACTGCGAACAGCGATTATTTCAGCTATGCAGCGTTGTACGCAAAAGTCTGTTGAACTATCTGGTCAAACTAAAAAGTAAAACTATAAAAGAGATCACGTTAGCTATGAATTCACATGAATTTAATTAGAAATTCACTAAAATCAAAACAGCCAAACT